>CAYGMW010000369.1:0-2517 GCA_964350975.1 uncultured Acidimicrobiales bacterium | reverse complement strand
CGCGCAGTGTCATGCCGTCACGACCCACGACCAAAGCAGCCCCGGAGCGCTGCAAGGCAAAGACCGCAGCGTCAGCGTCGATCGCTGAGCGATGGTGACCGGCGTGGGCCCGACCCCGAACAAAAGCGGTGATCCACTCATCGGTTGGGGCGGCACCGATGGTCGTCACTGCGTCCTGGCTCACGAACGCCACCCAGGTGGCTCGAACCACCATCGATGACTGCTCCATCAACGCCGAGATCACTGCTTCGTTGGACGATTGGGCGCAGATGTGGGTGGCTGCCGCGAGCACCACGGCTTCGGCGTCCACGACGTCATCGTCGACAAGGCGAAACTCTTCAATCGAGACCCGTTCGAGGCTGTCGACCGCAGCCACAACATCGGCCGCGCTCACACCATCAGCAAGCCGAAGGATGAGCTCATCGATCACCAGACCCCCGCCCGACTCGAGGATCTCGATACCGACCAGGTCGGCTCCAGCGGCACCAATTCGGGTCGCGACGGCACCAAAGGCGCCCGGAGTGTCGCCCAGCCACACGCGCATGATGAACGAACGAACGCCGGACTCCGCAGAAGTGGTGGGGCCGAGGGAGGCCGTCGAATCGGTCACTGGGCTCGACACGGGCAACACGTTAGGCCCCGCCGGAGGCGCGGCAACACCAGATTTGTGAACAGCAATCGCAAGTTCGCGAAGTCGAACTTGCCCGAACCTGCCAGACTCAGGGCCATGACACCCACAAGCGTTGTGAGCACACGCGGCCTGCACATGCAGTTCGGCCATCATGTGGCGCTCCACGACCTCACCGTCGACATCAGTCATGGCGTGACTGGTTTGGTTGGTGCCAACGGCGCAGGCAAGACGACCCTGTTCAACCTGTGGCTCGGCTTGATCGCCCCGACCGCCGGCGTTGTCGAAGTGGGCGGGCTCGACCCCGTGGCCCATGGCGCGGTGGTCCGCAGCCGCATCGGGTTTTCTCCCGAGCGAAACATCTTGCCCAACGACATGGCCGCCCACGAGTTCGTGCGCCATCTGGGTGAAGTCAAGGGCCTACCCCGCTCCGAAGCCCGGGGTCGAGCCTCTGATGCGTTGTGGCTGGTGGGCCTTGGAGAGGAACGGTTTCGGCCGCTCGGCACCATGTCGACAGGCCAACGCCAGCGCGTCAAGTTGGCCCAAGCGCTCGCGTCTGATCCCCAACTCATCCTGCTCGACGAGCCCACTGACGGCCTCGACCCAATGCAGCGCGACGAGATGCTCAAACTCATCGCCGACATCCACCGCAGCGTCGGTATCGACATCGTGGTGTCGAGCCATGTGCTCGAAGAAGTCGAGCGCGTCTGCACCGATGTGGTGATCCTCGACGGAGGTCGGTTGATCGCGGCTGGAGCGGTGTCTGAACTGTTGGCCCAAACGCTGGCTGGAGTGGTGGTCGAACTGGTCGAGACCGACGATCACACCAGCTCAGTCGAGCAGGTGACACAACTCCTGATCGACCGCGGCTTTGCCGTTGAGTCACTTCCGACGAACAATCCCGGCGCCATCGAGCTGCTCGTCACGACTGCTCGTACCGACGATGTCGACACCGACCTCATCCTTGATGCGGTCCGCGACGCGGTGGCCAACGCCGGAGCACGCATCCATGCCCTCGGCGGCCGACGAGTCACCCTCGAAGATGTCTTCTTGACTGCCGGAGCACACCATGGCTGACGACGCCCAGATCCTCCATCGCGGCTATCGGACCTACGACGGCCCCCGAACAGGGGTCATCGGAGCGCTGCGAACCGTTGCGTTCCAAGGCGTCCGGCACGTACTCGGACTCGGCCGGCCCGCCAAGGCCAAGATCCTGCCGATCGCAACCGCTGCGATCGCGTTCGTTCCCGCAGTCGTCTACGTGGGCCTCGCGGTGCTGCTGGGCGACGCAGTCCAGCTGCTCGAAGACGGCGAGGTGGTCCCGACCTACTCGGACTACTACGGCGTCATCTTGTTGGCGCTCGTCATGTTCGCCGCCTTTGTTGCCCCAGAAGCTCTGACCGGCGATCGCCGCAACGGGCTGTTGCCCCTGTATTTGTCAACACCACTGACCCGCATGACCTATCTCGGGGCCAAGTATCTCGGCATCTTGGCCGTGATGAGCATCGTCACGGTCGGCCCACCGATGGTGTTCCTGATCGGCTACACCTTTGAAGGCGCTGGCCCTGATGGTTTCGTGGCATGGCTCGGGGTCTTTTGGCGAATCATCGCTGTCGGGTTGATCATCAGCGCGGTGTTTACCGGTGTGGCCTTTGCGGTGTCGTCGCTCACCGACCGTCGGGCCTGGGCATCGGTGGGCACGGTGCTGGTGTTGCTGCTGAGCGCCACGGTGACGGCGGTATTGAACGAGGGCGCCGGGGTGGGCGACAACATCTTGTTGCTGAACCTGCTGGTCACACCGTTCGAGCTCGCGGTTCGTATCTATGGAGACCCAACACAGAACCACGGAGTCGGCACCTCTGCGCTCGCGGTCGCTGCCGCCGCGTGTG
>CAYGMW010000368.1:0-2520 GCA_964350975.1 uncultured Acidimicrobiales bacterium | reverse complement strand
GCGATGGGCCGCCCGACATCGACCTCGACATCGAAAGTGGACGCCGCGAGGAAGCCATCCAGCACGTCTATGGGCGATACGGCCGTCTTCATGCCGCCCAGGTGGCCAACGTCATCACCTACCGAGCCAAGTCATCGGTGCGCGACATGGCCAAGGCCCTTGGTTATTCGACTGGCCAGCAAGATGCGTTTTCCAAACAACTCGACCGATGGGGTGGGCTGTCGGCTTTGCTTGAGGGCACCGCCGAACAAAACGTGGCCAACGACGTCGATCTGCCCCGAGACGTGCTCGAACTGGCTGCCGAGGTCGAACACTTTCCGCGCCACCTCGGTATTCACTCCGGCGGGATGGTCATTTGCGACCGGCCCGTTGTCGAGGTGTGCCCGGTCGAATGGGGGCGCATGGCCGACCGCAGCGTGCTGCAGTGGGACAAAGACGACTGTGCTGCGGTGGGTCTGGTCAAGTTCGACTTGCTCGGGCTGGGCATGCTCACCGCGCTTCATCTGGCCGTTGACCTGATTCGCGAGCATCACGATGTCGACCTCGATGTGGCGTCATTGCCCCAGGACCCAGCGGTGTATGACATGTTGTGCGAGGCCGACTCGGTGGGGGTGTTCCAGGTCGAGTCCCGAGCCCAGATGGCCACGCTGCCGCGTCTGCGACCCCGCAACTTCTACGACCTGGTGGTCGAGGTGGCGTTGATCCGTCCCGGCCCGATTCAAGGCGGATCGGTTCACCCGTACATTCGGCGCCGCAACGGCAAAGAACCAGTGACGTACCTGCATCCGCTCTTAGAGAACTCGTTGCGCAAAACCCTGGGTATTCCGCTGTTTCAAGAACAGCTCATGCAGATGGCGATCGATGTGGCCGGGTTCTCTCCGGCCGAGTCCGACGAGCTACGTCAAGCTATGGGTTCGAAGCGGTCGCGGGACCGTATGGCCAAGCTCAAGATCCGCTTGTACGAAGGCATGGCCGAACGGGGAATCGTCGGCGACGTGGCCGACGAGATCTTCGACAAGATGGCCGCGTTTGCCAACTATGGGTTCCCTGAAAGCCATTCGGTGTCGTTTGCCTATCTGGTCTACGCATCGAGCTGGATCAAGCTGTACTACCCGGCCGCGTTTTGTGCTGCCTTGCTCAATGCCCAACCCATGGGGTTCTATTCGCCCCAGTCGTTGGTGCTCGACGCACGCCGCCACGATGTGGTGGTTCGCACACCCGACCTCAATAGTTCGAGCGACCACGCCACCCTCGAACCATGTCCAGGGTCGCGAAACGACGTTGCTGTGCGGCTCGGGTTGTCGTCGATCAGGGGGATTGGCGACACCTTGGCTCAGCAGATCGCCGAGCGAGGTCCGTACCGATCGATGGAACATCTGGTCCGCTCGACCGATGTCAACCTGCGTCATCTCGAAGCGTTGGCAACGGGTGGGGCCTTCGGCTGTTTTGGCCTAGATCGACGGGCGGCGCTGTGGCAGGCAGGTTCGGTCATCCAGTCGCGGCCCGATCGTCTCAGTGGCATCGTGACAGGGGTGACGGCACCCCAGCTCCCCGGCATGTCTGATCAGGAAACCGCGGTTGCTGACCTGTGGGCTACTGGCGTGGCTCCTGATGGTCACCCAACACGGTTTGTCAGGGACGAGTTGGCTCGCCTAGGAGCAGTCACCGCGACGGGGCTGAAATCGATCGCCAGTGGCACCCGAATCTGGGTCGGGGGAGTAGTGACCCATCGTCAGCGGCCAGCGACGGCTGGAGGGACCTTGTTCATCAATCTCGAAGACGAGACCGGGCTGATCAATGTGGTGTGCAGCCGCGGGTGCTGGATCCGGTACCGCAGCGTCGCCCGTGGCGCTCCGGCCCTGCTGGTTCGGGGTCGGCTCGAAGCAGCTGAAGGGGTCTACAACGTCATTGCCGAACGAATTCAGGCTCTGCCAGTGGCGGCCTCGGTGCCATCACGAGATTTTCGTTGAGCAGTGCAGGTGAAAAATCAAGCAGCCCCTGACACTGGGCGGGAGTGTCAGGGGCCGTGACTGGCCCGCCTTAGCGGACCCGAACTGGGATGGGGCGAAGCCGTTGATCGAGAATCGCCGCTTCGAGCTCGAGTTCGGCGGCTCGGCGCCGCAGGGCTTCGGCCAGCGGGGCGAGCCGAAGGTTTGCGTCTTTTCGAAGCTGTCGAGCTCGCCGCCGGAGACGACGGGCGACGGTGCCGGGGTTCTCGTCGAGTGGCGTGCTGGACATGAGGTGCTCCTGAAGTGGGTGAGGGGTATGGACTTGTCACATAGAACGTTGCGACAGTCCCTAGCGTTCCCGAAGTTGTTAAGAAATAAATGAAATTCTGCTCAACGGAACGTCAAAAACCCTGGGGTACTGATCGCTACCGGCGTCCACTAGCGTCGGAGTCATGTCTTTTCGGACCCAGTCGCATTGGGAGCAGCCGTATCGGGAGCAGGGTCGCAAGCACTTCCCAACCTTCGTCCCGGTCCTCGGTGTAGCGGGTCTTGCTGGATGGGCAATCCCGGG
>CAYGMW010000367.1:0-2532 GCA_964350975.1 uncultured Acidimicrobiales bacterium | reverse complement strand
ACGTTGAGTACGACCGCATTGTTGTCGTTGGCGATCGATCTTGGACAGATTATGAAGTTGAAGTGCCGGTGCGAATCGGGGCAATCTCGCCCAACGCCAATGCGTCGCCGTCGAACGGCGCCGGCGTCGGACTTGCGCTTCGGTGGCAGGGTCATACGAACACCGTGATCCCGAATTCGCAGCCCCTGGTCGGCTTCTTGCCCGATGGTTCGAACAATCCGTCGTTCGGATCGATCCTGTTCTGGCGAGATGAAGCCAAACGCGACCCTGCCTTTGAGATGTACAACGAGCAGAACCGGGTCGTGTTTGCTGACGACTCCTTCACGATGGTGCAAGGCACCGACTACATCTTCAAGGCCCAGGTCGAGGGTTTTGCCCCAGTGACATACCGCTGGAAGGTATGGAAAGCATCCGAACCGGAGCCGTCTAGTTGGATGGCCGAGGTTGACTCGACCGGATTTTCCACCGACCCACGATCGGGTTCGATCGCGTTGATCGCCCATGAGCTCGTTGCATCGTTCGGGACAGTGACGGTCAGGCCGCTGTGACACTGATCTTCTAGGGTGAGCGCAATGATTGGCCCAAAAAGTGCAACCCATTCAGGGTCGGTGGTCAATGTCGTTGCTGTTGTGGTGCTGCTAGTCAGCGGTCTCGCCATGACTCCTGGTCACGCGACGACCGACTCGGCGATTCGGGCGGCGGCGACGTGTTCGCCAGACTCGACCCACGAAGCTGAGTCCGGCGATCTCGCCGGACGATTTGTGGTCGTAGCGGATGCGGCTGCGAGCGCGTCGCTCGCTGTTGGCGTTCCCGAAGGTGCTGGGTCGCAGTGGGCTGGCTACTCCGGGGCCGACGCCGTCGGGCTGTGTTTCCATGCGGCCGCAGCCGCTGTTGTCGACATCGAGGTGAGGGTGCTTGCCCCCAACGGAGGAGCAAACAGCCTGTGGTTGAGCGTGGCAGGTTCGGCCCCGACGCTTGAGTCGTTCACGATTGCGCCTTCGTTCGAATGGCGGCGCGTCCGCTCGGGGGTCTCTCTGCCAGCAGGTGACAACCTTGTCAGCCTCGGACTGCGCGAGGACGGGCTGATGATCGATGCGGTCCGCCTGATCGGCTTACCGGACCTGGTTCCGGCCACAACGGTTCCGGCGACGACGGTTCCTGTGACGACGGTTCCGGCCACGACGGTTCCTGTGACGAGTTCGTCGGTGGTTGGGGCGGGGTGTTCGTTGGTGTCTGAGGCGGAGTCGGGGGTGTTGTCTGGGCGGTTTGTGGTGGAGTCTGCGTCGGGTGCTTCTGGTGGTGGTCAGGTGGTGGTGCCTGAGGGGAGTGGTTCGAGTTGGTCGGGGTTGGATGTTGGTCAGTCGGTGAGGGTGGGTGTGTGTGCGCCGGTGGCGGCGACGTACACGGTTGAGTTGTTGGTGTTGGCTCCGTCTGGTGGGTCGAACAGTTTTTGGGTGTCGGTTGGTGGGGGGTCGGCGCGGTTGGTGTCGGCGGGTGTTGGTGGTGGGTATCGGTGGAATGTTGCGTTGACGAATGTGGCGCTTGGTGCGGGGACCCATGAGGTGGTGGTGGGTTTGCGTGAGGATGGGACGGTGCTTGACGCGGTCCGTATTTCAAGTCCGGGGGTGTCGAGTTCGACAACCACAACGACGACGGTTCCTGTGACGACGGTTCCGGCCACGACGGTTCCTGTGACGAGTTCGTCGGTGGTTGGGGCGGGGTGTTCGTTGGTGTCTGAGGCGGAGTCGGGGGTGTTGTCTGGGCGGTTTGTGGTGGAGTCTGCGTCGGGTGCTTCTGGTGGTGGTCAGGTGGTGGTGCCTGAGGGGAGTGGTTCGAGTTGGTCGGGGTTGGATGTTGGTCAGTCGGTGAGGGTGGGTGTGTGTGCGCCGGTGGCGGCGACGTACACGGTTGAGTTGTTGGTGTTGGCTCCGTCTGGTGGGTCGAACAGTTTTTGGGTGTCGGTTGGTGGGGGGTCGGCGCGGTTGGTGTCGGCGGGTGTTGGTGGTGGGTATCGGTGGAATGTTGCGTTGACGAATGTGGCGCTTGGTGCGGGGACCCATGAGGTGGTGGTGGGTTTGCGTGAGGATGGGACGGTGCTTGACGCGGTCCGTATTTCAAGTCCGGGGGTGTCGAGTTCGACAACCACAACCACAACGACGACGACAACAACAACGCCCAATGTGCCGTCAACCATCACGATCTGGCATGACGACACACCAGCGTTCGGTCAACTCGGCGTGCCCCAGACGTTCGTGAACGTGCTGGGCAATGTGAGTGACCCTGATGGGGTGGCAGCCGTCGAGTATCGGTTGCGGAATGGCGTGTGGGTCACGATGGGTGTCGGACCCGACCCGCGGCGGTTGTCGAACCAGGGCGACATCAATGTGGACCTCCCAGTGAGCAGCCTGCAGCCGGGCGGCAACCAGCTCGAGATCCGGGTCACCGATTCGACGGGTGACCAGACGACCCGGACCCTTCAGGTGAACTGGACGCCGAATAGGACCTGGGCGTTGCCGACGACGATCACCTGGT
>CAYGMW010000366.1:0-2534 GCA_964350975.1 uncultured Acidimicrobiales bacterium | reverse complement strand
GCCTGAGCCTGAGCCTGAGCCTGAGCCCGAGCCTGAGCCTGAGCCCGAGTTTGAGATTGCGATGTCCGCGTCGGCTGATGTGCCCGATGTGCTCGATACCGGGCTTCCGGTCACTGAGGCCGAACCCGCTCCACTGATGGGCCCGCGCGATTCCAACATCGACGACTTGTTCGCCCGAATTCGCGGGTCGCGTGAAACGGCTGTGGCCAAGGCCTACGAGGTCCTCGATCCGCCGCTGGCGCAGGCACCTGTGGTGCCCGCAGCGCCGCGTCTGGCCATGTCTCGCGACGATGCCGAGGCGGCGTTCGCAGCCCTCGACGAAGCCCCAGCGCTCATCGACCAGGTCACATCGTCACTCAAGCGGGCCTTGGCCGATCAGCTCAATGAGGTGCTCGACGCCTTACGGCAGGCCAAAGAGCCCTATGTGCTCGACGAAATTTTGGCCGAGGACCGGGCTCGCGACTTTGGTCGGGCCTGCGAAGCCACGTTTGCTCAGATTGCGGTCGCGGCCCATCACCCGCATGCCGATCTTGGTCCCGCATTCGAAGTGGTCGACGCCCGCCTGGGGTTGGTGCTTCGCCGCCGGCTCGCTGCGTCGCTGTCGATGAGTGGCGGAACTGACCGTCGGGTTCGCGATCTGTATCGGGAGATCCGGCGCGATCGGGTCGAAGGGATCGCCACCGCGGCGGCTTACGAAGCATTTGTCGCGGCTGCGTGCGAGGACTGACCCTTCCTAGAGGTGGGTCGGGCATCGTTCACTAGTACCCTCCGATGACTATGCGACCCCCCACTGAGATGAGGGCCTCGTCGGGCGGAACTTCCAACCGACGCCGAGCTCTGCTCGTGGTCGCGGCGGTGGCGCTGGTCATCTTGATCACGTCACTTCGCGGCCTGGCAAACTTCTACACCGGCTACTTGTGGTTCGACTCGCTCGACCTCGGGTCGGTGTGGCGACGCATCATCTGGGCGCAGCTCGCGCTCGGGGTGCTGTTCACCGTCGTGTTCTTCGTGATGATGTGGGTCAACTTGTGGGTTGCCGACCGTCTCGGACCCGATGTTCGTCCGCTTGGTCCCGAAGAGGAACTCGTCGAGCGCTACCACGCCTTGGTGGGTAGCCGGTCAGGACTGGTTCGTATCGTTGTGTCGCTGGTGATGGCCTTGGTTGCCGGCGTGGGCGTGTCGGCCCAGTGGGAAAACTGGCTGTTGTTCACCAACAGCGAGGACTTCGGGGTCAAAGACGCCCTGTTCAACCGAGATGTTGGCTTCTACGTCTTCCAACTGCCGTTCCTGACCTATCTGGTCAGCTGGTTGTTCGCCGCGTTCTTGATCATTTTCATCATCTCGGGGCTCGCCCACTACCTCAACGGCGGCATCCGCATACAGCAGTCGGCGACGGCTCGCGTGTCGGCCGCTGTGAAGGGTCACCTGTCGCTGCTGCTCGGCTTGATGGCGCTGACGCGGGCCGCGGGGTACTGGCTCGACCAGTTCGAGCTGACGTTCTCGACCCGCGGGTTCATCGACGGTGCGTCCTATACCGACGTTCAGGCCCAGCTGCCCGCGATCCGGCTGTTGATGATCATCAGCTTGTTCATGTTCGTGCTGCTCATCATCAATATCTGGCGTCGGGGCTTTACGTTCCCGGTGTTGGCAGTTGGTCTGTGGGCCGTGGTGGCCACGCTTGCCGGCACTGCCTACCCCGCAGCGATCCAGCGTCTCGTGGTCGAGCCGGACGAGTCGAATCGTGAGGCGTTGTACATCGAGCGCAATATCGAGGCCACGCGTGCTGCCTATGGGCTCGACGCAGTCGTCAATCGCGACTTTGCCTACGAATCAGAGCTGACGGCCCAGCAGGTGGTCGACAACCTCGACACGGTCACCAATGTTCGTTTGTTGGACCCGAACATCATTGACGACACGTTCAATCAGCTCCAGGGCATCCGCGGTTTCTACCAGTTCCGCGATGTTGACGTCGATCGATACGAGGTCGATGGCCGGATCACCCAGGTGGTGTTGTCGGCTCGTGAGCTCCTGCTCGATGGCTTGCCCAACCGGTCGTGGGAGTCCGAACACGTTGCGTTTACCCACGGTTACAGCTTGGCCATCGCCCCGGCGAACAGTGTCGAAAGTGGCCGACCGGCCTATCTGGTCGGCGACATCCCGACCGTGTCGCCGGAGAACTCGCCACAGCTCACCATTACCCAGCCGGGCCTCTACTTCGGTGAGGACATCGGTGGGTATGCCGTGGTTGGGGCCCAGCGCGACGAGGTCGACTTCCAGACCCTCGAAGACACCACCCAGACCACCCGCTACGACGGCGACGGTGGCGTCGCGATGGGTAGCTTCTTGCGGCGAGCGGCCTATGCGCTCAAGTTTGCCGACAGCAATCTGCTGATCTCGGGCCAGATCCAGTCCGAGAGCCGCATCATCTATGTACGCGATGTTCGTGAGCGGGTCGAGACCTTGGCCCCGTTCCTCGATTACGACGCCGACCCGTATCCGGCCATTGTTGATGGCCAGGTCGTATGGATTCTCGA
>CAYGMW010000365.1:0-2578 GCA_964350975.1 uncultured Acidimicrobiales bacterium | reverse complement strand
CCGCGGTGCATGGCGGCCAGCACATCGTTGCTGCCAGCCTGCAACGGCAGATGCAGGTGCTCACACACCGCCGGAACCTCGGCCATCGCGGCGATGGTTTCAGGTCGCAGATCTTTGGGGTGAGGCGAGGTGTACCGAACCCGGCGGATTCCTTCGACCGCGCCGGCAGCCCTCAGCAGGTCGGAGAACAAGGGGCGGGCGCGTCGGTCGCCGTCAGCCCAAGCCGCGCCGGTGGCGAAGCGGATGTCGTCGGTGACCATCTCGGAACGGTGGGCCAACGCCAGGTCGCGCCCATAGCTATTGACGTTTTGGCCAAGCAGGGTGACTTCGGTGATGCCTTGTCGAGCGAGGTCGCCGATTTCGCCGATGAGTTCGCCAAACGACCGGCTGATCTCGCGGCCGCGAACTGCGGGAACGATGCAGAACGCACAGTTGTTGTCGCAACCGATCTGGATGGTGACCCACGCGGCGTGGCCCGCGTCGCGTTGCACCGGCAGCGCGGAGGGGAACTCCTCGCTTTCTTCGAGGATCTCGGTGATTGGCCCGGAAATACGGGCCTCATTGAGCAGTTCGACCGCCCGGCCCACATTGTGGGTGCCAAACACCACGTCGACGTAGGGGGCCCGCTGTTGGATCTGGTCGCGGTCTTTTTGGGCCATGCAGCCCGCCACGGCGATCTGCAGGTCGGGGCGCTCTGCCTTCATGGCCTTCATGTGGCCCAGATGGCCATAGAGCTTGTTGTCAGCGTTCTCGCGGATCGTGCAGGTGTTGAACACCACCACGTCGGCGTCTTCGATGGAGTCCGCGGCTTGGAGACCATCGGCTTCTAAGAGCCCGGCGATACGTTCCGAGTCGTGTTCGTTCATCTGGCACCCGAAGGTGCGCACCACGTACTTGCGAGTCACGGCGCCAAGGCTATCGGTCGAGCCCGGACGCGGCAGTGCCCGCAGGGTGTGTCACCGCTGCGGGCACTGGCATACATCCCGGCTATCCAGCCATAGTTAACCGGGGGTGGCGTCACGTCGTTGGGAGTAGACGTGTCGCCGGGAACTGCTGGAGCTACTCGGCCGAGACCGACTCGTTCAGGTCGATGACCTTTTCAGCAACTTCTTTGGCTTCGGCATATTCGGAGCCAATGTGAAGCAAACGCCGAACCTTGTCGTCGATTTCGACAGCAATCTCGGGGTTGGCCAACAAGAAGTTCTTGGAGTTCTCGCGACCTTGGCCGAGTTGCTCACCTTCGTAGGTGTACCAAGCTCCGGACTTCTTCACTACCCCATTTTCGACACCAACATCGAGCAGTGAGCCTTCTCGGCTGATGCCCTTGCCGTACATGATGTCGAACTCGGCCTGGCGGAACGGTGGGGCCACCTTGTTCTTGACCAGCTTGCACCGGGTGCGGCTGCCGACAATCTCGCCAGAGTCCTTGATGGCCTCGATGCGACGGATGTCGACACGCACCGATGCGTAGAACTTGAGGGCACGGCCGCCTGGGGTGGTTTCGGGCGAGCCGAACATCACGCCGATCTTTTCGCGCAGCTGATTGATGAAGATGCAGATGGTGTTGGTCTTGTTCAGGTTGGCGGTGATCTTGCGCAGCGCCTGTGACATCAACCGAGCCTGGAGACCAACATGGGTATCGCCCATCTCGCCTTCGATTTCGGCCCGTGGGGTCAGGGCCGCGACCGAGTCGACAACAATGACGTCGACGGCGCCAGAGCGGATCAACATGTCGGTGATCTCGAGGGCCTGTTCGCCGTTATCGGGCTGAGAAATGAGCAGCTCGTCGATGTCGACACCGATGTTGGCTGCATACTGCGGGTCCATGGCGTGTTCGGCGTCGACATATGCGCAGATGCCACCGTTGCGCTGAGCTTCGGCCACGACATGCATGGCCAGGGTGGACTTGCCTGAGGCCTCTGGGCCGAAAATTTCGATGACCCGGCCGCGGGGAAAGCCGCCGATACCGAGGGCAATATCGAGTGCGAGGCTGCCTGACGACACTGCCTCGACTGCCATGGACGGCTTGTCGCTCATCTTCATGACCGAGCCTTTGCCGAACTGGCGCTCGATCTGCGACAGGGCCATATCTAGGGCCTTTTCCTTCTCCACTTTGCTGCCTCCTGAGACTGAACCTGGTTGATGTGGCTGGATTGCTCACGCTTGTTGACGTGGGGGATGTCCGTTGATGAAGAAGCTACGCAGGGGGTGGGACAGTGGACCTGGCGGCGCCCTGACGACGGCAGGAACCATTGTCCCTCATGCACAACTCATCGCGAATGACCCTAGTGTAACTCCGAACGCCTGTTCGTCAAACACTCGTACGCAATTTCCTGACACGATCCGCCCGAATCTCAGGCCAAGATCAGTCCCGGAAGTGAACCGCCACCTCATTGATGAACCGGTCCATGGCGTGTTTGCGCGGCCCCAACGCGCCAAGCGTGAAGTCGGGAACAATGAACTCGTCGACGCCGGCGTCGCGGTAGCGACCAATAGTGTCGATGGCTTGTTCATTGGTTCCAGCGACCACCGGGCGGGCGCCGAGCAGGCCGTCGGCGGGTGGGTCGGTGTCGAACAA
>CAYGMW010000364.1:0-2585 GCA_964350975.1 uncultured Acidimicrobiales bacterium | reverse complement strand
GGCTGAGATGTCGTCGACGACCCGCTTGGGGTCGTGGTCGGCGTCGCCGGAGGCGTCGAGGTCGCAGCGACCTCAGAAGACTCTGAGCTCGCGGCCAACACGCCAACCGCTGGGTCGTCCGACCGCGAGATGGCGATGCCAAGGCCGACCGCCAGAACGGCCGCTGCAGCAACGGCAATGGCAGCGACAACGCGGCTCTTTTTCGCCCTCACTCGGGGCTCAGGCGCTGCTGCGGCTGGCGTCACTTCGGTGGGTGTCACCCCGAGAGTTGCCGCGGCGGCAACACCCCTGGCCTCTGCGGGAGCCAGCGTGAGGACCGGGCTCGCGATCGCTCCGGCCGAAGCTTGCTTCAACCGCTCCGCTAACTCATCGAGCCCCGGCCGATCGGCAGGTTCCTTGGCCATGGCGTCGATATAGATCGAACACACCGCAGCCGGAATCGTGGCCGACAAGTCTTCAACAGGATCGGTGATCACCCGTCGCAACATGGTGGCCATCGAGGTGCCCTCACCGTCGCTAAAGGGCGGTCGACCGGCGAGCAAGGCAAACAGTGTCGCCCCGATCGAGTACACGTCGGCGGCCGGAGTCGGCTCGGCGTCGTCGAGGACTTCAGGCGCGACATAGGCCGGTGTGAACCCCAGCACGGTCCTCGACACCGAAGCGCCATCGGTGATCTTCGAGATGCCGAAATCGGTCACCACCGCCCGACCCGAGTCTGAAATCAGAACATTGCCGGGTTTGATATCGCGATGTACCGCCGGAACCTGGTGGGCTGCGGCGACGGCCGCGCACACGTCAAGCATCAACAGGCACGCCTCACCAGCCGGAACCGGACCGCGATCGACTCGGTGCTCGAGTGATCCATTGGCCAGGTACTCCATCACCAAGTACGGCTGACCAGACGTCGTCAGCCCACCGGAGTAGATGGTGACGATGCCCGGGTTGGTTGACAGCCGACCCATGAGCTTGCGTTCGCGCTCGAACCGGCGCCGGGCCCCATCGTCAGGAACTTCGGCCAACACCTTGATCGCAACAGTCCGATCCTGGGCCACCTCGCGGGCCCGGTAGACCCGCGCGCTGCCGCCGTGGCCGATCAGTTCTGCGTCGACGTACCCGTCGATCCCTAGCTCGATGCCTGTCATGTCAACCCCACCGCGTCAGCTCTAGCTCAACTGGCAAAAGTCGGTCACGAAGACGTCGGTGTGGCCATTCGAGTCGCCGGCCACGATGTCGACCGCATCGGAGTCGAACACGACAACCGAGCCATCTTGCGACAGCGACGAGTTGGCGCTGTCGCCACCCGACGCGTTGGCACCGCTCGGCGTCACCGACAACTGGACAGTCGTTGCCGCCTCGAGGTTGCGCAGATACACGTCGCGAACCTCGACCGGAGCACCAGCGATGGTTCTGACGGTGTTGGACCGGTAGGAGATCCACTGACCATCGCCGCTGATGTCAGCTGCGAAGCTGCCACCGGCGCGCTCGCCACCGCTTGGCGTGACTGACTCCCGGGTGGTCGACCCAGTGTCGCGACGATGGACGAACACATCGGCAAAATAGTTGGTGTCGCCCGCAACGAGGTTGGTGGCATAGGAGTAGAACACGACCACTTGACCATCGTCGCTCAACTCGGGAGCTTCGCTGGCGTCGTTGCCTTCGGCACCCTGGGACGACACCGACACTCGCGTGGTCACTCCAGTGCCGAGGTGGCGCACAAACACATCGTTCTTGCCGTTGGTGTCGCCCGGCAAGAACCCCACTGGGCTGTGCCAGGCAACGGTGCTTGCATCTGCGCTAATGGCGCCCGCTGCTGCATTGCCCTCGATCTGGACGTTGCCGTTACCCAACGACACCCGAGCCGTCGTGGCTGCAACCCGGTCCCGAAGGAAGATGTCCAAGCTTGCGTTGGTGTCGTCCGGAACCAGGTTGGTAGCGCTGGAGCGAAACACGACGTAGCGGCCCGAATCGTCGACGTCAGGAATCGTGCTCGTCCCATTGGCTTGGTCGCCGGTGCTCCCAAGCGAAACCCGCTCGGTCGTGCCGGCCACCAGGTCGCGAATGAACACATCGCCGGCGCCGTTGGTGTCGCCGTCGACCAAGTTCGTGGCCGTCGACGAAAAGACCACGTAACGGCCGTTGCCGCTGATCGTCGCCGAGGTGCTCGCAGCATTGGAACGCACCCCTGAGCTCGACTGCGATACCAACGTCACCACGCCGGTGGAAAGGTCGCGCACAAAGATGTCGTTGACACCGTTGGTGTCTCCGGCAACAAGATTCGACGCCAGCGACTCGAACACGACGAGGCGTCCGTTGTCAGATACCGACGGATCCTTCGACAGACCGTTAGCTGGAACGTCTGACTGCGACACAATCGAGGCCTGACCCCTCAGCGGGTAGGCCGTTACCGACACCGCAGGCGACGCAAGTGTTTGGACGCCCAGGCTGCCCTGGAACGGCAGCGACGCGAAATTGAAGACCCCACCGTCGCGGCCGAGCATGACATAGCCATCTCCGTACGCGATGCCACCGACAATCGGAGCAGGCAGGTCGTAGATGGCAGCCGAGCGCGTGAACGCGGCATGGAA
>CAYGMW010000363.1:0-2594 GCA_964350975.1 uncultured Acidimicrobiales bacterium | reverse complement strand
GTCGTGAACACCGGCAACGGCAAGGGCAAGAGCAGCTCGGCGTTCGGCATGATGTGCCGAGGGGTTGCCCGCGGCTGGAACGTGGCGGTCATCCAATACCTCAAGAGCGGGTCGTGGTCCGTTGGCGAAGAAAAGGTCGGTCGTCAGCTCGGCGTCGACTGGTGGGCCCTCGGTGAAGGGTTCACGTGGGACTCAGAGGACCTCAGCGTCGACCAAGCCGTCGCGGCCGAAGCGTGGAAGCACGCCAAGGCCACCATCGAGGCCGGAGAACACGAACTCGTCATCCTTGACGAGATCACCTATGTCATGAACTGGGGCTGGATCGATGCAGACGACGTGCTCGCGACCATTACCGGCCGACCTCCAACGGTCAGCATTATCTGCACCGGTCGCGATGCCAGCGATGCCCTGATCGATGTGGCCGACACTGTCACCGAGATGCGCCACGTGAAGCACGCGTACGACTCAGGTATTGCGGCCAAGCGCGGACTCGATTATTGATATCGCCGCCATGTCGCCACAAGTTGCATCTCCTGTCCACTGTCGCCACGGAAATGGCGAGTCAGCAATGTTCTGGACCGTTCCTGATGGGTGGCGGGCTTTTTCGACCTCCGTGCATGGAGGCGGCATAGTTGATGCACCTCGCTGGGTGGTGAACGCGTCCGTCGACCGCGACTACCGGCGATCCGATCCTCATACTCATCTCGGCGAGATCGCGGCCCACTTCGGGTTCGATGGACACGGCGTTGGCCTCATCACCGGCGTCGACGTACGCAAGGCCGTCACCGTCCGCGTCGACGGAGCGGTGGTGACCTCAACGGTCGGTGTTCGCCAGCCCACTGAGGACGACCTGCTCGACCTCACAGCACTCGAAGCCGCCCCCGCGTCGCCCAAGGAGCCAGGCACCATCAATACCGTTGCGTGGCTACCCGCAGAGTTCAACAACGCAGCCCTGCTCAACTTGCTGGTGACAGCGACCGAAGCCAAGGTCGCGGCCCTGCACCAGGTCGGCATCGACAACCCGCCGATGGGGTCCGATGCATTGTGCATCTTGTCGTATCAACCTGGGATGCACGGCGCGGCAGGGTCGGCTGAAGAATATGGCGGTCCCCGTTCAACGTGGGGAGCGCGGTTGAGTCGGGCCCTCACCGAAACCATCGTCGCCGCCCACGAACGGGCCCACGAGCCCACCAGAAGCTAGGCCGGGTCTGCGTCGACGCTAGGGTCCGCGCCATGGGTATTTCGGACATCTTCGACTCCTTGGACGGCCTCGACGTGGGCAAGGTCAAAGAGGTCGTCGAAACCATCTGGGACGATCGTGACAAGCTCGGCGAGGTCGTCGAACTCGTCTGGTCGAATAAGGACCGGCTCGTTCCCGTGCTCGATTGGGTCAACGAGCACGGTGATGATCTGCTCCACCTGATGCGCCAGCTGCCAGACATCTTGGGGCGGGCCGGGCACGGACTCGCCGATGCCGGAGAAAGCGCAATTGGTGCAGCAAGCTGGCTCATTGGCCAGTCAGACGACGGGGTTGGCGAGGTCATCGAGATTGCGGCCAAAGCTCTCGAAGCCTGTTGGGGCGAGCTTGACGATGTCGCCAAGTTGCTCGGCCACATCGGCAACCATGTCGATGGAGTCTCCATCCCGACCGTTTCGACCACGCACACCGAGGTGCTCGGGATGAACGTCATCACCGGCGTGGACATTGGCTCTCGTGACCTGTTCGACGGGGCCGCCGACCAGCTCCGCGGCGGCGCCGAACGCATCTCTGGCGTCGCCACCGGACTGACCACCCTGGCACAGCAGCTCAGATCCGTAGCCGTACGCGTCGTCGACGCCGGAGGTGACCTCGAAACCGTCGGCACCCAGCTGATGACGAGCGGGTCGTCGCTGGTGGCAATGAGCGGAGGAGCTCCTCGCACCCCTGCCAAACCACTCAGGACTACAGCCCAGAAGAAGGCAGCCGCGAAGCGGCGGGCCGCCACTCGACAACGGTCCAACTGACACCACGTTGTAGCGTCGACGCGGCATGTCAACCATGGGGGAATCAATGGGCGCTTTGTTGGTCGCGAACAGGGGCGAGATCGCGCTTCGGATCATGCGCAGCGCGGGCGACATGACCACCATCGCAGTCGCACCGTTCGACGATGCTGACTCATTGCATGTCGCCGCGGCCGACCGTTCAGTTGAGCTTCCGGGCCGAGGCGCTGGGGCCTATCTCGACGCCGACGCCCTGATCGATGCTGCTGTTGGTGCTGATGCGACCCATCTCCATCCCGGCTACGGGTTCTTGAGCGAGGACCCACGGCTCGCCGAAGCCTGCAACGCGGCTGGCATCGTCTTTGTTGGGCCAACCGCCGAAACACTGCGCACCTTTGGCGACAAGACCGCAGCCCGCGCCCTGGCCCAGTCACTCGGTATCGCAGTCGCCGAAGGGTCAGGTGGCGCCGTCGACGCAGCCGCCGCTGCCGACTTTGCCCACGCCCTGGGCCGTCCGGTCATCATCAAGGCGGCAGCCGGTGGTGGTGGGCGCGGGCTGGCCATCGTCGGCGGTCCGCCCCACATTGGTGCCGCCGGCGCACGATGCGCCTCAG
>CAYGMW010000362.1:0-2600 GCA_964350975.1 uncultured Acidimicrobiales bacterium | reverse complement strand
CCATCATCGATGACGTCATCATGGGCTGCGTCATGCAGGTCGGCGAACAGTCGCTGAACATCGGGCGCAACGCCGTGCTGACCGCCGGTTGGCCCGAGTCGGTTCCGGCAACGACGGTCGACCGCCAGTGCGGATCGAGCCAGCAGGCCCTGCACTTCGCCGCTCAGGGCGTGATGGCCGGAGCCTATGACGTCGTGGTCGCAGCTGGTGTTGAGGTCATGACCCGCACCCCAATGGGCGCCTCAGTTGTCAAGGGAATGGGTTTCCCATTCCCCCAGGAAATGCAGGAGCGCTACTCCGAAACCGGCCTACCCCCACAGGGCATCGGCGCCGACATGATCGCCGATGAGTACGGCATCACCCGCGAAGATCTCGATGCCTTCGGCGCCGAGAGCCAGCGCCGGGCCGCTGTCGCCACCGCTGAGGGCCGCTTCGAAAACGAGATCATTCCCGTCCCGGTGACCATCGACGGCCAAACCGTCATGATGACCCGCGACGAAGGCATCCGAGAGGGTTCTACCGCCGAAAAGCTCGCCACCCTCAAGCCGGCGTTCAAAGAGGACGGCAAGATCACCGCTGGCAACTCGAGCCAGATCTCCGACGGCGCATCGGCCGTGCTCATCATGAGCGCCGAAAAGGCCGCCGAGCTTGGACTCAAGCCTCGGGCCCGATTCCACAGCTTCGCCGTGGTCGGTACCGACCCTGTCACCATGCTGAAGGGTCCGATTCCCGCCACCGAAAAGATCATGGAGCGTTCCGGCCTCACGATGGACGACATCGACCTGTTCGAGGTCAACGAGGCATTCGCTTCGGTCGTGTTGGCGTGGCAAAAAGAACACAACGCCGATCTGTCGAAGACCAACGTCAACGGCGGCGCTATTGCCCTCGGCCATCCCCTGGGTTCATCGGGCACCAAGCTCATGACCACCCTGCTCAACGAACTTGAGCGCACCGGCGGCCGCTATGGCCTCCAGACCATGTGCGAAGGCGGCGGACTCGCCAACGCAACCATCATCGAAAGGATTGTGGACTGATGCCACGCATGAACCTGGAGGGCTCGTCCTCCATCGTCACCGGCGGTGCCTCAGGCATCGGCGAAGCCAGTGCCCGCCAGCTTGCTGCTGCCGGTTCTCGGGTGGTCATTGCCGACCTCAACGAAGAGCGCGGTACAGCAGTTGCATCCGAACTTGGCGGATTGTTCGTCAAGTGTGATGTGTCGAGTGTTGAAGATGCCCAGGCTGCAGTTGCCGCCGCATCGGAAATGGGACCGCTGCGCGCCCTGGTCAACTCAGCCGGTCTGGGATTTGCGGGCCGCACGATCGACCGCAATAACGTCCCGATGGACCTCGAGCGCTTTGCGTTCGTCATCAAGGTCAACCTCATTGGCTCGTTCAATATGTTGAGCCAGTCGGCTGCCGCCATGGCCCAGACCGAACCGGTCGACGAAGACGGTTCACGCGGCTCGATTGTCAATATGGCCTCCGCTGCGGCCTTCGACGGACAAATCGGCCAGTGCGCCTACTCGGCGTCCAAGGGTGGTGTGGTTGGCATGACATTGCCGATCGCTCGCGATCTGTCGGCGGTTGGCATTCGCGTCAACACCATTGCCCCTGGCCTGATCGACACCCCGATCTATGGCACCGGACCCCAGAGCGATGCATTCAAGGCCCATCTTGGCCAGAGCGTGTTGTTCCCCAAGCGCCTCGGTTCGGGCGAAGAGCTCGCCTTTGCCGTGATGGAGTGCATCACCAACCCGTACCTCAACGCCGAGACCATCCGTCTCGACGGTGGCATCCGGATGCCACCGAAGTGAGCGCCGAGGTCGACCTGACCAATGCCGCCGGCGAGCCAGCAGTGCTCACCGAGCAGCGCGGTCGGGTGCTCGTCATCACCTTGAACCGGCCCGAGGCAATGAACGCGATCAATGGTGCGTTGTCGCACGGGTTGGCCGCGGCGATCGAACGTCTCGACACCGACCCAGGGCTCACTGCTGGTGTGCTCACGGGCAATGGTCGGGGGTTCAGCTCCGGCATGGACCTCAAGGCCTTTGCCCGAGGCGAAGACATCGGCCCATTCGGCCGCTTCATTCGCACCGGATCACAAAAGCCCTTGATTGGGGCAGTCGAAGGGTTCGCCATCGCTGGCGGGCTCGAGATGGCGCTCACGTGCGACCTGTTGATTGCATCGGCGGGCGCCAAGCTCGGCATCCGTGAGGTGAAGGTGGGTCTGTTCGCCGCTGGTGGCGGCGTGTTCAGGCTCCCGAGCCGGGTCGGCTACTCCAAGGCCATGGAGATGGCGATCACGGGCGACAACATCACGGCCGAAGAAGCCTTCAGCTATGGCATGTTGACCGAGGTCACCGAACCAGGCGAGGCCGTCAACGCTGCAGTCGCACTCGCCGAGCGCGTCGCCAAGAATGCGCCCTTGGCCGTTGCGGCGTCCAAGCAGCTGGTTCGGGCCGCAAGCCAAGGCATTGACGAGGCCACCCTGTGGGACATGCAGGGACCGTTGATGGCGTCGGTGTTTTCATCCAACGACGCCAAGGAAGGCCCCGCAGCGTTCGCCGAAAAGCGCGAGCCCAACTGGACCGGCTCCTAGCC
>CAYGMW010000361.1:0-2611 GCA_964350975.1 uncultured Acidimicrobiales bacterium | reverse complement strand
ATATAGGTGGGGTGCCAGGTGAGTTCAGATCCTCGGTCGACCAGCGCCTCGCGCAGATCGCCATCGCGGCCACCGTTGCGGATGTACCACTGGCGGCTGGTGACGATCTCGAGAGGGCGGTCGCCCTTTTCGAAGAACTTGACCATGTGCTGGATCGGGCGGCGGTCGCCGATGAGCAGACCCTGCTCGATGAGCAGCTCCACGATGCGGTTCTGGGCCTGATTGACGTTCTTGCCTTGCAGCTCGGCGTAGTTCGTTGCCGCAGCGTCGGGGGTGGTCGTTTCCCAGCCGGGAGTTCCCCACTCAACAGAGCGGAAACGGCCCCGACGATCGATGATCGAACGGACACCGAGGTTGAGCTCGCGCCACCACGTGACGTCGGTGGTGTCGCCAAAGGTGCAGATCATGGCAATGCCCGAACCCTTGTCGGGCTGGGCCAGATGGTGGGCGCGGATCTCGACTTCGACACCGAACAGTGGGGTGATGACCTTGGTTCCGAACAGGGGCTGGTAACGCTCGTCGTCGGGGTGGGCGACGAGGGCAACACACGCTGGGAGCAGTTCGGGGCGGGTGGTTTCGATCTCGACGGGTGGGCCGCTGCCGTCGGCTCGGGCGAAACCAATGCGGTGGTAGGCGCCGGGGAGTTCTTTGTCTTCGATCTCGGCCTGGGCGACAGCAGTCTGGAACGAGACGTCCCAGATGGTGGGGGCTTCGCTCTGGTAGGCATCGCCGCGGGCGAGGTCGCGCAAGAAGTAGGCCTGGCTGGTGCGCTGGCTGGCCGGATCGATCGTGGCATACGTCATGCCCCAGTCGACCGACAGGCCCAAGGTGCGCCACAGGTGCTCGAAGGCCTGTTCGTCTTCGCCGGTGAGCTTGAGGCACAGTTCGACGAAGTTCGGGCGCGAGATCGGTACGGCCCGCTTGTCTGGCTTGGCTGGTGGCGTGAAGTCGGGGTCGTAGGGCAGCGATGGGTCGCAGGTGACCCCGTAGTAGTTCTGGACCCGGCGCTCGGTGGGCAGGCCGTTGTCGTCCCAGCCCATGGGGTAGAAGACCTCACGACCGGCCATGCGCTGGTAGCGAGCAACGGCGTCGGTGTGGGTGTAGCTGAAGATATGGCCGACGTGGAGCGAGCCGCTGACCGTCGGGGGAGGGGTGTCGATCGAAAAGACGGCGGCGCGCTCGGCTGAACGGTCGAAGCGGTAGGTGGCCTGGTCGTCCCAGACGCCACTCCACTTCGATTCGAGGCCGTCGAGTGTGGGTTTGTCGGGCGCGTTTGTCATGGCGGACAACGCTACCGATCTTGGAGCCGCTGGCGGGTGTTGTTTTGTGGCCGTTCGGGTATCCGGAGTTCGAAGTTGTGGCTCTGCCACCCTTGAGGCGTGTCCCGCTCTGTTATTCGTCGCCTGGTGGATGGGTCGACGCGCCCGCGCTCGGTGCAGCGTCGGGATGCATCGCTGGTTCGACGGGCTCGGGCGGTTGCCGCGCTCGCGATTGGGTTGCTGCTGCTGACCGCTGACATTCCGACCGACCCTGCGCCGATCATGTCGCCAACCGTGTTGGCCGTGCTGGTCGTGCTGGTGTTGTTGTTCATCAATGTGGTCGACCCGGCCCGTCAGCGCGATGTCTCTGGAGCGGTCCTTCGCCGAGCTTCAATGGTCGAGCTAGCGCTCGATTCGTTGGTGATGATTGGCGTTGTATGGATCGCCGGCGTCGATTCCCGTGGGCCGGTGTGGGTATTGCTGGTCCTGCCAATTCTTGAGGCGGCGCTGCGGTTTGGTGCTCGGACTGCGATGTCGGTGCTCGCCGCGATGTGTGTTGTCTATATCGGGCGCGATGTGTGGTCGGCGGCGAGCTACAACGACGTCAGTTTCAGCCCGGCAACGGTGGCCCAACGGGTCGGCATCTTGATCGTGGTTGGGGTTACCGCGGGATTTTTGGCGGCCGAACTGGCCCGCGAGGCAGCCCGACATCGACAAGCCCGAGCCGACGCTGAACGCCATGCCGAGGTGCTGGAGGTGGTCGCCGAATCGACCCGCGCCATGACCTCGCTCGACGCCGACGACGCCCTGCGCCAGTTGGCCCTCGCGGCCCACCGACTCGGGGTCGAGCGTGTGGGCGTCGCACGCTGGAACGGGGTTCGCTTTATTGGCCATCGGGCCGGAAGCGACGATGTGTCGATGGCCCTGCTCGCTGAACGTATGGGCGTCGAGTTGGCCCGAGCGCGCCGACCGTTGTCGATGGGTCCTGACCAGATCGCGTCGCTGGTGTCCGATGCGTCGTCGACATCTGCGGTCGGGATTCCGATTTCTGACCGGGTGGGAGTGGTGGCGTCGATGGTCGCCGACGGGCCCGTGTCAGACGAGACGCTGGGCGCGTTGCAGCTATTGGCCGACCATGTTGGGGTCGTGCTGGCCCAGGCATCGTCGCATGCTGAGATTCGCCGCCTTCAACAACGGCTGGCCCACCAAGCCTTCCACGACAGCCTCACTGGCCTGCCAAACCGGGCCAGCTTCGCGGCCCGCTTCAACAAGGGACGAGAGCGTCGGGCCACGTCAGCCACTGGTATTGCGGTGCTGTTCATCGATCTCGACGGGATCAAGGCCATCAGCGA
>CAYGMW010000360.1:0-2618 GCA_964350975.1 uncultured Acidimicrobiales bacterium | reverse complement strand
GACCCACTGTTCCTTGGTTGCCACGTACAGCGCTCGCTCAGTGGCGTGGTCCGAAGCGAGACGAACCTTGAGTTGCTCATACTCCAGCGCGAGAACCGGGTCGTTTCGGAGGGTGTCTCGAAACAGCCGGTAGCTCGCGATCTCGGGCGAGCCGTCGGCAACGACATGGAGATGATGGGTTCGCTTGCCGTCAACGACGCGACGAAAAAAGAGATGGTCCGGTTGTCCGACATGGGTGTTGTCGGGTCGGTAGCTGAAGCCGAGCGTTTCGAGAGAAGGAACGCGGGCGACAACATCGTCAAGCGACGCAACGACGACCAAGATGTCGATGGTCGGTTTGGCCGCCAGCCCTGGGACTGCGGTGCTGCCGATGTGTTCGATGGTGATCCCAACCCCGTCGAGCGAACCTGCGAGCTGGCGCTGCATCGCAGTGAACTCGGCGGCCCAGTGCAGTGAATGTGGGACAACCTCAACTAGTGAGTCGGGCGTAGTTGACACCCGAGCATTGTTCCACCTCGCCCGTTGCGTTCGCTCGTCTCAGCGCCTGAGGTTCAGTCGGCCGCGGTGGCCTCGATCTCAAACATGAGACCGGGGATGGCGAGCCGGGTGACACCAAGCAGGGTCATGGGCGGGGCGGCCTGGGCTCGGCCGAATCGGGAGCCGAACACGTCGAAGTGGTTCATGGCTTCGTCGACGTCAGTCGTGTAGATCCCGAGCCGCGTGATGTTGCCCAAGCCCATCCCGGCTTCGGTGAGGACTGCTTCGAGGTTGTCGAGAGCCAGGGTGATCTGGGCTCGCATGTCACCGGGGTGCTGGGGGCTTCCATTGCCGTCGACGGCAGTTTGGCCTGCACACGTCAGTTGGCGGCTGATTCCTTCGACGATCTCGGCCTGGTTGTAGCCGACGTTCAGCGACCAGGTCCAGGGGTTGACTGCGGTGCGCTTGATGGTGGACGGATTGGTTGGTGTGTTCATGGCGACACCATGAACTATCCCAACGACAACGTCCTGTCGGTGTTTGCAAGATTCTTCGTGACTTCTTGCCTAAGCGCCGTCGAGCACCGTTCGTTCGCCTGAAGTGGGGAAGTAGCTGTCGATCAACGTGGGGCGCTCGGGAACCAACTCGTCATGGATCACGGCGCTACGGATACGGTCGATGGTGAAGGCTCGTGGCGCGTCGCGTAGGCGGCACCATCCCCACAGATACCACTGGGGAGGATCCCCAATGACGACGAGGGGCTCGACCGTACGCTCGGTCGCGACCCCGTGAGCATCGACATAGTTGAGCGTGACCACCTTGCCTTCGAGGATCGCCTGTTCGACTGCGGCAGGTGGGCGGGGTCGGCCGGGGTCAGTGGTGTTGGATAGGTGGATTCGCCGGGCAAGCATGCGGGCGCCCTCGGCGTCGACGTCTTTGAGCACCGCGAGGATCTTGCGCAACGCGGACCGACCCGAGACGTTGAATGGGGTGGCTCCAACCGTCGCGAGGGCCGTTGCGATTGCGGCAACTTCACCTGGTGTCAGATTGAGCGGAGGCAAGGTGTGGGTCGTGTCGAGTGCATAGCCGCCGCGCCGTCCAGGTGTTGCATAGATCGGCACGCCGGATTGTTGCAACGCAGACAGGTCCCGTTCGATTGTGCGTATGGATACCTCGAAGCGGTCGGCAAGTGCGCTCGCTGATGTCCACTGTGGGGCGCGGCCCCGCAACTCTTCGACGATCGCATAGAGCCGGTCGGTGCGGTTCACCGAACAGACCGTACCCGTCGCCCATTTCCACACACCAACGGGGTTGGGGGTATTGCGAGTCTGAATTGCATAAGTTCAGGCGGGCGGTTTAGGCTCCGAGCGTGGAAGCGCACGAACCCATCGACGGACGGCACGCTCGTCGGCAACGCAACCGCGAGGCGGTCATCGAGGCGGTGTTCGCGCTGCTGGACGAGGGCAAGGTCCCGCCCAGCGTCGATGACGTCGCGGCGCGGGCCGGGGTGTCGGTGTCGTCGATCTTCAGGAACTTTGACGGCCTGCACGACCTTCAGCGGCAGGCGCTCGAACAATCTCAGGCGAACTTCGCTCACCTCTTCGTGGTCACCGACGCTGACGAGCAGCGCAGCGTGCGAGTTCGTTCACATGTCAGAGCCCGCATCGAACTGTTCGAGCGGGCGAGCGGCTTGATGCGTGTCGGGCGGTCCCGTGCCCTCGATCACGAGCCGATGGTCGAGGGGCTGGCTCGGCTGCGCGGGCGCTTGGCTGGCCAGACGCGTCAGCGTTTTGCCGCAGAGATCGAGCAACTCACGCCTGCCGAGGCCGCGAACCTCGTGGCGCTGATTGATGTGACGACGTCGCCGGAGGCCTTCGACCTGATGTGCGCCGCACATGCCCGGACATCTCGCCAGATCGCGAAGACCTGGATCACCGCACTCGACGCACTGCTCGCTCAGTGGGTCACCGAAACTGGAACAGAAACGAGTAGCCCATGACGCTCACGGTCACCCTGCTGGGAACCGGTTCGCCGATCCCGTCGCCCGATCGCGCTGGCCCGTCCACACTGATCTCGGCCGGCAACGGACCCGACGCCGAGCACTACCTCGTCGACGCTGGTCGCGGTGTCCTGATGCGCCT
>CAYGMW010000359.1:0-2622 GCA_964350975.1 uncultured Acidimicrobiales bacterium | reverse complement strand
CCTTGCCGACGTGGTACATCCGCTCGACCATCTCGTCATAGGTGCGAGCACGCTCAGCGGGATCGTCGATCGCCGCCAATTCGTTGCGGTAGCCCAGCTTGACGGCGCCTTCGAGGCCCATGCCGCCGAACTCGCCCGTCGGCCAGGCAATGGTGAACATCGGGGCCTTGAACGAGCCTCCGGCCATGGCCTGGGCCCCCAGTCCGTAGCCCTTGCGGAGCACCACGGTGCAGAACGGCACTTCGAGTGATGCGCCGGTGATGAACAGCCGCGCCGCGTGGCGCACGGTGCCGCTGCGTTCGGCGTCGGGACCGACCATGATTCCAGGCGTGTCGCACAAGTTGACGATCGGGAGACCGAACGCGTCGCACAACTGCATGAATCGGCTGGCCTTGTCGGCTCCGTCGCTGTCGATAGCACCAGCCAGATGGGCCGGATCGTTGGCCACGATGCCAACCGGGCGACCCTCGATTCGAGCCAGCGCCGTCACCATTCCTGGGCCAAAGCCGCCACGCAGTTCGAGCACCGAGTCGGTGTCTGACAAGAGGTCGATCACCCGGCGCACGTCGTACATCCGCAAACGGTTCTCGGGGATCACATGGCGTAGCAGGCGCTGATCGGCGACGGACCAGTCGGCGACTGGACCTTGGAAGTACGACAGGTACTGCTGGGCCACGGCGACGGCTTCGGCATCGTCGTCGACCAGGATGTCGATCACGCCGTTGGGCCATTGGTCGGCAACCGGGCCGACCTCTGAGGGGTGGAACACCCCCAGCCCGCCGCCTTCAATCATGGCCGGACCGCCCATACCCAGGTTGGCGTTGCGGGTGGAGATGATGACATCGCACATGCCGAGCAGAGCTGCGTTGCCAGCGAAGCAGTACCCGGTGTTGATACCCACCAGTGGCACTTGGCCGCTCAGCTTCGCGAAGTACCAAAACGCGAGACAATCGAGACCAGCAACGGCCACACCATCGGTATCGCCAGGGCGGCCTCCCCCACCTTCGGCGAACACGACCACGGGGAGGCCCCACCGCTCGGCAAGCTCGAAGAGGCGGTCCTTCTTGCGATGGTTTTGGCCGCCTTGGGTGCCCGCCAACACCGTGTAGTCATAGGTCATGACGGCCACTCGGGCGTCGTCGAATTGGTCTGCCCCGATGGTGCCGATTCCGCCAACGAGGCCATCGCCCGGCGTCTTTTCGATCAGTTCTTGGACCGATCGGCGTCGGCGTTGGGCCGCGAGCACGAGGGCGCCATATTCGACAAACGAGCCGTCGTCGAGCAGGTCCGCGATGTTCTCGCGAGCGGTGCGGCGGCCCACGTTGCGACGTCGTGCCACAGCGTCTGGCCGGCGATGGTCGAGGCCAACATCGTGGCGTTCGATCGTTTCGGCGAGGTCGGGCCGAACATGGTCCGGGTCGACGGCGACCTCGGCTGCGGCGTCGTGGGCGTCCACTTCGGCCGGTGTGAGCGTGAGCAGTACTGCGCCGTCGACGACGGTGTCTCCCGCCGACAGCAGCACCCGGGCCACGATGCCCGATGCCTCGGCGACAACGAGGTGCTCCATCTTCATGGCTTCAATGACCGCGATCTGGGTGCCGGCGGCGACGAGGTCTCCCACCGCGACGTCGACTGACACCACCACACCCACCAAGGGTGACAGGGCCGCAATCTCGCCGGCCAAGATGTCGGCGCGACTCGAGTTGTCGGTCGCTGGATGGCGATCTCGTCCGGTCTCGGGCCGGCGAGCTCGGCGGAGTGTCGCGGCGCGCTCGACCAGCGATGGCAAACGGTCCTCGACGAAGGACGTGTCGCAGCGCCCAAGATCGGCGCCGACTTCTTCGACGAGGGCCGCCATGAGGTCGAGGGTGGAGTCGACCCCGCGTATCGACGTTTCGGCGAGCGCCTGCGTCAGGCGTCGGCCGATGTTGCGAGGCGACGCGGTCACGATGATCTTGGCCAAGAGCGAGTCAAACTGGGGGCCGACCACCACGCCAGCCGAGATTGCAGCCTCTACTCGGATGCCGGGTCCATACGGTGGGCGGAACTCGCTGATTGACCCGACAGCGGGGCTCACGGCACCATCAGCGCCGAGCACCTCGGCGTTGACTCGTACTTGGACCGACATCTGGTCCGGTGTTGTGGACTGTGCCATGAGGCCGAGGTCGCTGAGTCGGGCCCCGTCAGCGATGGCGAGTTGTAGCTCGACGAGGTCGAGTCCTGTGAGTTCCTCGGTGATGGTGTGCTCCACCTGGATGCGGGCATTGGCTTCGATGAACAGGACCCGATCGTCGTTGGTCACGAGGAACTCGAACGTGCCGAGGCTGCGGTAGGACACCGCGGCGGCGAGAGCGAGCGAGGCGGCGTGGAGGCGCTCGCGAACATCGTCGCTGATCAGCGCCGGTGCGATCTCGATGACCTTTTGGCGCCTTCGCTGCAAGCTGCAGTCTCGATCGCCAAGCACAACCACATCCACACCGTCGCCCACGACCTGGACCTCGATATGGCGAACCTTGGTGAGGTATTCCTCGACGAACACGCGACCGTCACCAAACGACGACAACGCTTCTGATGCGCATCGTTCGACGGCGGCATCAATGTGGGTCGGATCGTCGACGATGG
>CAYGMW010000358.1:0-2651 GCA_964350975.1 uncultured Acidimicrobiales bacterium | reverse complement strand
ATTCGCTATTGCCTAGAGTCGTCGCAGTGGCAACCGATTTCGCCTTCATCGTTGGCCCCGGACACCGGGCCGAATCTGGATCAACCCCTGTCGAAACGGCGGCCGCTTTTGGCGTTGTCGTCGACGCGATCACCGAGTTTCGCCTGGTGCACGTGCGCGCCGAGCTGTCGGCCGAGCAGGTGTCGACCTTGGCCGATCGGCTGCTGGCCGACGCGGTTGGTCAGTGGTGGGTGTTTGCCGCCGACCACGCACCGGTCGTCGATGGCCCGAGTGTCGTGGTCGAAACCGGACTGCGTCCTGGCGTCACCGACCGTGAGGGCGCCGAGCTCATCCGAGCCTCGGGCGAGCTGGGCTTGTCGGTTTCGGCCGCGACGATGGGCCGCCGGTTCGTGGTCGAAGGCTCGCTTGACGCCGACGCGCTTGAGCGGCTGGCGAGCCGGGTGTTGCACAACGATGTGATCGAGCGGTGGGCTGTTGGCTCGCTCGCGGCGGCTTTTGTCGACGACAACAGCGAGGCGCCAGGGGTTGCCGCGGTCGTCGTGAGGGGTCTCGACGAGGCGGGGTTGGCCGACGTCAATCGCAGTCGCCGGCTTGGTCTCGACCCGGCTGAGATGATCGCGATTCGTGACCATTTCGCCGAACTTGGCCGTGATCCGTCCGATGCCGAAATCGAGATGTTGGCCCAGACGTGGAGCGAACATTGTGCTCACAAGACCTTCAGGGCCCACATCACCGTGACCGACACCAACGGCACCGAGCTTCGCTCCGTTGACGGCCTGCTCAAGAGCTATCTGCGCGCTGCGACCGACACCATTGACGCCCCATGGGTTCGTTCGGCCTTTGTCGACAACGCGGGCATTGTGCAATTCGACGACGAGTTCGACATTGCCCTCAAGGCCGAAACCCATAACCACCCTTCTGCGCTCGAACCTTTTGGTGGTGCCAACACCGGTGTCGGGGGAGTGGTGCGCGACATCCTTGGCGTGTCGGCCAAGCCCATCGCGGTGTCGGACATCTTGTGTTTTGGCCCCACCGATCTCGACCCGGCCGACCTGCCCGACGGAGTGCTGCACCCTCAGCGCATCCGCGAGGGTGTCATTGCCGGCGTGGGCGACTATGGCAACAAGATCGGTGTGCCCAATATCGCCGGCGCCATCGTGCACGACGCGGCGTACACCACCACGCCGTTGGTGTTCGCGGGCTGTATTGGGCTGTTGCCCCACGGCTCGAACCCGACCAACGCCCGGCCGGGCGACTCGATTGTGGTGCTCGGTGGCGCGGTTGGGCGCGACGGCGTGGGTGGGGCGACGTTCTCGAGCCAGACCATGCAGGCCGAAACGGCCGAGGTGGCTGGTTCGTCGGTGCAGATCGGCGACCCGATTGTCGAAAAGGGTCTGATCGATGTGGTGCTCGCGGCCCGCGATGCGCAGCTGTACACCGCGATCACCGACTGTGGTGCTGGCGGGCTGAGCTCGTCGATTGGGGAGATGGCCGAAACCTTGGGCGCCGAGGTCGACCTCCAGCTGGTGCCGCGCAAGTACCCGGGGCTCGCCCCGTGGGAAGTCTGGTTGAGCGAGGCCCAAGAGCGCATGGTCATGGCCGTTCCCGACCCCGAACCGGTGCTGGCGTTGGCGAAGCGTTGGTCGGTCGGCGCGTCGGTCGTTGGGCGTTTCACTGGCGCTGGGCGAATCGTGGTGAACGATGGCGCCACCAACATCATCGATCTCGACTGCGGGTTCCTCCACGATGGTCGGCCTCGCCGTCACATGGACGCCATTGCGCCCGAACTCAGCCGTCCGGCCCGAGTCGACGTCGACATCGACGCTGCCGCCACGACGTTGGCGCTGCTGGCTCACCCGAGCATCCGGTCGAACGAAGCCGTGTTGCGCACCTATGACCATGAGATTCAGGGCGGCACCATTGTGCGCCCCTACGGCGGGGTGCAATCAGACGGTCCGGCTGATGGCACCACCACGATTCCGCAGGGCACGTCAGGGGCAACGGCCATGGTGGTGGGCATTGGTATCAACGCGGTGCTGGGCAAACACGACGCTGAAGCAATGGCGTGGCATGTAGTCGACGAGGCGGTGCGTAACGCAGTGATCGGTGGCGCCGATCCGGCCCAGCTGTCGTTGCTCGACAACTTTGCGTGGGGTAACCCGACCGACCCGGCAACGCTGGGCACGCTCGAAGCCGCGTGTCGTGGCTGCCACGACGCGGCGCTGGCGTTCGGTGCTCCGTTCGTCAGCGGTAAGGACAGCTTGTACAACGTGTTTGTTGGCCCTGATGGGGTGCCCGATCCGGTTGCTCCGACCCTGGTGCTGACTGCTGTTGGCCTGTGCCGAAACCCTGATCTTGTTCCGTTGACGGGTGTGGTCGAAGCCGGCGACGACATCTGGTTTGTGGGCCCGCTGGCTGGTGCGTTGGGTGGGTCGCATCTCGACGAGGTGCTGGGCGCCGACCATGGTGGCGCGGTCCCGGCTGCGGACCCCACCGCGGTAGCTCGCCATCACGAGATGGCCGCGGCCATTGCTGCCGGCCTCGTGCGCAGTGCCCACGATCCGTCCGAAGGTGGCATCGCCGTCGCTGCGGCCGAGTGGGCCCATGCTGGTCGTCTTGGTGTCGATCTCGACATCGTGAACGACCTTGCG
>CAYGMW010000357.1:0-2675 GCA_964350975.1 uncultured Acidimicrobiales bacterium | reverse complement strand
CAGGCAGCGTGGTCTCAGGCGCCGCTGTCGAGACCGACCCGCTCGTTTCGTCGTCGGCTCCGCATGCAGTGGCGGTGAGTATCAAGCCCAGAGCAAGGGCTGCGACCCGTGTGGGTTTCGAATTCATGATGGGTCTCCTTGAGGGAACTGGGTGCCTTGAAGGTTTGGGAGCACGTCCGCGGATCGCGGCGATGCACTGCGTAAGCTCTCTTAAGTGAGCTTAGAGGTCTCAGTTAAGAGCCACCTGAACGTCCAAGAGAAGATCGACCCGCTCCCCTTTTGGGCCGATTGTGTGGCAGCACCTACCGTCTCGGAGCAACGACTACGAGGACTTCGCTATGGCTGACCCGTACCTGTACTCCGTGACCAACCATGTTGCGACCTTCAGCATCGATGGCGCGCCGTGGAACCTCATGAGCCTCGAGTACATCGACCAACTCGAGGAGCAACTCCCCGACGTCCTTGCTGATGACAACGTCCGAGCGATGGTCTTCACCGGGGAGGGCCTCGATCATTTCTCTGCAGGCATGAACCTGAAACAGATCCCCGAGGGCATCCGGCGAGCGGGTAGTCGCGACGCGTTCTTTGGCCAACGCCACCGCGTGCTCGACATGATCGCTCATGGCGGCACCCCCGCGATCGCAACCCTGTTCGGGTTCTGCCTCGGCGGTGGGCTCGAGCTCCCGCTTGCATGCCACTTCCGCCTGGCGGCCGACACCGGCGCCCAGATCGGTCTGCCGGAAATGGATCTCGGCAGCGTGCCTGCTTGGGGCGGGTCGGCCCGACTTCCCCGCGTGGTTGGCACGAGCTACGCACTTGACATGATCCTGCGTGGCCGAAAGATCGATGGCGCCGAGGCATACCGGATTGGGCTGGTCACCGAGCTCGTTGCGCTCGATGGGTTGAAGGCTCGGGCTCAACAGCTCGGCGAGGAGCTCGCGTCCCAGCCGGTCGAGGCCGTCAAGGCCATGCTCGGGGTTGTTGTCGGCCACGAGACCAAGACGCTTGCCGAATCACTGGCCGACGAGCGAGCCGCCGCTGCAGCGTGCAGCGGCACCCCGAACTCAGCCGAAGGGATGCGCGCCTTTATGGACAAGCGCACACCTGTGTTCAATCAGCCACAGGAGTCCTAGCGTGGCCCCCGAAATCAAGGATCTCCCGAGATGACCCACGAGCATCCACTGGTCATCGTCGGAGCGCACAGCTCCCCGTACAGCCGAAAGATGCGCTCCGTGTTGCGCTACCGCCACATCCCTCACGACTGGGTCGTCAGAGGGTCCGCTAGCGACGACCTGCCACGTGCCCCCGTGCCCGTGATCCCGGTTCTGGGATGGCGAGATGGCTCGGGCGGCTACCGCGAGGTGATGGTTGACTCCTCACCCCAGATCACCCGTCTCGAGATCGAGTACTCCGGACGCAGCATCACTCCCGTCGATCCTGCGACTGGCTTTATCGACTTTGTTCTCGAAGACGTTGCTGACGAGTGGGTCTCCAAGATGATGTACCACTACCGGTGGGCCAACAACGTAGACGCCCAGAAGTCAGGTTGGTTGCTGCCGCTGGATGCGAACCTCCAGCTGCCCGATGCCGCTGCGGCCAAGATGCACGACGCCTTCATTGACCGCCAGGTCGGTCGCCGGAGCCTCGTCGGTTCGACCGACGCCAACGCTGGCGTGATCGAGCGCTCCTATGAGCGAACCCTCGACACGCTCCAGCAGCACCTTGGCGAACGCAACTTCTTCTTCGGGACCCGACCGGCGCGGGCCGACTTCGCTTTTTTCGGTCAGCTCATGCCGATGCTGTGGTGGGATCCGACGCCGATGGCCCTCGCTGTCGAGCGGGCACCCCGCGCGGTCATGTGGAACCAGTGGATGGACGACCTGTCGTGGTGGCGAGTCGACGGTGACGATGGCTGGGACGCGGCCGAGGATCTCGCCGACTCGACTCGGGCGATACTCGTCGAGGCCGGCCGAACCTACGCACCGTTTATGGTCGCCAACGCGTCCGCAGTCGCCGACGGCACGAACGAGGTCGTGTGCGAAATCGATGGCGACGAGTACCGACAGTCCCCCTTTAAGTACCAAGCCAAGTGCCTCGGCTGGATCCGCGACGAGTACGCACGGCTCACCGACCACGACCGTCAACGAGTCGACGACGCACTCGACGGCACCGGCTGCGACGTGCTCGTCGCATGACCGACTGATCGATCGCCCTCAGGGTGTGTGGGTCGCCCCTCGTCGCTGACCAAGCGGACGTGTTCACACGTGGTCGAAGTCGCTGTCCAACTCCTGAGCCGGACCGAGCAGCAACAAGACCAGCTTCTTGGCCGCGCGGCTCGACAAGGTGTTTTTGTTCGTGAACGAGCGGTTCGCGACAGCGACGAGCAACTTGGCTTTGAACTCTCGAACCGCGACATGTCGCCCGAGCTGCATCACGCCTCCAAGGTCTGCTGCGACAGTCCGGCTGGTGGAGCGACACGCTTCACGACCCGTCCTGGGAAACCCTTGAAATGTGGGATCCCCTGCTCGTGGTCGAGGAACTCCGGCGAGTCTGGGCACAACACTGCGTCGCTGCTGATGAAGGCGCCAGCCAACCCGCCATCGCCGGAGCGCATCTCGGGGTACCACCAGCCATGCGGAACCCGAATGTGACCTTCCTTCATGGTGTCCTGCACC
>CAYGMW010000356.1:0-2677 GCA_964350975.1 uncultured Acidimicrobiales bacterium | reverse complement strand
GCGGGTAGCGGGTCGGGCGGGACGTCGGCGGGGCGGGCGCGGGGCACTTCGGCAACCCCGGCGAGGGCGTGTGTCAGGGGCAAGGTTCGGTCGAGCCCATCGAACATTTCCACCATCGCCAGACAGTCAGCCGCGGCTGCGAGTTCGTGGCCAATGCCGTAGTCGGCCTTGGGCGCTCCCACCGCCATGGCCTCCCAGATGATGTCGGCTGGCTGGGCGCCTGCTTCGAGCAATCGGGCCGTATCGCGGGCGATCTGGCCGACGTAGTCGGCCTCGATGCCGCGACGAAGGCTTGGCCACAGGGCGGCACGCTTGTCGGCGTCGGACGGCTCAGTCACGCTCACCCACACCTCGTTGCCCCGAATACTGATCGGGTGCGAGGCCACGTCTTGTTCGCCTCGCAGGCACCTGCCAGTCGCGACGTCGAACTTCCAGTTGTGCCACTGGCAGGTCACCAGCTCGCCATCGAGCGAGCCAGTCGCGAGCCCGTAACCCTGATCGGGGCAGGCATTGTCGAATGCGTGGAGGCCGCTTGGGGTGCAGGCCACCACGACCCGACGTCCGGCGACCTTGGTCATCTTCATCGAGCCAGGGGTGAAGTCGCCGACGGTTCCAACCATCTCTGTGACCGTGCTCGCGCCCGTGCTGCCACCAGCCGGTGCGTCGGTCGCTTGCGAAGAAGCATTTTCCGAAGTCATGGCTTGAGTATTCGGGATTGCATCGATTTCGTCAAGTTCTTTCTGGGAATATTCCGCTAGGGTGTCCCGATGCCCACGACACCGGTCAATGAGACCAAGCGGCGGCTTCTTGACCTGCTGAAACGCTCAGACGAATGCAAGGTGGCCGATCTCGCACCCCAGCTCGGAATCAGCGACAACGCGGTACGCCAGCACCTCGAAGACCTCGAAGCAACGGGACTTGTTCGTCGCCACAACGCAGCCAACAGCGGTCGACGAGGTCGGCCCTCGTCCGTATGGCGCCTGACCGATCTCGCGTCAGAGCTCTTTCCCGATCGCCACAGCGATCTGACGATCGAGCTCATCGAAGCCATCAAGACCGCCGTTGGCAACGACGGGCTCGACGCCGTGATTCGAGCCCGATCGCAACGCCAACTCGAGGCCTACCGCCTCATCGTGCCGAGCCCCGATTCGGGGGTTCGGCTGATCGACCGGGTCCGGGCGTTGGCCGACCAGCGCACCGCTGAGGGATACCTCGCCGAGGTGACACCACTCGATGCGTCCGACGAGACCGCTGGTGTGGTGTTGACCGAACACCACTGCCCCATCTGCGACGCGGCTGCTACCTGCCAGGGGTTGTGTCGAGAAGAGCTCGCGATCTTCCAAGCCGCGCTCGGCGACGATGTCGCCATCGAGCGCACGACTCATGCGCTCGCTGGCGACCAACGATGCACGTATGAAATCCGACGGGCGAAGTGACCAGCACTGCGGTCCACTCGGACGCTCCGGATGCCCGGCCCAGCCAGCGGCATGCCATCACGTTCATGGCCTTCATGTCAGTCGTGCTGGCCTTCGGCGTCGACATCGTGCTGCCGGCCTTTGACGACATCCGCAGCGAATTCGAACTCGCCAGCGGGTCGGGCGCCGTCGCCCCGATCATCACCTGGTATCTGCTCGGAATGGGCGTCGCCCAGATCGTCCACGGAGCGCTGTCTGACCGTTTTGGCCGAAAACCCGTGCTCCTCGGCGGCGCCGCACTCTACGCAGCCGGTTGTGTCTTGGCCTTCGTGGCCCCATCGTTTGGTTGGTTTCTGGGTGCCCGATTCGTGTGGGGCCTCGGCGCTGCTGCCCTCGGAGTGATCTATCCGGCGATCGCCAGCGATCTGTACTCCGGAGACGAGATGGCCAGGGTGGTGTCGATCGTCGTCGCCGTGTTCCTCATCGGCCCGATCCTGACGCCGATTCTCGGCGAACTACTCATCGGCGTGTTCCCATGGCGTGTCGTCATCGTCGCCTCGTTCTTGGTCGTGGTCGCCCAGATGACGTGGACCGTCAGATTCCCGGAGACCTTGCCGGTATCGGCCCGGCGATCGCTATCGGCAGGGCCGCTGATGGGCGCAGTCCGCAGGGTTCTCACGACCCGCCAAACCGTGGGCCACCTCGCGGCGCTCACCTTCCTGTACGGCGCGTTCTACATCTTCTTGTCGAGCTCCCAACCCATCATCGACGAGATCTATGGGCGCGGCGGCCAGTTCGCATGGTGGTTCGGGCTCGCCGCGGTGCCGGCTGCCCTGTCGTTGACCACGTCGCAACGTCTCGTTGCTCGGTTCGGCGCCCGGCGCGTGATCGTTCCTGCAGCTGGGGCAATGCTGATCGCTGCGGTCACCTGGCTCGCCATGGCAGTGGCCGCCGACGGCACGCCCGCCTTTGGTTGGTGGTTCGGGGTTCTCCTCGTCGTCAACTCATTGCTGCTCGTCCAAACACCGCTGCATACCGCGCTCGCGCTCGAGCCGCTGGGCGATATCGCCGGAACTGCGTCGAGTTTCGTCGGGCTGTGCGGCCTGGTCGGTGGCGCCACCCTGTCGTCGATCGTCAACAGCCGGATCACCGACTCGGTCGTACCGATGGCGGTTGGTTATGTCGGTTTCGGCGCGGTTTCACTGGTCTGCCTCTGGTGGGCCGGAGGTGTTCGCCGACCAGTTTCTACAGCGGTCTGACCG
>CAYGMW010000355.1:0-2713 GCA_964350975.1 uncultured Acidimicrobiales bacterium | reverse complement strand
AGCTTGGGTCGAGGATCGACCTCGGGCGGGGTGTCTGGGGTATCTGGGGTGGTTGCTTCGGCCATGGCGGTGTAACTCCGGGTGGTAGTGGCGGTGTGGTGGCGGGGTTCGGGGACAACTACGGGCCCGTCTCCGTGGTCGAGTACTTGGACTCGGGCTCGGTAGGTGGCAAAGATTCGGGTTGGGGTCAGTACCTCAGAGGCGGTCCCGTCGGCCACGACCTTGCCATGGTCGACCATGACGAGGCGATCTGCGTGCCGTCCGGCCACGGTGAGGTCGTGCATGGTCGTGATGACAGTGACGTCGCGGTCGCGGCGCACATCGTCGAGCAGGTCGAGCAGTTCTTGTTGGTGGCCAATGTCGAGCCCGGTCGTGGGCTCGTCGAGCAACAGCACCGCGGCGTCTTGGGCCATGACCCTGGCCAACGCGGCTCGTTGGGCTTCGCCACCAGAAATCGACGTCATTGGCCGGTCGGCCAGTGTGCGCAAATCGAACAGTTGGAGCATGGCTTCGACCCGAGCCAGGTCGCGGGCTCCGGGCGAGCCGAAGGCTCCGTGGTGTGGTACCCGACCAAGCATCACGTAGTCGATCACGCGAACACCAGGTGGTACCACGGGGTGTTGAGGCAGGTAGCCCACCAGCTGGGTCCAGGCTCGCCGGTCTCGAACATCGGCCCGGTTCGGGGTGCCTCCGTTGCCGGTGCCGGTGGCGGCTGAGATGTGCCCGGTCGATTCGATCACTCCAGCCAGGGCCCGCAACAGGGTTGACTTACCGGCACCGTTGGGCCCAATGATGGTGGTCCACGTGGCCGCATCGACGGCCAGGTCGAAGTCGGAAATGATCTGTTGGCGCCCGAGCGTGACCCCGAGTCCTGTGGCCGCGAGCGCCGCTGTGCTGGACGGCGAAGCAGGTGCTGTTGGGTTCGGTCTCACCACAGGTTTCGCCTCGTGGAGCGCAAAATGAGGGCAAAGAACGGGGCGCCGATAAAAGCGGTGACTGCCCCGACCGGCAGCTCGGCTGGTTCGATCAAGGTGCGAGCCATGAAGTCGGTGACCACCATGAAACCGGCTCCGGCAATGGCGGCCATCGGCAACACCACCCGGTTGGAAGCGCCCATGAGTTGGCGAACTGCATGGGGCACCACGATGCCGACGAATCCAATGAGTCCGGCTACCGAAACGGTGGCTGCAGTGGCCAACGATGCGGTGATCACCACGATGAGTCGGACCCGAGTGGGGTTCACTCCGAGGCTACGCGCCTCTTCGTCGCCGACGGCCAAAACGTCCAGGGCCCGCGAGTACCGCAACAGCACTGCCGTGCACACCACCATGTAGGGCAACAAGAGCTGGACATCGGTCCACCCACTGGTTGAGATTCGTCCGAGCAGCCACGTGTAGACCTCCTGCACGACATCGATGTTGCGCTGAAGCAGATACGTCTGAGCCGCGGTGAAGAAGCTTGCAACGGCAACGCCCGACAGGATCAAGGTCACCGTCGAGCGGCCCGTGGCGTTGCCAATGGCGAGCGACACGACCATTGCCAGCAGGCCGCCTGCGAACGCCGCCAGTGGCACGGGGTCGAAGTAGCCGCCGCCCCCGCCCCAGTTGCTGATGATGGCGAGCGTCGCGCCGAGGCCTGCACCCGCCGCGATGCCAAGCAAGAAAGGGTCGGCCAAGGGGTTACGAAACGCCCCCTGGTAGGCGGCCCCGCTGATGGACAGCATCGCCCCGACCATCAGCCCCAAGACGACCCGGGGCAGGCGGATGTCCTCGATCACGGACTCGTGCAGTGGGCTCAGGCCCGTGTTGACCGAGACGCCGGGCAGGGCGTCGATGACGGCCAACCCAACACGGCCAGGCGGCACGTCAACTGGTCCATACGCCAACGCGACGATGGCCGCGACCGCGGTGAGCAGCACGAGCCCGGCGAGCCAGGTTCGTGACAGCGACGCCGAACGCACCGGGGGCATCAGCCCAGCGGGCGCAGGGGACGACACGATTCAGCGGCCCTCGTCAGCCAACCGGTTGACGGTTGAGCGCATCGGCGACCTGGCGGGCGAAGTCGACCACCCTGGGGCCCCAACGAGACACGATGTCGTCGTTCAACTCGATCACATTGCCGTTCTGGACCGCCGACATGGCGTCCCAGCCCGGCCGTTGGGCGACGGTCTGCGCGGTTTGGCCATAACCGATGGTGTCAGCCAGGAAGATGAAGTCCGGGTTCGAGTCGATGATGAACTCTTCGTTGAGCAGCGGATACCCGAACTGCGAGCCGTCGGGGTCGGCCGGATCGGCGACATTCACCATGTCGAACAGGCCATAGATGTTGCCGACAAAGGTGGATGAGGTGGCCGAGTAGTACTCCGTGCCGGCCTCGTGGAAGTAGGTGACTGGATCGCCTGCCGGGGTGTACGACGCTTCGATCTCGGCGAGGTCGGACCGCATCTGGGCCACGAGCTCGGCGGCACCGTCGATCTGGCCGGTGACGTCTCCCAGCTCGGTGATCTGGGCGTAGATCCCCTCGAAGTCAGCCGGCGGAGCGTGCACAACCATCGGTACGCCGGCTGCGGTGAGCCCATCGCTGATGTCCTCGGGTCCACCCTGCCAGATCAGCAGGTCAGGCTCATAGGCCAAGATCGCCTCGAGGTTCGGGGTGAACCCGCTGAGGTCGGTTGTCGGCGCCTCGGGCGGGTAGTAACTGCACTCATCTACGG
>CAYGMW010000354.1:0-2753 GCA_964350975.1 uncultured Acidimicrobiales bacterium | reverse complement strand
GCGAGTTGTTCGTCACCGAAACCCATGTGCGCATCCCCACCGAGTCGGCCAGCGCTGGCGAACTCGTGGCCGTGTCGGGTTTCGAAAAGATCACGATCGGCGAAACCCTCGCCGACGCCGACGACGCTCGCCCATTGCCGGTCATCACCGTTGACGAGCCGAGCTTGTCGATGACGATTGGCATCAACACCTCGCCGCTTGCTGGCAAGGAAGGCAAGCAGCTCACGGCTCGAATGATCAAGAACCGCCTCGACGCCGAACTGGTCGGCAATGTGTCGATCCGGGTGATCGACACTGAGCGTCCCGACACCTGGGAAGTCCAGGGCCGTGGCGAGTTGCAGCTCGCGGTACTGGTCGAACAGATGCGCCGCGAGGGTTTCGAACTGACCGTGGGCAAGCCCGCCGTGGTCACCAAGCGCATCGATGGTGTGCTGAACGAACCAACCGAACGCCTGACGATCGATGTTCCCGAAGAGCACACGGGTGCGGTGACCCAGTTGTTGGGTGAGCGCAAGGCCAACATGCTCAATATGACGAACCACGGCACTGGGTGGATTCGTCTTGACTACATCGTTCCCGCCCGCGGCCTCATTGGTTTCCGTACCGAGTTCCTCACCGAGACCCGCGGCACCGGCATGATGAACCATGTGTTCGAGGGCTACACGCCATGGGTGGGCGAGCTGCGCACCCGTCGCTCGGGTTCGATCGTGGCCGACCGGACCGGCCAGGTCACGGGTTATGCCGTTGCCGCTATCCAGGAGCGGGCCTCGTTGCTCGTCGGTCCCGGCGCCGCGGTCTACGAAGGCATGGTGGTGGGCGAAAACCCACGTGCTGACGAGATGGACGTCAACATCTGCCGTGAGAAGAAGCAGACCAATGTGCGCGCCTCGTCGTCTGATGACACCATCCGGCTGACGCCGCCTCGGATCTTCACCCTCGAACAGGCTCTTGAGTTCATCGCCGACGACGAATGTGTCGAGGTCACGCCCGAAAGCGTGCGTATCCGCAAGACCGAACTCGATGCCGGCATCCGGGCTCGTACTCGCAAGCGCCTCCAGCGGGCCAGCGACGAATAGTCGCGGGTACCGCCTCTGGGGCGGACCCCATGCCTATGTGGCGAATACCTGACCATCGTCGGCGAAGCTCTTGAACTCCAGAGCGTTGCCGGCGGGGTCGAGGAAGAACATGGTGTGTTGTTCGCCGGGCAGGCCTTCGAAGCGGATGTGGGGCTCGATCACGAAGTCGATCTGCCATTCGCCGAGGCGGGTAGCCAGCTCGTTCCATGATGCGAAGTCGAGCAGGACCCCGAAGTGCGGTACTGGGACATCGTCACCGTCGACGGGGTTGCTTCCGGCGATGTGTTCGTTGACGGAATGGACCTGGTGGATCACCAGTTGGTGTCCGTACATGTCGAAATCGACCCAGGAGTCGGCCGAACGACCCTCGCTGAACCCCATGACGTTGCCGTAAAACGCCCGCGCCGTAGCCAGGTCGTCGACCGGTATGGCCAAGTGGAACCGGTGAAATGCGCTCATGACCAACCTCCGTCGTTGCTGATGACCTGACCGTAGATGAATGTCGACGCTCCGCTGGCCAAAAACAGCGCCAATTCGGCGGTTTCGGCAGGTGTACCGAGGCGTTGGGCGGGAACCTCGGTGCGGAGCCGGTTGACGAACTTGTCGTTGTTCATCAGCTCTGGCGGGAAGTAGGTGTCGTTGGCCACGAAGTTCTGGGCAATGGCATTGAGGCGCACATTGCTGCTGGCCAACTCATGACCGGCCGAGCGCACGAAGGCGTTCTGAGCGGCCCGGGCGGCCACATAACTGGTGGCGTAGGGTTTCATGCGACGCAACGGCGATGACGAGGTGATGGCCACGATGCTGCCACCGCCGCGGGCGGCCATGGCCGGAGCCGCTCCACGTACCAGACGCATCAGCGGGTGCACCATGGCATCGAAGCCCGCAATCCACTGATCGTCGGTGATGTCGGCCACACGGGCGCCATATGCCGCAAGGTCCAAATTGGCAACCAAGACGTCGATGTCGCCGGCCCGTTCGAGCAACGCGGCAGGTTCGTCGGGCCCAATCAGGTCGCCATGGTCGGCTAACACCTCAGCGCCCTCGGCCTCAAACAGCTCGACGATGGCCGGGCCCATGTACGTGCCGGCGCTGGTGACGAGCACCCTGAGCCCATCAAGTCGTCCACTCACGGTCAGTCCTCCGGCCGGTCGAGCTGGTGATCGGTTGGCTGAGGGGTGACCGTCAGGATCTTCACCCCGCTGGCGGGTGTCTCGAACCGATGCCACACCCCCTGAGGCACCACCACCAGTTCGAGCGGACCGAGCTCGTTCGACTGCTCGACGCTGTCAACCAGCATGATGAGGTTGGTCGAACCATCGAGCGCCAACACCAACTCGTCGCCGTTGCGGTGCCGTTCCCATTCGCTGTTGCCGGCGTACTGGCCGACAAAGATGCCGCCGTCGCGGTATCCCGACACGGTGGCGAACACGTCGGCAAACGCCTCGTCGGGGGTGGTGGGCGTGCGGTCTGGCATGAAGCGCAACCCGGCGAGCGTGTCAGTGAGCGAGATCGGCCCCGCGGCAAGTTCGGTCATGTCCGAGAACCTAGCGCCGGGCTGGGACAGCCATCACGTTGTATGCGGCCCAGTGTCGAGCGCAGCGGGCCGCTATGAACCGGTTGATGCTTCGTCGGCCGTGCGGCCAACGGCTTCGAAGATCTTGGCATAACCGGTGC
>CAYGMW010000353.1:0-2760 GCA_964350975.1 uncultured Acidimicrobiales bacterium | reverse complement strand
CGCCACAAACGAGCTCGGGCCACCAGTTCAAGCCGGAAGTCGGCCTCGCCCATCCACCGCTCGCGGCGACGCAACATGCCAGCGACTGAAGCCATATCGAACGTCGCAAAGATGTGGTCCCGGTGATCGCCATGCAACTCGGCGAGGTCCGAAGTGTCCCACAACCGACGCTGGACCCGAACCGGGTTGAGCCTGATCTTGTACATGAGGCGTCGGGCCGTACCGGGGTTGGGCATGCCTCGGTGCCAGAGGCCCTGGTGAAACACGACAACCGAGCCGGCCGGGCCTGCCCATTGACGTTCGCCAGCCACGTGCTGATATCGGCCCACCGCGGTCTCGTGCACCTGGCGCAGGTGGGTTCCGGGCACGAAGCCGGTGCCGCCGCCATCGGCCGCGACCTCGTGAGGGAAGTAGAAGACCTGGATGTCGAACGACGTCGACGTGTCGATGATGGCGTCGGCGTGCAGGGGCTGCTGGAACAAGTCGCCGGGCGGTCGAAGGTGCACGAAGTCGTGGTCGAACACCGCGTCATGGCCGACCAGGCTGTGAATCGCGCCCGCGACGACGCGGTGGCGTAGCACCGCGCCAACCGCTGATGGATCGGGGTAGATGCGGGCGAACGGGTCGCCGCTTGACGGGGCGAACGGCCGCTCCGGCGAACCCCACGTCGCCGATATCTGGTCGAGTTCGTCGATGGCGGCCGCGTTGAGATCTGCGTCGATCAGGCCCGGGAACTCCAGAAACCCCCGGGCCACGAACTCGGCCATCTGCGCCGTGGTGAGCAGTGTCGGTTCAGCCATCTCGTCACCCTAGATCGCCCCGCCCTCCCGTTCTTAATGCCGATATTCGTCGATATAGCCAAAATCCGCATTCAGAACGGGAGGGAACTCGGGTGAACTGATGGGGTGTCATGCTGGGACCACCCACCCCACTCGGGGCGACCCGCTTGGAGTCTTGTGATGTCTCAACAGTTGCTGCTGATCCGCCATGGCGAAACCGACTGGTCCGCTACCGGACGCCACACCGGTCTCACCGACATTGCGCTGACGACGACCGGGCGTGACGAGGCCACCGCCGCGGCTCGCACCCTGCACGACTGGCGCATCGATCGGGTGTACTCCAGCCCGCTGCAACGGGCCAGGGAGACTGCCGAGCTGGTGAATCCGGGACCTGAGATCGTCATCGACGACACCCTGGTCGAGTGGGACTACGGCGTCTATGAGGGCGAACGTACGGCCACGACCCGCGAATCGATTCCCGACTGGTCGGTGTGGACCCACGAGATCATCGACGGCGAATCTGTGGAGTCCGTTGGCGATCGCGCCGATGCCTTCATCTCCCGATTCGACGACGAGGTTCCTGATGGAACCGGCGTCGTGTTTGCCCATGGCCACTTCCTTGCCATCTTTATCGCCCGATGGTGTGGGCTGCCTGCAGTCGAAGGCCGCCGATTTGCGCTTGCGACGGCCACGGTGTCGTTGCTCGGGTGGCATCGCGAGGACCGTGTCATTCGGGCCATCAACCACCGATGTGGCGATGCGCTCCACCCACCTCACCGCGTGTGACAGTGTCGCTCGGGTGGTCAGACGGTGTCAGGAGTCGACGCTGAGGGCCCGAAGAATGAGATCGATCAGGGTGGTGGCGTCGGCCGGGGTGATCACCTCATCGAGCAGCACCCGCCGATAGACCAGGGGCCCTTCGATCATGGCGATGGCCAGGTCGATATCGGTCTCGGGGCTGAGCTCGCCCCGAGCCATGGCCCGCTGAAAGGCAGTACGCAGCGGCGCTTTGCGTTCGTCGAGCATGGCCCGATGCACACGGGCGAACTCTGGTTCGCGGGCCGACACCGCAAAGAGTCCGGACATGGTCTGGCGCATTGCTGGGTCGTTGATGTGGGCCATGATTCCCTGCAGGAACGCCTGTAGGTCGCCACGGAGCGACCCGGTGTCGAAGCTGGGAAAGTCCTCGATCATGCTGTCAAGGGCATGGACTGCGAGCGCAGCCCCTGAGTCGAAGTGGCGGTAGATCGTCGTCTTGGCCACACCCGAACGGCGAGCGACCTCGTCAACGGTAAAGCCGTCGATGCCGTGTTCGGCGATGACGTCTTGGGCTGCCGCAAGCATCTTGTCGCGTGCAGCCCCGCTGAGATGGCGTGGCATAGCTACGTAACCGTAGCGGTATTTGGCCACTTTGGCCGACTCGCACCATCCGAGGTGTGACGGATATCGCATGCAATTGCGGTCAATCTCGGAAAGTAACGCGCCACCCCGCCGACATCATTCGCTACGGTGTCGTAGCGCAATGTGTTCCGCGGTCTCTCCAAGATCGCGCCAGATGCGCGAAACGCGGCAATCCAACAACTCCAGGAGACAGTGTGTATCGAAGAATCGCTCGGGCGTGTGTCAATCATCGCCGGCTCGTGGTTGTTGCTTGGCTCGGCATCTTTTTGGGCATCAACGCCATCGGTGGTGCGGTCGGGACTGCCTACGACGGTGGGTTCGAGATCCCCGAGTCAGAGAGCTCGGCCGGCTTCGAGACCCTCGATGCCTACTTCCCTGGGGCCGGCTCGGCGTTCTCAGGGACGGTCGTCTTCGAGGCCGACGACGTGAACAACCCGGCAGTCGTCGAAGCCATGAGTGAGATGTTCGACGAGCTGTCGACCTACGACGAGTTTGTTCTGATCAGCCCGTATTCGGACTTTGGTGCAAGCCAGATCTCCCCAGACGGCACGATTGCCTTCGCCCAGCTGAACTTCGATGC
>CAYGMW010000352.1:0-2784 GCA_964350975.1 uncultured Acidimicrobiales bacterium | reverse complement strand
TGAACTCGGTTCGGCCCGCGGGCTCGACGTCTTCCCACGTGATGGCCGATCGGGCCCCTGTGGTGAACACCTCCACCTGCCAGCCATGCCACTCGACGAGGCGTTCGGCGATCATGCGCATCGCTTTTTCGGCGCCGCCAACAGCGTCGTCGCCATACCGGGGGACCACAATTCCGAGCTTCATGAGCCGATCGATTCGACCGCGGCGACGAAGGCGTCGATGGCCGCTTCGGGGGTGAACTGTGCGGCGCGGCGCCGGCCAGCGGTCGACATCGATGCCGCAAGGGTCCGGTCGGTCAGGACCCGATCGAGTGCGGTGGCCACGGTGGCGGGGTCCTTGCCGGGCAGCACCAATCCGCCATTGCCCATGGTGCCGGGTACTGCAGCGGCCCCGAAGGCCACGACGGGCAGGCCATGGTGCATGGCTTCGATCAGGGGCATTGCGAATCCTTCGTGGTCGGACAGGCAGCAAAACACGTCGGCGTCACGGTAGGCAGCCGTCACAACGTCGGCGTCAGCGGCGTGAACGAACTCGACGCGAGCGCCAATGTCCAGAGCGTCGACAAGCCGTTGAAGCGCCCGCAGGTACGTCGGGGTGCCTGAACCACCGATCAGTTTCAGCCGTGCTGTCGCATGACGCTCGCGGAGCAGGGCAAAGGCCGCGATGAGGTCTTCGTGGGCCTTGTTCGGGGCGAACCGGCTCACGAACAGCACGGTGGGGTCGTGCTGAGCGACCTCGCGTCGCTCGATTGTTGGGCCAAGGTCGAACACCAGTGGAACAACAGTGGTGTTCGCACAACCAAGCTGGGCCAGTTCGGCCCGGTTGTGTTCGGAGTCGCCGATACCGAGGTTGGCCCGCCGGGCCAGGGTTTCGAGCTGGCGGCGGGCGAGCGTCAGCTCATAGACGACCTCGGTGTCCCACGGAGCGACCAGATCGATGGGTGTCAGATTGTGATGCACGACCACGAGGGGCTCTGGCCGCGCCGCGACGGTTTGGGCCAGCGCCGACCCGGTTGCCACGTGATACACGTTGACCGCCCCAGGGGCGGGTAGCGGGGCAGACCTCACTGGCGTGGTGAGGTGGGTGGTCTCGGGGTGTTCGGCTTCGACAACGATCGACGAGGTGAAGCCCCGGCGCCGCAACCCCTCGTGAAGACGGCTGATATGGCCGCCGACCGCGTCGCGTGGATACAGGGCTGGCACCCACTGAACAATGCTCGATGGCCTGCTCACGCGGTACCGACCAGCTCGTCGATGACCTGATTCCACGCGGCTCGGGTTCGATCGAGGCTGAACCGTTCGGCTTGGCGGCGGCCGGCGACGCGCATCGACTCGGCCAGTGCGGCGTCGGTTGCGACGCGGTGCACGGCGGCGGCCATGACATCGTGGGACTTGTCGCGGATCACGAGACCACCATGACCGACCGTGCCGGTGACAGCGCTTGATGCCGCTGCGACTACTGGCAGCCCGTGGTGCATGGCTTCGATGATCGGCACACAGAAGCCCTCGTGTTCAGACACGCACGCGAACACGTCGGCGTCCGCGTACTGCTGGGCCAACTCGTCGTCGCTGACGCCGTCGTGGATGTGCACGGCACGTTCGAGGCCGAGCGCCTCGACATAGTCGACGAGGGCGTCGTGGTAGGACTCGAAGGTCTTGGAACCAACGAGGTGGAGTTCGGCGTTGGGGTCGTGGCGCTCGCGCAGCACAGCCAGCATCGACACCAGCTCGTGCTGAGCCTTGTTGGGCGCCAACCGGCCCACGAACAGCGCCCGAGCGCCGCGAGCGCCGCGTCGTGGGCTTCGGGCCCCGGGCTGCAAACGACCAGGTTCGAACATGACGGGGATCGTGATCGATCGGCGGTACCCGGCCGCGTCGACCTCGGCGCGGTTGTAGTCCGAATCGCACACGGCCAGCTCGCACAACGGCGCATACCGGCTCAATTGATCGCGGCCCAAGGTGATTTCGGCGCCGACTCCTGGCGACCACCGTTCGAGCATCTCGATGGGGGTGATGTTGTGGTAGACGACAATGCGCTTGCTTGACCGTTGCTCGAACACGTCGCCAGCAACCCCACCGATCGAATGGTGGTAAATGCACCACGCATCATCGTCTGGCAGCTCGACCAGAGGCGACGCGATACCCATGAGTTCGTGATGGATATTGGCCGCCCAGAGACGAGCGTCGTGGCCGCGATCGAGCAGTAGCTGGTGCAGCTCAAGGGTCGAGTTGCCGACCGCATCACGAGGCGACAGGGTCGGAAGGATCTGGTGAACCGTGGCCATCAGGTTCAGCTGGCGGAGCCAACAACGATGACGCGTCGGTCGTCGCTGGCGTCGCGGGTCGACCGGGCCCCGAGAGCGTGGAAGATCGCGGTCCAAGTCGGCGCCGACAGCGGCCGGCCCGGAGCGAGATCTGCCGCCACCTCGCCGAGCAACTCGGCCCAATCTGATGCATGGGCGCCAATGATGACGAGTCGACCTCCGGGACGCAGCGCGTTCAGCGCCGATGTCACCAAACCCAATCGTTCGTCGACCGACCTCAGGTTGACGGCCGGACCGGCGAGCACCACTCCACCCAACACACCCTCGCCGAGCCCAGCGAGATGGGCGCCGATCTCACCGAAACGAACATCGACCAGGGGCGCAGAACCACCCTCGTCGGTGCGCTCGAGACGGGCGACGGCGAACACGTCGAGCCCGCCGGTCGCGAGCGATTCGACCGTGTCGAGGGTGAGCCCGTGGACGAGCACGCGGCCACCATGTTCGCCGAGCAACTGGGTCA
>CAYGMW010000351.1:0-2784 GCA_964350975.1 uncultured Acidimicrobiales bacterium | reverse complement strand
GGTGGTCTCGGATGATCGAAGGAGCCCAGGAAGGTGTTGTCGAAACCAACGCCGAGTCGGTCATCACCTACGTCAGCCCCCGAGCCGCGGAGATCGTCGAACGGCCCGTCGACGACATCGTCGGTCAACACATTGCCAACATCATCGGGGCAGACACCTGGACCTCGCTGGCAGACCGCCGATCCCTCACCAGGTCTGGCCGACCATCGGCTTTTGAACTCCAGATCGAAACCCCATCAGGCGAGCCGCGCTGGATCGTCGCGTCGGTGAGCCCCGACTACCGGCGAGGTGGGTTCGACGGCACACTCCAATTCATCACCGACATCACCGAAGAACGCAAGATTGGCGAACAACGACGGGCCCTCATCGACGAGCTTGCCGGGGTCGAAATCGTCGAACGTCGCAACCTGGCCCGCGAACTGCACGACGGCCCGCTGCAAGAACTCGTCGCAGTCAACTTGGCACTCGGACATGCCTTAACGACCGACGACGCCGTCGCGAAGCCCGTGCTCATCGATGCCGAAGCCGTCCTGAGCCAAGCCATTGGCTCGCTACGACACGGCCTCGCTCCCCTCCATCAGTCCGACATCGTCGACGGCGGGCTCATTGACGCCCTCACGGCTCACTCCCGACGGGTGTTTCACCGATCGAACACCAGGTGGGCCATCGACTGCAACGGTGCGATTCCATCAGGCCCCCTCGCAGCGGCCCTGTTCTTGATCGGCCGCGAAGCCACCACGAACTGCGCCCGCCACGCCCGGGCGTCATCGATGCAACTCACCGTGACCACCACCGACACGTCAACGTCGCTTGAGGTCACCGACGACGGCGTCGGGTTCGTCGAATCGCCACTTCCAACCGGGCCAGGCCACATCGGTGTCATGTCGATGAGGTCGCGTTCGCTGGCCCTCGGAGGAACCTTCACTATCCAGGCCCGACCCGACGGCGGCACCGTTGTTCGGGTCGATGTTCCCCGCTGACGCCACAACGGACACACCAACAAGGCCAAAACGAAAGAAAGTCCCGAGCTGGCTCGTGTGCCGAAGCACACGCCACGATCGGACCACATCGTGGAGCTCGGGACCTGGTGGTCCGGGTTGGAGTCGCCACCTAGGTTGACATCTGGTCAACCTGAAGGCGTTCCCCCGACTAGCGGTGGGTGCCTTAGCGCCCGACCACCTCCAAAGTCCTACGTTTACTACTCATGCGGTGGACCACCTCCTTTCTTTGGTACTGAAAGGATTACACAACCGGATCGGTTTCGACCAACCAGTTTGCGAAACGGCGTGTGAACACCGCTGGCAAACCACCCGTGTGAATGAACACCACCGGCCGGTCCGTCAGTGCGCCAGTGGCCGCGAGATGCATCAGACCGCCGAAGGCCTTGCCCGAATAGACCGGGTCGAGCACGATGCCGGCATGGCGGGCTGCGAGCGTGATGGCTGCCCGAGCCGCATCGGTGGGCGCCCCGTAGCGCTCCCCAACATGACCCGTCAGCAGCTGGACCTCACCCGTTGGCACCGCGCGCCCGGCGAGCTCGGCCGTTTCGGCCGCGAGCGAGGTGACCTTGGCCGCGACATCTCTGACTGCGCCCACATCGACTGCGAGGACTTGCTCGTGGCGGCCAAAACCAGCGACCAATCCGGCGTGGGTGCCACCCGAACCCTCAGCGTGGATGACCAACGCGTCCGGGTCCATCTCAGCGGCCAACTCGTCAGCCGCGGCCACATAGCCGAGGGCCCCAACAGCTGACGAACCGCCCAAAGGCACCGAATATGAACCGGGTCGCTGCGCTGCAACCTGGGTGATGGCGGTCTCGACATCGTCGCTGTAGTCGTCGCCGGTGAACACCAACTCGGCACCGAACAACAGATCAAGCACCGGATTTCCCTCCCACGTTGCCGGCTGCTGACCGCCGAGGACTGCCACACACTCGAGTCCTGCAACCGCAGCCGCGGCTGCGGTCATGCGCACGTGATTGCTCTGTACTGCTCCCCCAGTCACCAACGTGGTAGCTCCCAGAGCGAGCGCATCGGCGACCAAGAATTCGAGCTTGCGGGCCTTGTTGCCGCCAACACCAAGCTTCGTCAGATCATCGCGCTTGATGTGCAACTGGCCCGGCCGAAGCCCAACAGCTTCGGCCAGCCGGTCGACCCGATCGAGCGGGGTCGGGACCCCAGCCAGGTCGAAACGAGCATGTCCAGACAGATTCGGAGCCATTGACGAACGCTAATTGGCGCCGAACCATCCGGGCTCATCGAATCACCTACGAGTGCTTTCGCAGCCGTGGTAGCGGTCGACATCTCAGCTACGGGACATTTCCAAATGTTCCTTACCGGGGTGAGTCATGAAAACAATCTGCCGCACGAAGGCGGCCAACTGAGATGGGACGCTGCTACGACTTTGGCGTCTCCATCGATGCGTCATCAGAACGAGCAATGGTCGTTGCTCCCCAAGGCGGGCACTGCGTGTGCCCCAGCAGCGGAGCGACCTGCTCGGGACGATTCGCCGGCTGCAGCGACATCCTCAATCAGCCCGGCCGCGTCCCTGCAAACGCACCCGCGTGGTCACTTGACCCGACACCCGTCGCCCTCCCCGCGGCTGTTCGAGCTGCCTACACGCCATTGCCGGTTCACCATGGCGCCCCAGCAGCATCGCAACCCCAGATGCAGCCCGCATACCAAGCCGCTACCTACTCCCAGCCCGCAGCCGAGCACCCTTCAGCTCCCGCCCCAACACCGGTTGCTGCCGTCGCTGCAGCGCCTGCCGCTGCCGCCCCTGCTG
>CAYGMW010000350.1:0-2787 GCA_964350975.1 uncultured Acidimicrobiales bacterium | reverse complement strand
GTACAAACAGGCCAGCACAAACAGGCCAGCACAAACAAACAGACTGGCCGGAGCGGACCGGCGTCTTCGACGACGAAAACGTCACAGCACTCCTCAGCCATACCGGCAGTAGCCAGTGGTGACCCAACAGGCAGAACATCCAGGGCGTGATCGATCCCGCCGGCCTCGACATCATTGGTCGTGGACGATGCGATGTTCGGCTGTTCCCGCCCGCGCTGAAGAACGCCCTACTCGTCGAAACCCGCGGCAAATGCACCAACAAGGGATGCAACGCCCCTACGCATGGCTCGTCGCCGACCATGTAGTCCCCCACAGCAAACACGGACCAACATCACTCAACAACGGCCAAATCCTCTGCAACCCCGACAACCACACCAAACGCGATCGTTAACCGATCAGATAGCGGGACGTCGGTCCTGGGTGTCGAGCCACGGCATCTGCTGCTCGAGCGAAGCGGCTACGTGGAAGACGCGCGGATCGTCATAGGCCCGAGCGACGATTTGTATGCCGGCGGGTACCCCCGACGACGCAATTCCGGCTGGCGCAGCCAGCACCGGGAGCCGAGACATCATGTTGAAGACCGGCATCATGCACGCGTCGTAGTCACTGTCGATTTCGCGCCCCTGAAGGATCATTGTTTCCCACGGCATCTGGTCGGCTCGCATCCCGAGCGTGGCCATGGTCGGGCACACCAACGCGTAGTACTGCTCCATCAACGGACCGAACGTCTCGTAGATCTGCCCGGCCATCTCGAACGCCGAAAAGAAACGATCTGCATCGACAGTTTTCGCCCGGGCCGCGTAGTACGTGTTGTAGTCACAGATGAGGTCGGGGTATTCATCGGCGTATCGAGCGAGCGACGCTCCCATCAAATGGTCGAGGTAGTCGCGGCACGCCTCACCGACTTCGGCGCCCCAACCAAGGTCGACCTCCTCGACGACCGCTCCGCTGGCCGTCAGCGCATCCAACGCCAGGGCCGTCTGGGTCGCGACCTCATCGCTAACGGCGCCGTTCCCCACGTCGAGGGTCCACGCGATCCGTTGGCCCGACAAATCACCGAACGAGCTCGGGATGACCATGTCGTCACGCAAGGTCGCAATATCGCGAGGATGGATACCCGAGATCACGTTCTGCATGAGCGCCGCGTCCGCTGTGGTTCGTGCGAGCGGACCGACATGACAATACGGATCGAGATTGAAAGGTGGGATGTCTGGGTTTCGCCCGTAGGGCGGCTTGTACCCAACCACGCCACACGCCGCGGCCGGGCCACGAATCGAGCCACCGATGTCCGAGCCGGTCGCCAGGGTGGTGGTCCCGGCGGCGAGCGCCGCAGCCGCACCGCCAGACGAACCGGAAGGCGTGAGGGCCGGGTTCCACGGGTTCCGGGTGGTGCCGTGCAGTCGCGACGTCGTGACCCAGGCGCTGCAGAATTCGGGAGTCGCCGACCGCGCATGGAAGATCGCGCCAGCGTTTCGAAGCCGCTCAGCGATGGGGTGGTCCTGGGTTGCGATGCGATCGGCGTAGATCAGTGATCCCTCCGTGTTGCGCTGCCCACTCACGTCCATCTCGTCCTTGATCGCGACGGTGATGCCTTCGAGCGGTCGGGCCTCATCGAGTCGGGTTCGATAGACGGTTTCGGCGGCCAGCGCCGCTGCACGCGCCTCGTTTTCGAAGGTGTCCGTGAAGGCATTGATGACGGGCTCGACCTCGGTGATGCGAGTGAGCTGCGCCTCGACGACCTCGACCGGTGACACTTCACCCGACCGAAACAGCCTGATCTGCTCGGTGGCCGAGAGATAACACAGTTCGCTATTTTCCGTCGTCACGACATCGCTCCCTTAGTGATTTCATCGCGTCGTCACGGTAGTGCTCGATGTCGTCGACGGCTTGCCTGGCAAACCTAGGTACGAAGTGCTTCGGGAATGACAGTCGGCGGGGAGGCGTAAAGGTTGTTTGTGCCAAAATGTCGGCATGTCTCTCCTCGCCCCAACCCACGACACGCTGATCGTCGGCAACGGTCTGGCCGGCCTCACGGCGGCTACAGCACTGACGCGAGCGGGACGCGACGTGCTCGTGTTGGAGGCACAAGACAGGGTCGGCGGGCGCACCTACTCTGCCCCGCTCGCGCCGGGCCAACGCGCGGTCGACTGGGGTGCGGAGTGGATCATTCCCGCACTGCATGACCGGATGATGGCGCTGGCCACGAAATATGGGATGGCACTGGATAAGAGATGAGCCCAGCCTCGACACTGCCGACGGTGACCGTGAGGCGACGATCCCAACATGAGTTGAAGACGACTCCGCTCGCTGAGGTGATGAGATCGATTCGGTAGGGCGGGTATCCGAGTTGGATGACGATCTCGGGCTCGAGGAAGTCAGCGGGTTCGAGACCGACCGATCCCATGCCGAAGTCGTCAAGAGCAGCGATGAGGCGCTCGGCGTTGTCTTCGCCAGATGTCGAGGTCCTTGGTGGCGCGCGGGTGTCCGTGTGCGGCGAGGGCGTAGCCGCCGACGATCAGGAACTTGACTTCACGTGCCGCGCAGCACTCGATGAACTCGACGAAGTCCGTCGTGAAGAAATCCATCGCCACACTCCAAGCTCAGTTCTGTGGCCATCGCGATGCGTTCTTCGACCGAACGGTCTCGCCAGTGGTCGGTCCACGACGTGTCGGGTTCGTCGAGGCGCTTCTTGTTTGCGACCTTGGCCATGCGTTCCACGAGGTTGTTGTGCCCGACCCATCACCGCAAGCTCCACAACATGGGAGCCCACCTCTGGATGGGCGACAC
>CAYGMW010000349.1:0-2795 GCA_964350975.1 uncultured Acidimicrobiales bacterium | reverse complement strand
GCAATCGACTGGGTGCTGGCTCGCCTGTTGAAGAAGGAACCACCGGCCCCGGTGATCCTGCGCAATTGGGCCGGCACCGAGGTCGGCCAGATCCGCATGCGGGCCCTGCACTAGCGACCGCGAGACCTAGAGGCTGAAAGGCCTAGAGGTTGACCCCGCCGTAGGGCACCCCGGCCATATGGGCCATGTCGCGGTCGAAGGTGGTGAGATCGGCCAGCTCCATGTCGGCCAGTGACGAATGACCGCACGCCCGCGCCATGACCTGCATCAGCTCGACCGACGCGGCGAAGAATCGGGCCAGACGTTCGGCGCCTTCTTGCACCGGGAGTCGGTCACGCAGGTGTTGCTGCTGGGTGGCAATCCCGACCGGGCAGTTGTTTGAGCTGCACGCCCTCATGCCAATACAGCCAATGGCCTGCATCGCCGAGTTCGACACTGCAATGGCGTCCGCCCCGAGCGCGAGGGCCTTGATGAAATCGGTGTGCGTACGCAGCCCGCCGGTGATCACGAGCGTCACATCACTGGCACCGACGCGGTCCAGGTGCCGCCGAGCCCGGGCCAGTGCGGCGATCGTCGGAACTGAAATGTGGTCGCGGAACACCTTCGGCGCGGCTCCCGTGCCACCGCCACGCCCGTCGACGATCACATAGTCGACGCCGATGTCGAGGGCTGCGTCGAGGTCGGCCTCAATGCGCTGGGCCGACAGCTTGGCTCCGACCGGAATGCCGCCGCTCACGGAACGAACCTCGGCCGCGACGGCCCGGTAGTCGTCTGGGGTCACCAGGTCCGTGAACGTGGCGGGGCTGATGGCGTCGGTGCCAGGTTCGAGGCCGCGGACCTCAGCAATCTTGCCCTTGACCTTGATGCCGGGAAGGTGCCCGCCGGTTCCCGTCTTGGCGCCCTGGCCGAACTTGAAGTGGAACGCTTGCACGTCGGCCACCTTGTCGATCGACCATCCGAAGCGGCCCGACGCCAGCTCGTAGAAGTAGCGGCTGTTCTCAGCGTGCTCCTCGGGCAACATGCCGCCTTCGCCGGAGCAGATGCCGGTCCCGGCTAACTCTGCGCCGCGGGCGAGGGCCACCTTGGCTTCTTCAGACAGGGCTCCGTACGACATGTCCGACACGAACATCGGGATGTCCAAGTGCAGGGGTTTGGCGGCACGCGGGCCAATCACTGTGCCGGTCGCAACCGGGGCGTCGTCAAGCAGCGGCCGTCGAGCCAGCTGGGCTGTGACGATCTGGATGTCGTCCCACTTGGGCAGTTCCTGCGACGACACACCCATGGAGGTGACCGGTCCGTGATGGCCCAGCTTGGATAGCCCGTCGGCGGCCAGTTGACGGATCAGGCCAACATGTGGTTCATCAGGTGTGCCGTGGTGGTCCTGGTAGGCGCCTTGGTAGGTCTCGCGGTCGTAGGGCTGGGGATGCGAGGCAGCCCACGCAGCGATCTCGTCGGCATCGACCCAGAGTTGGTCGTCGTCGATCCATGAACCGAACTTCTCGAGCCGTTCGGCATTGTTGTAGGCACTAATGCCGGTCCGGATGCCGTAGTCCCACCCATGTAGTCCGCAGATCAGGTCGTCGCCAACGACCGAACCATCGGCCATGAGGGCGCCACGATGCAAGCAACGCCCGTACAACACCGAGTGATTGTCGCCATCGCGCACCACCACGAGGTCGATCCCTTCGACAAGAGCGCCGACGGGCTGACGGTTCGGGATCTCTGACCAGATCGCGATGGATACTGAGCGCATGGTCTCTCCAATTGCGGGGAGGGCGGATCTAACAGAAGTGTGAACACCGTAGGAGCGCGGAACGCTTCCGCGGGGTATCGCGTTATTTGTTCCTGCCAAGAACTACCGAACTCGAGGAAGTCAAACAATGTTGAAGTGGATCAAGAACCATAAGGCCGCCGCTGGTCTGGGCGGCGCGGCCGCGCTCGGTGTTGCTGCCTTCCTCGCCTTCGGGGTGTTCGGGGTACACACGCTCTTTATCGACGATGTCGTGAGCGAGGACGGCCCCGTGTTCGCATCGGGTGCCGCAGTCACGACCGAGGCAGCGGCCGCTGCCACCACCACCACCACCACGGCCGCTCCGGCCGAATCAGAATCAGAAGCCGAATCAGAAACAGAAGCCCCCGAAGCCGCGAGCTCTGAAACAACAGCGCCCGAGACCACCGTCGCGGTGACCGAAGCGCCAGCGCCCCAGATCGTCACCGTCGCAACCGGAACGTTCATTGATCGTTCCCACCCCGCGGTCGGAACCATCAATGTGCTGACCGACGGCTCCGAACAGCGGTTCTTGCGTTTCGAGGACGACTTTGCCACCGACAACGGTCCCGACTTGTTCGTGTATTTGTCACGAGGTATCGATCAGTCGTCACCGGAGGGTGAGTTCGACGACGACTTCATCGATCTCGGGGTACTGAAGGGCAATATCGGCAGCCAGAACTACGAGATCCCGGCCGACGTCGACCTGTCCGAATACAACACCGTGTCGGTGTGGTGCCGGCGATTCGGGGTGGTCTTCGGTGCCGCGGATCTGGCCATTGGCTGACGATTCGCCAGATTCGGAACAAACCCCGGTAGGTGGGCGTTGTCAGGTGTCCCCCCAACATTGCAAAAGGATGCGGCCCCATGACTACGGACGATTCCTCTCCAGTTGATCTTGATCGCATCGCTGCAGCCGTGCGCGAGATCTTGATCGCCGTCGGCGAAGATCCCGAGCGTGACGGCTTGCTGAAGACCCCGTCGCGCGTTGCCAAGATGTACGCCGAAGTGTTCCAAGGCCTGCACC
>CAYGMW010000348.1:0-2814 GCA_964350975.1 uncultured Acidimicrobiales bacterium | reverse complement strand
GATCACCATCTGCTCACTCGATTCCATCGGGCGAAGATAACGTCGCTGGTCATGGATGTGGTGCTGGCCCAACCCTCGATTGCCCCCAACACGGGCGCCATTATTCGGTTGTGCGCCAACACCGGCTGTCGGCTGCACCTCGTCAAGCCACTCGGGTTCAGCATGGACGACCGTCTCCTGCGCCGGGGTGGGCTCGACTATCACGAGTACACCACCGTCACGACGCACTCCTCGCTCGATGCGGCCAAGGCCGCGCTGCCGGGGCGGTGGCTTGCGTTCTCAGCCCACGGGACCCGCCGATACGACCTGGTCGACTATCGCCACGACGATGTGTTGTTGTTCGGCAACGAGCGGCACGGTCTGGGCGACGACGTCATCGCTACCTTCGACGAGCCGCACCGGCTCACGATCCCGATGCAACCCAACAACCGCAGTCTGAACCTGGCTAATGCAACATCGGTGGTGGTGTATGAAGCATGGCGCCAGGTCGACTTCGCCCCTACCGGTCCCGGTTCGCTCTAGCTGACGAGGTCGAGCAATTGGGCCCGGGTCGGGCCTGTTGAGATGCCCTGTGGATCGCCAAGGTCGAGCGACAACAAGTGCTCGAACAGTCCGGGTCGGGCCAGCACCTCATCCGCGTGGGCCAGGCAACCCTGGATCTCCCCCATCGCCCGAGCAATGGTCAAGTCGACGCCAGCGCCGCGGGCCAGCGCGTTGCCAATGCCGGTGGTGGGGTCGGCCGGCAGATCGATTCCGTCGGCGAGGGCCTGCATCTCCGCGACGCGAGCCCTGTCGAGGGTTCGGGTGGCGTGATGCCAGGTGTCGACGTCGGTGGCGGTGCGGCGAGCGAATTCGGTGGCCAGCGCGAGCGGATCGTCGAGGTGGCTTCGAACGGTGTCGCGCATGACCTCGGTGTGGATGAGTCCCAGCGACATGCCGCGTCCCACCGACGGGTTGGTGCACGCGGCCGCATCGGCAATGGTCAACATGCCGGTGACTACCGGTTCGCCATCGATCACGAAGGTCCGGGTCCGGTCCGAAACGCCGACCATGGTGGCCATATCGCTGATCGGCGTGCCGTCGAGCCAGTGGGCGTGCTGGGGCGACGACCGGACGACCCGCTCGAAGACCTCAGGGTCCTTGAAACGACGCAGGGGCTTGTCCTTCGACGACGCGTACAACATCGTCGCCCACGTGCCGTTGTCGGACGGGATCGTCAGGATCGACATCGTGCCCAGCGGGGTCAGCACCGGGGCAACGAGCTTTGGAACCGAACCGTCGTCGGACTGGAAGAAGCGGCCGTAGTAGGCAAACCCGCTGTCCTCGCTGTGCTCGATCGGGGCCCGAGCACCGATGGCTTCGAGCCATCGAGGCGTCGGCGAGTTGCGGCCCGTGGCGTCGATGACGAGGTCGGCGGCGAGTTCTTCGCCCGAATCGAGATGCACACCAGCGACGTGAGGAGTCCCCGCAGCAACCTCGGCTCCGGTGAGGAGGCCGCTGGCCACAACGCCCCGACGAACAGTGACGTTCGGTTCGTTGTCCATGACCGTTGCCAGCACCCACTCGATGGTGGTTCGACGGCCGGTGAGCATGTCGAAGCGGTCGTCGGCGGGCTCGCGTCCACCTTGGCCTGAGGCTTCGATGAACGCGTCGATCGCGTTCATCTTCAATCCGCCCTCGGCTGCGAGCAGGGCCGTGACCTCAGGAAGGGCGCTCTTCAGGATGGAGGTACCGCGCGACAACATGATGTGGGCCAAACGGAACTGGCCGACACTGCGGCGGCTCCATTCGTTCCATGCGTCGTCCACGCTGGCCGGAATCGGGCCAGGATCGCGATCAAGGACCGTGACCGAGTGGCCATCGCGGGCCAGCATCATGGCCGCCGCACTCCCGCAGATTCCTGCTCCGACAACAACGACGTCTGCCATGGCAATCCCCTCTGGCATCGAGAGCCACATGCCGGCTCCAGGCGACCGTAGCCCGGATCGACCGAACGATGTCGATGTACCTATTCGCGCCACTCACGTTCGAAGGGCAAGCGCCAGCTCCGGGGCGCAATGAGCTGGTGGATCTGGTTCGGGCCCCAGGTGCCCTTGGCGTACGGCCGCACCGGTGGTGGGTTGGCGATCAGTTCGGCTGAGATCTCCCACAGCCGTTCGACACCCTCAGCGGTGGTGAACAAGGTCCGATCACCACGAACGGCGTCGAGAATGAGCCGCTCATAGGCCTCGAGCACATCGTCAGAAGACTTGGTTTCGTCGACTGAGAACTGCATCGACATCTTGTCGAGCCGGAACCCAGGCCCGGGCCGCTTGCCATAGAACGACAGGGATAACCGCGACTCATCGGCCAGGTCAAAGGTCAGATGGTCGGGGCCGAGCTGCCCGACGCCAGAACCCGCCGGGAACATCGACTTTGGGGGCTCCTTGAACGCAACAGAGATGATGCGCTGGCCCTTGGCCATGTTCTTGCCCGTGCGCAGATAGAACGGCACCCCGGCCCAGCGCCAGTTGTCGACATAACAGCGCAGCGCGATGAAGGTCTCGGTTTCAGACTCAGGGCTCACGCCCTCTTCGTCTCGGTAGCCGCTGTACTGGCCGCGAACAACGTCGTTGACGCCGATTGGCAGCATCGAGCGGAAGACCTTGTTCTTCTCCTCGGTGATCGCTGCGGGTGCCAACGACGTCGGCGCTTCCATTGCGGTGAAGGCCATCACCTGCAACAGATGGGTCACCACCATGTCGCGATCGGCGCCAACGGCCTCATAGAACGACGCGCTTTCCTCCAGGCCGAGGGCCTCGGGGACGTCGATCT
>CAYGMW010000347.1:0-2817 GCA_964350975.1 uncultured Acidimicrobiales bacterium | reverse complement strand
ACTCGTGCTAGGCGCAGTTGATGGTGACGTTGGCTCCGTTGGTGCGGTACCGCACGGCGTAGGTGTTGCCGTCGGCGCCGGCTCCGGTGTCGGTCCACGTTGTGGTTGCGCCGTTGACGGTGGCGGCCCATGAGCCGTTGCGTCGGACCTGGTATTCGCCAGCGTCGATGCTGTTCCAGGTCACCTGGACATTTCCGGCAGCGATAGTCGCAGTGCAGCTCAGGACCTTGGCCGCGATGGTGACGGTGCCACAGTTGGCGTCGATGTTTTGGCCATTGATGGTGGCCCGAACGGTGTAGGCGAAAGTGCCAGCGCCCGGGGTTGAGGTCCAGGTGAGCGAGCCGTCGTCGATGAGGGCCTGGAAGGCGCCGTTGCGTCGGATCGACACCCGGTTCCATCCGCCGTCAGTCCAGGCCACGGTGACTGTGTCGCCCGCGGTTGCCACCGAGCACGTGAGTGCTGCCGGCGCCACCGTTGCGGTGCCACAGTTGGCGTCGACGTCTTGGCCGTTGATCACGGCCTTGATGGTGTAGGCGTAGGTGCCTGGCAGGAGGGTTTCGCTCCAGGTCAGGGCGCCGTTGTCGACCATGGCTTGGAAGTTGCCGTCTCGTGAGACAGAAACTCGGCTCCAGCCGCCATCGCTCCAGTTGACGGACACGGTGTTGTCGACCACTCCTGCGGTGCAGGTCAGGGTTGGTAGATCGATGGTGACGATGCCGCATCCGGTTTCGGCGTCTTGGCCGTTGACCGATGCTTTGACGGTGTACTTGTAGGTGCCTGCGGTGATGTCCTCGCTCCAGGTCAGTGCTTCGCCGTCGACGGTTTCGACGAAGACGTCGTCTCGCCAGATGGATGCTCGGGTCCAGTCGCCGTCGTTCCAGGTAACGGTGACGGTGTTGCCGACCGCGCTGGCGTTGCAGGTGAGGGTGGTCAGGGCAATGGTGACGCCACAGGTGGCGGTCTGGGTGGTTGCTCCGCCTTCGATGGCTTCGACGGTGTAGGTGTAGGTGCCGGGTGCGAGGGCTGCGTCGGTCCAGGTGGTGCCGTCGACTGATGCCTTCCAGGCGCCGTCGAGCCTGACGGTGTAGCGACCGGCCTCAGTGTCGTTCCAGCTCACGGTTGGTATGCCGTTGGTTTGGGCCACGGAGCAGTCGAGCACGTCTGAGCGTTGGCCGAGCACTTCGACTTCGGCGAGTTGGAGGTAGTTGGCTGGCATCTGGATGCGGATGTAGCGGCCGCGGAGGTCCTGGGTGATGCTGGTCAGTCGTCCTTGGACGCCGTTTCGCTGGATCTCGGTGATGCCGTCGCGGGCTCGGATCTGGTCGATGGTGCCGTCGGCGATCGGTTCGTTTGAGATGAAGACCGACACGTTGGCGAGCCGGTCTGCGCAGCAGTCGTCGGTGCGGTTCCAGATGGCGATGCCGTCGATGCTTGATTGGCGGGTCAGGTCGACCTGCCACCACTGCTGGCTGGTGCCATTGGTGTGTGACACCGAGCCATTGTTGTACACGCCGTCGGTGTTGCCGTCGATAGCGCGAGCGGCAACTGCCCCGCCCAGCGTCGAACTCTGGGTTGCCACGCCCTGTCGGGCCAGATTGATCGTGCCGTTGGCTTCGACGAACACGGTGCCGCAGTCGTCGGTTTGGCTGAGTCCGTTACGGTTGAAGCGCAGCTCATAGGTGAAGCGCTGGCCGCCCATGGCGTCGGCGTGGAGGAAGCTCGTAGCAGTGGAGCTGCCCACGAAGGCGCCGTTTCCGGCGATGTTCCACTGGTTCACATTGCCGATGTTGTTCCACTGCACGAGGGGTCGACCCTGGCCATCGAGGCTGACCCGGCAGGCGGGATCGCCGGCGCTGGGCTGGTCGTCGAGGAAGCCGTGGCGGCCGGTGTAGAAGCCATTGATGCGGTCGCGGTCTTGGCCAACGAGCAGGCCCCGGTCGATGACCGTCAGGGCACAAACACAGGTGAAGGCATTGGAGTTAGGTGTCCAGGTCTCGATGCCCTTGCCCGTCGTTGGGTTAATGGCGCCAATCTGGCGGGCCCGGAAGACGTAACCAGGGTTGACGAGATCGTTCACGAACGGAGCACTGGTGCCATTGGCGGTGTAGATGTCTCCGGCCGAGGCGCCATTGGCCACCGTGCGGCCCGGGTAGGGGCTGGGCGAGGTGCTGGTGGTCATATAGCGGAAGTGGCCACCGATGTAGACGGCGTCGTCGGCGATGCCGACTGAGAACACCGAGTCAAAGACGCGGGCAACCCAGTCGGGTCGCACTCCTCCGGCTGTCGTGACTGGCCAACGAACCGCAGTGTCGCACTGGTAGCCGCCGTCTGCGCCCTGTGAGACAGCAACGAAATAGGTGCCGTCGGGGCTGACTTCCATGTCCTTGATCTGGATGCCGCGGCCGCCACACTGACGTTCCCAGTAGAAGTCCTGGTTCGGATCGGCGGCGACGGGGAACAGGGCCTGGAACGCGGTGACGCTCGGGCCGCCAGCGGTGGTCAGGTCGATGATCGCAACGCCAGGCCGGGCATAGGTCTGATTGCGGTTGGCGTCGAAGAGTTCCTTGCCGCGGTGGGCAATCACCAGCTTGGTGCCGTCAGGGGTGACATCGACTCGGGGGACGCCGTACCCGCGAACGCCGTTCCAGCTGGTGCCAGCGTCGACTCGGGTCTCGATCCGGAAGCTGGTGTCGTAGGAACCGGTGGTGGCGTCGAATCGGGCCAATCCTCGAACATCGCGAAAGATGGGTGGGCGGCCAATAGCGGTGTCATACACCTGCTGGAAGATGCCGCCGGCGTAGAGGTAGCCATCGCTCA
>CAYGMW010000346.1:411-2828 GCA_964350975.1 uncultured Acidimicrobiales bacterium | reverse complement strand
ACGTCAGTAGATGTGGAGGCCGGGGAGTTGTTCGCTCGAGTAGATCTTGCGGACGAAGCGGGGGTTCTTCGACGACATGTCGATCTGGTAGAGGCCGGCTCCGACGGGGCGAGGTAGGCCCAACACCTCACAGAGGTTGTGGGCCAGCCAGTGCTCGATCTTGAGCACCACCATCTTCTTGCGCAGACGACCTTGAACGTCTCGGTTCAGCACCGTGGGCATGGTGTTGAGGGTCAAGATCTCGTCAATGGCCGGGTGGGCCATCTTCTCGCGGCCCTCGTCGCTCGCGTAGAAGTGGGTGACTGCGAACACCAGCCGATTGGGCTGGATCTGCTTGAGGAACTGGCACGACTTCACGACGGTTGACCCGGTCCGCACCATGTCGTCGAACAACACCACATCGCGGCCGATGATGTCGTCGAAATTGGACTCGCTCTCGGCGTGCAGCTTGATGTCGACCTGGCGTTCGCCAGAACGCTCCTTGTCGAGCATGATGCACTTGGCCTGGGACAAATTGAGGCGGACGAACATCTCGTTGACGAAGTCTCGGGCCCCCTTGTCGGGTGCGCACAGGACGAGGCGTTCACCCTGATTGCTGGCGTCGACGATGTTGGAGTTGATCAGGTAGTCGACATAGATCTCATAGGGCACGAGATTGTGGAAACGGCCACCGAAGACCTCGCTGAACACGGCCTGCACCGCAGTGGAGTGGTTGTGCACGGTCAGCACCCGATCGACGCCAGCCAGATGCAACAGCTCGGCATACAACCGCGCCGTGAAGGGCTGCCCATCGAACTTCTTGAGGTCGTGTTCGTCACGCTCGAAGTTCGTGTTGCCCTGGTCGAGGCGGGGCCCCCGATCCTGGGCGCTGTAGTACAGATCGGGTTCGACCAACATGACGGTGGCCGCGCCGTTGTCCTTGGCCGCCCGGGCAATGAGCAGGTTGCGCATGGCCAGGTTGTTGCGGCTCATCGTCATCGACGACGTGCTGATGATGACGACAGTTTTGCCGTCGAGATGGTGGCCAATGGCCGAAAAGTCCTGCTCATCGGAAATGAACCGAGGGCAGAACTCGGTGTTGGCGAACATCTTCATGCTGATGACGTCGGCGATGTCTTCGGTCTGCCCGACGGCGTACGCGACGTCGATCGCGAACGGGTCGTCGGAGAAGTTGCCGACAATGATCACATCGCGTAGGGATGCTGTGGGTGTCATTGATCTCGCTTGGTGCAACCGAAGGCCGTAGGGCAACTTGTCTAGTCGCTCAGCGACCCGTCGGGGTCACTCTTGTTCGAACGCCCTCGGATCGGGGCATGAACAGACCAGGTTTCGGTCGCCGTGACCGTTGTCGACCCGACCGACCGGCACCCAGTACTTGTCGGCCCGTAAGGACTCGACGGGGTACGCCGCAACCTCGCGTGAGTACGGGTGAGACCACTCGCTGACCAGGAGGTCTTGGGCTGGGTGTGGCGCGTTCACCAGCGGATTGTCATCGACGGGCCATGCCCCGGCCTCGACCTGGTCGATCTCGGCTCGGATGGCCAACATGGCATCGATGAAACGGTCGATTTCGACGAGGCTTTCGCTCTCGGTTGGCTCGATCATCAAGGTGCCAGCGACCGGGAACGACATGGTGGGGGCGTGGAAGCCGTAGTCGATGAGGCGTTTGGCGACGTCTTCGTTGCTGATGGTCTCGTGCTGGCGCACATCGATGATGCACTCGTGGGCCACCAGGCCGCCGGGCCCGGTGTACAGCACGGGGAACGCATCATTGAGGCGCTTGGCGATGTAGTTGGCGTTCAAGATCGCAACCTTGGTTGCGTGAGCCAGACCCTCGCCGCCCATCAAGGTGATGTACATCCACGGGATCGGCAAGATGCCGGCTGAACCCCAGGGAGCCGCCGAAATGGCGCCGGGTCCCGTTTCGGGGCCGGCCTCGCGCACCACAGCATGGTTCGGCAGGAACGGAGCGAGGTGACGCTTCACTGCGACCGGGCCCACACCAGGGCCGCCGCCCCCGTGGGGGATGCAGAAGGTCTTGTGGAGGTTGAGGTGGCTCACGTCGCCGCCCCATTCGCCCGGGGGAGCCACACCCACGAGGGCGTTCAGGTTGGCCCCGTCGACATAGACCTGGCCTCCAGCTTCGTGCACCATCTGACAGATCTTGCGAACCTCGACTTCGAACACACCATGGGTCGACGGGTAGGTGATCATCAACGCAGCGACGGTGTCGCGGTGCACAGCGAGTTTCGCTGCCAGGTCGGCGACATCGACATTGCCGTCGTTGTCACAGCTCACGACGACGACCCGAAGTCCCGCCATGACGGCCGACGCGGCGTTGGTGCCATGGGCCGACTCGGGGATCAGGCAGATGTCGCGGCCATGGTCGCTGCGGCTCTCGTGGTACTTACGAATCG
>CAYGMW010000346.1:0-401 GCA_964350975.1 uncultured Acidimicrobiales bacterium | reverse complement strand
ATAGCCGGTGATCTCTACCAGCATCGACTCGAGCTCATGAATCATGTGCAGGTAACCGCTGGCCTGGTCGAGAGGCGCAAACGGGTGGATGCGCCCGAACTCGGGCCAGGTGACCGGTTCCATCTCGGTGGTGGCGTTGAGCTTCATGGTGCAACTGCCCAGCGGGATCATGGCCCGGTCGAGGGCGACGTCCTTGTCGGACAGGCGACGCAGGTAGCGCAACATATTGGTTTCGGAGCGGTAGTTGTGGAAGACCTCATGGGTGAGGAACTCACTGGTCCGGGCTCCATCGGATGGCAATCCCGACGCGGCATCGGCTTCGATGTCGGCGACTGCGGCGTCGATCCCGAACGCCTGCCACACCATGCCCACAATCTCAGGAGTGGTGGTTTCGTCGAGGG
>CAYGMW010000345.1:0-2831 GCA_964350975.1 uncultured Acidimicrobiales bacterium | reverse complement strand
GCGACGAGCTCGTCGAGGGGTCGGCCCTTCGACAAGAACCCCGAGCATCCGGTGGCGACCGCGGCGTCGCATGCCCTGACGTCGTCGACGCCAGAAATCAGCAAGGTTGCGTGGTGTGGTCCGACGAGTGAGGTGCCGGGACCATCGGGGAGTTCGAAGTCGGTCAGCAGCACGTCGGGCTGGTGCGTAGCGAGTGCAGCGCGAGCCTCTCGGCAGGTTCCGACCACATCCACAACACTGATTGACTCATGGGCGTCGAGCGACATCCTCAACATGTTGGCGACGAGTGCGTGATCCTCGACAACGAGGATTCGAATCATGTTGTCTCCGCGAGCGCTACTGGTCGGCGTGCTCCGCCGTTTGGCCACGGTGTGTGGCGGCTGAGCATTGTTTCACTTCTGACAGCCCTGTCTTGACAGCACTGTTCTGGCCAGTTCAGTCGGGGCGAGTGTCTAACATCGCCCGATGCTCGATTCTGCTGCCATTGATCGCTATATCGACGACGCGTGGGTCGGCATTGTGCCGGTGCTCGAGCACTACATCACGATCCCGAACAAGAGCCCGGCGTTCGATCCCGAGTGGGCGAGCCACGGGTACATGGATGCAGCCGTTGAGCTGTTCGCCGACTGGGCCCGAGCTCGTGAGGTCGCGGGTTTGACCGTCGAGGTGGTCACCTTGGAGGGCCGCACTCCGGTCATCGTGTGTGAGATTGCGGCCCACGGCCTCGATGAGGCTGCCGCGGGAGCCGTGTCGACCACCTTGTTGTACGGCCATCTCGACAAGCAGCCCGAAATGGTGGGTTGGGACGCCGACAAGGGGCCGTGGACCCCAGTCATGGTGGGCGACCGCCTGTATGGCCGTGGCGGTGCCGACGATGGCTATGCCCTGTTTGCGTCGTTCACCGCGATCGAGGCCCTGGTGGCTGCCGGTGGCCGTCATGGCCGCCTGGTGGTGCTGATCGAAGCCAGTGAAGAATCGGGAAGCCCTGACCTGCCGGCATATGTCGATCATCTACGGGACCGCATTGGCGATGTTGGTTTGGTGGTGTGTCTCGACTCGGGTGCAGGGGACTATGAGTCGTTGTGGGTGACGACGTCGTTGCGGGGGATGGCTGGTGGCACCCTCGATGTTCGGGTTGGTCAGATTGGGTTGCATAGCGGTTCGGCATCAGGTGTGGTGCCGTCGAGTTTCCGCATCCTGCGTTCGCTGCTTGAACGCGTCGAGGACGCCGAGACGGGCCAGATCCGACTTGCGGAGCTCAACGTCGACATCCCTCAGGATCGTCGCGACCAGGCCGCTGCGGCCATTGCCGCGGTGGGTGGCGCGGTGGCAGGACCCGACTGGTTCCATGGCGACACCAGGCCGGTCACGAGCGACCCGGTCGAGCAAGCTCTGAATCGAACCTGGCGGCCGACGTTGTCGGTGACGGGTCTCGCTGGCGCCCCAGCTCCTGGCGATGCGGGCAATGTGCTGCGGCCCAATACGTCGGCGAAGTTGTCGTTTCGGCTGCCGCCGACAGTCGACCCTGAGGTTGCGGTTGCTGCGGTCACCGAAGCGCTCACCACGAACCCGCCCTATGGCGCCACGGTCACGTTCACCGACATCGAATCGGGGCCTGGTTGGGCTGCGCCGACGCTGGAACCGTGGTTGGAGCAGGCCTTGGCCGAGTCGTCGACGGCCCATTTTGGTCGACCGGCGCACTATCAGGGCGAGGGTGGCTCGATCCCGTTTATGGGCATGTTGGGCGAGCGTTTCCCCAAGGCCCAGTTCGTCATCACGGGTGTGCTCGGTCCAGGGTCGAACGCCCATGGGCCCAATGAGTTTCTCGATATCTCGACGGCTAAGCGGGTGTCGGCGTGTGTGGCCCAGATGCTCAATGCGGCGGTGGATCGACCGCTCTGACTTGGCCTTGGAGCCGCAGTTTCACCTTTTTCGGTAGCCCGTCGACGACGAGGTCGTAGCTGTCCTCGATGAGGTGACGGACCTCGTCGGTAGGTATCTCGCCGGTGATGTTCACCGTGTTCCAGTGCACCTTGTTGAGGTGGTAGCCGCCGGTGACTGCGTCGTAGCGCTGGCGCAGGGCCTGGTTGTCGAGGGGGTCGCCTTTGAGCGAGATGCTGGGCGGGTCGGCGTCGTCGGGGACGAGGGCGAACATCTTGGCGGCCACCTTGAACACCATGACATCGTCGCCGAAGGGGCGGGTCAGTTCGGCCTCGGGTTGGGCCATGCAGGCAGCGACGAGGTCGGCGATGGTGAGCATGGCGTGGCCGGGCTCCATTGGTTCGCCGCTATTCCTTGGAGGCGATCTGGTTGGGTACCACGTTCATCTTCGGCACGTACTCAACGGCGTCCATCTCGCGCTTTTCGCCACCCATCTGCATGCGCATCTCTCGTCGGCATCGGGTGCACGGTCCGTAGTAGGCCTCGCGGGCTGGGTGGCTGCAACGGGGGCAGTTGAACTCCAGTGGGGCGGCCATGTCGATGCCGTGGGTGTCGGTCATGGGTTCATCGTCGCATGTCGCCATCGAGGCGGGGGACATCGCCGCCGAACTTTCCGCTGCGGGCCGCGGCCATCATCACTGCTGGCACGTCGACGACGTGGGGTCCGGTCCGTTCGACGACGGCGGTTGCCGGGTGGTCGTCGAGGCTGGTCATGCGGTCGCCGTCGTAGGCCACGAGTCCCGGGCCGGTCATCGTGACGGGTTCGCCGAGCTCGATGCGCCGGGCCGATCGAACAGGAACGGTCCGAAACAATCCCGGGCCGAGGGGAACACTGACGGGCTGGCCGCCGGGCCCACAGTCGACGACCACGCCGGCATCGTCGCTGGCCG
>CAYGMW010000344.1:0-2838 GCA_964350975.1 uncultured Acidimicrobiales bacterium | reverse complement strand
ACGATCGCCCCGGCATCAGCGCTGCTGCGTTGTGACGGAGTTGTTCGAGCGCCATGGCGTGCAGCGAACGCTGGTCGGGTGTCATGGGTGTGTCGCCGCAGACGAAGGTGCGCGAGAAGTCGACGGCGTAGCTGCCGTGGCCGATGGCGTCGGTGTCGATACAGAACAGGTCGCCGTCGACGAGGCGGTGGGGCCCGGCTTCCTGGAAGTACGGAAAGGTGCGCTCGCCCGCTTGTACGAGCCGGGTCGAGACGTATTCGCCACCGGTCGCGATGAGGTGTTGGTGAAACCGCGACCACACTTCGGCTTCGGTTCGCCCGTGTTCGATCGCAGCGTGGGTTGCGTCGACTGCATCGACGACGCGCCACATGGCCTCGCGCATGACGTCGATCTCGGCGTCGAGCTTGATCAGGCGAGCGGCAACGAAAACCTCCGTGGCAGAGGCGAGGGTGAGGCCCGCGGCCCGAAACGCATCGGTGATGTCGTGGTCCACTCGCTCGACGCCAATGCGCACCTGTCCGTCGAGATGCTCAGCGCACACGTCGGCGATCTCGGCCGCGAAGGACACGATGGCATCGCGGTAGGTCGGCCCGCTTAGCGCGGTGACGCCTGGCGCGGTGCGAACCTCATCGATGGTGTCGAGTCCCGTGGCGAGGTGTTCGCTTCCCCCGAACTCCCACAAGACTGCCGGCCCGTCGGCGACCACGAGCAGGAATCGGGTCGCGCCCATCATCGAAAACACCGTCATGTTCCGGGCGCCCGTTGCGTAGGCGATATTGATCGGGTCGGCGGTGAACACTACTGCGACGTCGTGTTTGTTCATCTGCTCGCGCAGTCGCGACAGCCGAGCCTGTTCGAGTGACAACACCGAGCCAGTGTCCCATGCTCGGTGTTGTGAAGGTGCAACTTCGCTGAGGCTACCGATTCTTGGATCCGGTGTGTTTGTACCACCTGGCCGTATCCATGGTGCCGTCTGGTAGCTCGATCGCCGAGGTGTACTCGAAGTGGGCGCCCGACCGCTCGATGACAGTTTGCATCGCGATGTTCGACTCGGAGGTGCCGAGGTAGATCGTCTTGGTCCCTGAGCTGTGGATCAACTTCATAACCCCCGTGAGAGTCTCCGTCGAGTAGCCCCTCCCTCGTTCAGTCGGGGTTGTCCACACGCCAAGTTGGAGACCCTCGGGGCCGGCGCTGCCTCGCTTCGCATTGGTGAGGGAGACGAACGTGCAAGGAGTTCCGTTGCTGTCGCAAGCCACCAGCTGCCCGATCGTTGCGCTCGGGTCGCCGGCGCGAAGCAGCGCGATGGTCAGGGACCGATGGGCCAGGGTCCATCCGTTCGCCTGCAAGAAGTCGTCATCCAACGACTTTTCGAGTTCGTCAGCGTCTGACGGAGTCACGCGCCTGATTTCAAGCCGGCTGGTTGTGAAGGAGAACGATCTCGGTAGGGGGTCGGCTGGCATCGAGTTGGCGTTCGCGATGAACCAGTACACCAGCCACAGAGCGGCCGCGGTGATCGCTGCGGCAGGGAAAAGCCACCACGAGCCGTCGCGCCGAACGATGATGGCGATGCAAGCCCCATAGGCCGCTGTCTTTGCCGCGGCGAGGACGAACGCGCGTGGGTGGCGACTGAGGTTGTAGCGGGCGAGGTCGACCGCCCTGGACAACCTTCCCACCGCCATGCACCACGCCCTTCAATATCTCGCTCGAGCTTGTTCGAGCGACAACACTGAGTCAGTGTCCCACGCCGCTGCATCCGCAGTCATCTTGGTCGAGGGGGCCAGCGATCAGGTGGCGCTCGAATCCCTCGCCCGACGCCAGGGGCGCGATCTCATCGCGCTGGGCGTGACCGTTGTGGCGATGGGTGGAGCCCAGGCGGTGTGGAAGAACATGGAAAAGATTGTTCGCCTCGACGCGGCGACCCGCATCACGGGACTCTGCGACTCAGCCGAGGCCATGCACTACGAACGGGCCCTTCGCCGGGTCGGCCTGGCACCGGCCTCGGGAGCTATTGACCTGTCCGACTATGGCGTCTTCGTGTGCACCGAAGACCTCGAAGACGAACTGATTCGTGCCCTCGACCAGACCGACATCGAAGCCCTCCTGGCCGGAACGGGAGACCTTCGTTCGTTTCGAACCATGCAGAAACAGCCTCAGTGGCTGGGTCGGCCCTTCAACGCCCAGATGAGGCGGTGGATTGGCGCCGGCTCTCAGCGCAAAGGGCGCTACGCCCAGCTCATGACGGACCACGTCGCTCTGGGACGCGTCCCGGCACCATTGCTAAATGTGCTGGACGCCGCATGTGCCGCCGACAAGGGCGCTGACTAGCCTCGCCGCCATGACTGAGATCCGTTACGTCGCTCTTACCGCGGACCTCGCACCAGCGTGCGCAGCCCTCGAACGAGCTGCCTTCCCAGGCGCTGACCCAGACGAACTACTGCAGACCGTCGACATCGAGGCCTACGCCCGAGTGTTCCCCGAAGGTTTCTTCGTTGCAATGTCAGGAGACCAGGTCGTGGGACAAGCGGCTGGCATCTTCCTCGACTTCGACTTCGACCACCCCCAGCACACCATCATGGAGATCACCGGCGAGCATCAGTGCGGCAACCACGACCCCGACGGGGACTGGTACTACGGCACCGACATCGTCGTGAGCCCTGACTTTCGCCGACGTGGCATTGGCAAGGAGCTGTACGACCTGCGGAAGGGCCTCGTTCGCGACCACCACAAGCGGGGCATCATCGCCGGCGGCTATATGCGCGGGTTCCCGAAGTACAAACACGAACTCAGTGCCGACGACTACATCGACCAGGTTCGGTCGGGCGCCATCTATGACCCGAC
>CAYGMW010000343.1:0-2850 GCA_964350975.1 uncultured Acidimicrobiales bacterium | reverse complement strand
TCCGGGGGAGTCGGGTCGGTCGATCACATCCGCGACCTGGTCGAGGTCGACGTTGACGGCCGTTGCCTCGCTGGTGTGATTGCTGGCAAGGCCCTTCATGATGGCGCGATTTCTCTCAGCGACGCCCTCGCCGCGACGCGTCCATCGGGAGCAGCATCATGAAGACCGTTCGGGTGATCCCGTGTTTGGATGTCGACCAGGGCCGCGTGGTCAAGGGCGTACGGTTCGTTGAACTGCGCGATGCCGGCGACCCAGTCGAGCTCGCAGCTCGGTACGACCAGCAGGGCGCCGATGAGGTGATCTTCCTCGACATCACCGCCAGTTCTGACGACCGGGCAACCATTGTTGAACTCGCCGAACGGGCTGCAGAAGAGGTCCACATCCCGTTTACGATCGGTGGCGGCATTCGCTCCGTCGACGACGCCCGGGCGTTGCTGCGCGCGGGTGCCGACAAGGTGTCGGTCAACTCTGCTGCTGTGCGTCGGCCCGAACTCATCACCGAGATCGCGAACGAGTTCGGCCGCCAATGCTGTGTGGTGGCCATCGACGCCATGCGGGTCGGCGACGCGCAGTGGCACGTGTTCGTCAAGGGCGGGCGCGAGGACACCGGCATCGACGCCGTTGACTGGGCCTGTGAGGTGGTTGCCCTTGGAGCAGGCGAGTTGCTCGTCACCTCCATGGACGGCGACGGCACCAAGGCCGGATACGACCTCGAGTTGACCCGGGCCATCAGCGACGCGGTTGATGTGCCGGTGATCGCCAGCGGTGGTGTCGGGACGCTGGATCACCTTGTTGAGGGTGCCGTTGTTGGGCATGCCGACGCGGTGTTGGCTGCGTCGATCTTTCATTTCGGGCAGCACACGGTTGCTGACGCCAAGCACGCTCTGACGGAGGCTGGCGTGGCGGTGAGACCTGCTGTGGCCCTCGGAGGAGGGCGCGACTTCAGTAACTGACGAAATGTTCAGAAATTCCGGCTGAACCCGCGTTTTGTCGCCACCCAGATCGACGGCGTTCACTATGGTGTTTAGTGATGATTCCTGAGCCAGCCGAGATACGACGCGAACGAGTGCGCTCTGAGCTGATCGATGCGTCGATGCAGCTCGTAGGTCGGGGCGGGATCGAAGCACTCACGATCAAGGCCGTCACGTCCGAGATCGGCATCTCGCTGGGAGCCTTCTACAACTACTTCGGATCCAAAGAGGCGCTCATCGAAGCCACCGTCGACTGGTGCGCTCAAGCGAGCTTCGACTTGCGGGCCCAGCTCAGCTCCGGCGAATTATCGCTCGCCGACGCGGTGCACCAGTTCGTCGAGGTCGCGGTCGACCAGTGCCGTGCCGACCCGAACCGTGCCCCATTCCTCGCTGCCGCGATGTCAGCCGGGTTGTGGGGCGACATCTTGACCTCTGGTGTGGCCCAGCTCGCAGTGCTCGCTGGCACCTTCGATCCGCTGGCGCGCCAGTACCCGAGCTTCTTCGAAAAGTCGCTGAAGGCACTGATCATCGCGGCCTACGGGTTCTTGAGCGAGCACCCCGAAACCCTCGACGAACCCGGCCTCGTCGATGAGACGTTGGCCTTCGCGTCGAGGGTGTTTGGGGTCGACCTCACAGCGTCAGGTACCGTCGGGAGCTGAAGCCACACGCTGGGAGCACCGCATGGATATCGGCATCAACGGATCAGGTTTGTTGGCTAGGCCCAATTTGGACCTGATCATCGACGACATCGTCGGCGCTGACGATGCCGGGTTTTCCTCGTACTGGCTCGCCCAAACCGGACTGGTTGACGCCCTTGGCGCGTTGGCGCTTGCGGGCCGCGACACCACATTGATCGAGCTGGGCACCGCAGTTGTTCCGACCTGGCCTCGCCACCCGCAGGCGCTCGCGGCCCAAGCGCTCACCACCCAAGCCGCCACCGGCGGCCGCACGGTGTTGGGTATCGGTCTTGCCCACCAGCCATCGGTCGAAAACGGCTGGAAGATGCAGTGGAAGCGCCCGATTGCGCACATGCAGCAGTACCTGGACATCTTGTTGCCGCTCCTCGAGGGTGGGCAGGCCGCCGTCGAGGGCGACATCTGGGGCTACGAAGGTGCGGCCGTGCGACCAACGGCGGCCACCCCCAAGGTGATGATCGCCGCGTTGGGCCCACAGATGCTCAAGATCGCTGGCCAGCGCACCGACGGCACGATCCTGTGGTGCGTCGGCCCAACGACCTTGGCCCGCCAGATCGTGCCGATGATCAACGACGCCGCCGACGCGGCCGGTCGACCTGAGCCCCGCGTCGTGTGCAGTTTGCCGGTGTGTGTCACCGACGACGCGGCGCCCGTGAAGGCGTTCGTGGGCTCGATGCTTGCGAACTACGCCACCTTGCCGTCATATCGGGCCATGCTCGATATCGAAGGTGTGCACGGTGTCGAGGAGATCAGCCTCATCGGCAACGAGGACGAGGTGAGGCACGGCTTGGCCGAGATCGCGGCCGCTGGAGCCACTGACTTCACCGCAGTGGTGATCGCCAATGATGCCGAAACCAACGCGCGCACCATGGCGGTGCTCGGCGACGCCCAAGCCAACCGCTGACAGTTACTCCGTCGCGAGGCTGACAGGGGCCACGTTCTGGCTCATGAGCGCGGGCCATGGGTCGTCGATTTCGGCCAGTTGTCGTGCCGCGAGCACCCCGGCGGCGATCACCACAACACCACCGAGGATGCCCCAACCCGAACCCTGTGGTTCTCCAGCCGCGTCGAAGGGCAAGGCGGCGAACAGCTCATACCCAAAGTGCACAACGACTGAGGGCCACAAGCTTCGGGTTTGGACCGTCAGCCATCTCAAGGCCAGCCGAAGGACCGGCGAGCCCACG
>CAYGMW010000342.1:0-2975 GCA_964350975.1 uncultured Acidimicrobiales bacterium | reverse complement strand
TTGAGCTCCACCCCGCGAGCTCGCCCCCACTTCCAGCACCAAGTGTCACAGTTCGAGCTGGATCGCTACCTCCGAAACGTCTGATGTCTTCCGATTCCATCGCCGTCTTCCCATCACCGCCACCGACCGAGCTGGCGCGCACCCTCGACCTCGCTGGCTATACCTGGAAGGCAGTCGCCGACGATTTCGAAATCCTCCGCGCCGAACCCGATTCCGGGTGGTCGGGCGCGATCATCTGCGCTGATGTCAGCCAAGAAGACGACGCTTGGGGTATCTGTCGTGCCCTTCGTCGACGCGACGACAATCCGGTGCCGATCCTCATCTTGTTGCGCGGTAACCAGCTCGACGCTCTCGAGCTGCGCGACGAGCTGTTTGACGACTTCTGTCTCAGCCCGTTCCACCCCCGCGAGCTCGAAGCGCGCATCAGGCACCTGTTCCATCGCACCGTCGAACAGGCTCGCGGCGATGTCATCGAATACGGCTCACTCGTGCTCAACCTCGAAACTTACGAAGCCGCCGTTGAGGGCCGCTCACTCGACCTCACCTATATGGAGTACGAGCTGCTGAAGTTCTTGGCCGGAAACCCGGGCAAGGTGTTCACCCGCGAGGTACTTCTCAACCGGGTGTGGGGCTATGAGTACTACGGCGGAGCGCGCACTGTTGACGTCCACGTTCGACGCCTTCGAGCCAAGCTGGGCGAAGAAAACGCCAGCCTGATCCAGACCGTTCGGTCGGTGGGCTACCGGTTCGGCCAGTCGCGCTGGTCGAACTAGGCCAAGACAAGATCAGTAATTGGTCTCGATCAGCTCGCTGCCAGCGTGGCGCTCCTTGGCGTCTCGGTTCAGCAGCGCACCGATCGCGGCAGCAACGATCGACATGCTCGCGACGATGATCACGGGTGCGAGCAGTAGTACAACAGCGATGAAAATGCCTCCGGCCATTCGGCCAGACTACTCGGCGGCAGCAGTACCCAGGTAGGCCCAGGCTTCGATTTCGACGATGGCGCCCATCGGGAGCGCCGCGACCGCCACCGCTGAACGGCTTGGACGGTGCTCGCCGAAGAACTCCGCGTACAGAGCGTTCACCACGGCAAAGTCGGCAATGTCGGTCAAGAACACATTGCACTTTGCGATGTCGGTGACCTTGGCGCCTGCGGCGTGGAGCACCGAGCCCAAGTTGGCCAGCACCTGGCGGGTCTGGGCCTCAAGGCCCTCGACCATCTCGCCATCCAACAGGCCGATCTGGCCAGAGATGATCAGCCATTCTCCGGCAATGGTGAACGGCGAGTAGTGGGCAACAGGCTTGGACATGAGATTCCCTTCGGTCGCGCGATCAGTTCGCGAGAACAGGAAGTATCGGCGGTGTCGCGGCCAAACGCCACGCCGCAGCCGCAACTGCACAAAATACGGCCGTACTGACCTCGCACGCAGGCCCGTCGGACTCGACGATATCGATGGTGATCTGGGGCGTATCGATGCTTCGCAGCACACCGAAGGACCGGATGGTGAGGTCATGAACAGTGCCGGCGCCGTCGACCGCGATGGATTCGGACCGCACGAAACTCAGGCCCTGATGGGCCGCGCCGATGGCGTAGGAACGCAGCACCACGTGGTCGAGAACAGCGCCAGCCTGCAGCCGAACATGGACTCCGGATTCGTCGATGGTTGCTTCGGCCCAGGCATCGCCGATCTCGACTCGGGCCGGGCCCTGTGGACCCAGCGCGTGACGCACCATCTCGATCTCGGCTCGAACCGCAGCCCGAACGTCCAAGCTCGTGGGCGGACCCACAACATCGACCTCCACCACTTCAAACTCAGGCCCAATCTCAGCTAACAGCTCAACCACACCAGGGGTTCGAGCTACATAGATGACTCCTCGGCCGGACGAATCGGCGCCAATCGCCACCGGAGGTCGTTTCGGTCCGAGCCGCACCACGTCTTCGCGGTCGAGCACCACCCGAACCGCCCGTTGGTGTTCGTCGGCGAGACGCCGGGCCACGCCCCGAAGCAGGTCGTCTGATTTGGCTCCGAACGCGCCTCCGTTCGCGAGAGGCCCCACCGGTTCGCCGCCAGGTTCGCACCACACCACATCGGTTTCGAGGTAAGCAGGTTCAGTCCAGCAGGTACTCAACACCACGTCCCAGTCACCGGCCGGAAGTGCGATCGCCGGCTCGGCTGCGACGGTGGTTCGCCGACCCTGAACCTTTCCGGCCAGGGTGCGTGCCGTTGCCAGATCGGCAGCGACTGACCACCCGTCAGCGTTGGGCACAGCAATGAGGGCGTCAGCCGGGGCGGTATCGGCCGCAAACCCACCGCGACCGAGAGCGACGTCTGGACCCACCATTTGGGGCGCTCCGCCCTCGATCGAGGCCCTCTCGGCCGCGGCGGCAAGGTCACGCCCAGCCGCGGCCTGTGTCGACGACGCACCTGTCGAGATCACCACCGCGGCCTCACGGATCGTTTGCCAGCCAGTGCAACGACACAGGTGGCCAAGCAGGGCCTTGTCGACCAGGGCGCGGTCGGCCAGGTCGGTCCCCTTGACGGCTGCACCTTCGAGCCGACAGATGATGCCCGGCGTGCAGAACCCGCATTGGCTGCCGCCCGTCGATGTCAAGGCTTCAGCCCATGCCTGCCGGCGTTGTGGATCGAGCCCATCAACGGTGACGATGGAGCGGCCCCGCATCCGCTTTGCAGGGGTCACACACGACACGCGAGGTGCGCCATCAACTAAGACAGTGCAACACCCACATTGGCCCTGAGGCGAGCACCCGTCCTTGACCGACAACGCCAAGCATCCGCGCAGCACGTCCAAAAGGGTCCGCCCATCGTCGGGAACGTCGACGTCGACGCCGTCGATGGTCAAGGTGAACTCAGGTTGGGGTGCGTCAGACAGCACAGTCGGTCGTCGCGTTTCGTGAGGGCCGCCGAGTGGCAACGGGTGCGAGCCAGGGTACGGTCCGGTGGTGAGCGAATCGA
>CAYGMW010000341.1:0-2980 GCA_964350975.1 uncultured Acidimicrobiales bacterium | reverse complement strand
TCTTCATCCTCGTCGTCGTCGTCGCTGAGGAGCGACGACGCAGCGGCCGAAGGTGCCTCGTCTTCTTCTTCGTCGTCGTCCACGATGTCGTCGTCGACGACAACATCGACGTCGTCTTCGAGATCGATGTCGTCTTCGAGATCGATGTCTTCGGTCTCAACGTCGTCGTCGTCGATGTCTGGGTCGATTTCGTCGGCCATGTGAAGGGCACCTTCGCGCAGAACTGGAGGGGATGACAGGCGGGAGGATAACCACATACGACGCCTTCGTACACGTCAATGTGCAATTCTCTCGCAGGTGTAGTCGTTCGCTAGCGGAACCAGCCAAGGTCTTTGTCGACCGCGGTCGTCGATGGTCACAAAAGTCGATGTCCCAGCCCCTTCATACACTGGCGGCGTGGTTGATCTCGATCAGGCGGCCGAACCGCTCAGTTCCGTGGGTTTCGTACCCAACGAAGTAGTCGCAATAGGCGAGGATGGCCATTCCCCACCGTTTCGCGTGCATTCCGAGTTCGATCCGGCCGGCCACCAACCCCAAGCCATCGCATCGCTGAGGGCCGGCCTCGACAGTGGCGCGAAGTTCCAAACCTTGCTCGGCATCACGGGGTCGGGCAAGAGCGCCACCATTGCGTGGACCATCGAACAAACCCAACGACCCACGCTGGTTCTGGCGCCCAACAAGTCCCTCGCAGCCCAGTTGGCCAACGAGTTCAAAGAGTTCTTCCCAGAGAACCGCGTCGAGTACTTCGTCAGTTACTACGACTACTACCAGCCCGAGGCCTATATGCCGTCGAGCGACACCTATATCGAGAAGGACTCCTCAGTCAACGACGACATCGACCGCCTGCGTCACTCGGCCACCGCTGCATTGCTGACTCGTCGAGACGTGATTGTTGTCGCATCGGTCTCGGCCATCTACGGGCTCGGATCGCCCGCTTTGTATCGGCAGAACATGCTGTACCTGCGTCTCGGCGCCCAGATGGACCAGCGCGAGATCCTGCGCCAACTCGTCGACATGCGGTACGAACGCAACGACATGAACCTGGTGCGTGGCAAGTTCCGCGTTCGGGGCGACACCATCGAGCTGCACCCGGCCTATGAGGAGTATGCGGTGCGCATCGAGCTGTTCGGCGACGACATCGAGCGCATCACCAAGGTCGACACCCTGACCGGCGAACGTTTAGGCGAGCTGTCTGAGCTCACGGTGTTTCCGGCCACGCACTACACCACATCAGATGACCGGCTCAGCGCCGCTATTTTGCGCATCGAAGACGAGCTTCGCGAACAGCTGCAGCGTTTCGAGGCCGAAGGCAAGTTGCTGGAGGCTCAACGCCTCCGAATGCGTACCGAGTACGACCTTGAGATGATGGCCGAGGTCGGGTACTGCAACGGCATCGAGAACTATTCGATGCACATCGACGGTCGTTCATACGACGAGCCGCCGTTTACCCTGCTCGATTTCTTCCCCGACGACTATCTCCTCGTCATCGACGAAAGCCATGTCGCGGTGCCCCAGCTCCATGGCCAGTACGCGGGCGACCGCTCCCGTAAAGAGACATTGGTCGGCCACGGTTTCCGCCTGCCGTCCGCCAAGGACAACCGCCCTCTGCGCTTCGAAGAGGTCCTCGAACGCATTAACCAGTGTGTGTTCGTCTCGGCGACCCCGAGCCCCTATGAGCTCCAGATGAGCTCGAGCGTGGCCGAACAGATCGTTCGGCCGACTGGCCTCATTGACCCCGAGGTGGTGGTCAAGCCAACCAAGGGCCAGATCGATGATCTGCTCGAGCAGATCAATATCAAGGTCGCGGGTGGCGGGCGGGTGCTCGTCACCACGCTCACCAAGAAGATGAGCGAGGACCTCACCGATTACCTCATGGAGTTGGGCGTGAGGGTCCGCTACCTCCACAGCGAGATCGACACGATCGAACGAATCGAGATCTTGCGCGACCTTCGGTTGGGCGAGTTCGACGTCTTGGTTGGCATCAACTTGCTGCGCGAGGGTCTCGACCTGCCCGAGGTGTCGTTGGTCGCGATCCTCGACGCCGACAAGGAGGGTTTCCTGCGCTCCGAGACGTCACTCATCCAGATGATCGGTCGTGCCGCTCGAAACGTCGAGGGCCAGGTCATCATGTATGCCGACCGGGTCACTGATTCCATGCAGCGAGCGATCTCGGAGACCAATCGACGGCGCGGTCTGCAGCAGGCGTACAACATCGAGCACGGCATCGAGCCCAAGACGATTCGTAAGGCCGTCAGCGACATCTTGTCGATCCTGCGCGGTTCGGGCGACCAGGGTGCGCCTGTGCCTGACAAGCTCATCTCGAACCGGGCCGATCGGGCCAAACGCGACCTGGCCGAACTGCCGTCTGACGAGTTAGCGCGCCTCATCCAGACGCTCGAAATTGAGATGGCCGACGCGGCGGCCGACTTGCGGTTCGAATACGCAGCCCGTCTCCGAGACGAGATCAAGGACCTCAAGCGCGAGCTGCGCGACTCAGGTTGATCCTCGGTCCGTCGCCTGTCCATCAGCTACGTTGTGCGCTGCTGGTTGGGGCGGGCCCAACCGAGCGCACGAGGAGCCAAGATGTCAGACTTTCTTCCGCCGCCACCCCCCGGATACGGGGCGCCACAGTTTTCTCCGGTCGGCTTCGAGCTCGCCGGTTGGTGGTCGCGTCTCGGGGCCATCATTCTTGACGGCCTGATCCTGATCATTCCCGGCTTCGTGCTCACCGCTGCCTTCGGTGACACGGGTGGCAACCTGCTGCAATTCCTGCTCGGGTTGGCGTACTCGGTGTACTTCATTGGTACGTCTGGCCAAACGCTCGGAAAGAAGGCAACAGGGGTCAAGGTGATTCGCGACGGAAGTCCTGCTCCCATCGGCTACGGCTTGGCTACCGGTCGGTACTTCGCTGCGTTCTTGTCGGCTCTGCCATGTTTGCTCGGCTACTTCTGGCCGCTGTGGGACTCCAAGAACCAGACCT
>CAYGMW010000340.1:0-2998 GCA_964350975.1 uncultured Acidimicrobiales bacterium | reverse complement strand
CCCGCCCACCTGCTCGAGCTCGAGTGCACCGAACGAGCCCTCCTGGGTGCCGATCTGGCCGAGGTGCAGGTCACGATCGGTGCGCTGAGAGCACTCGGCGTTCGAATTGTTCTCGACGACTTCGGAGCTGGCATGTCGTCGATCACTGGGTTGGTCGCCAACCAGATCGACGCAATCAAGATCGATGCATCGGTGACAGCCAGGGTGGTCGTCGACGCCCAAGCTCGGGCGTTGGCGGCTTCGATCATCGACCTCGGCCGGCGACTTGATCTCGACGTGATTGCTGAGGGTGTGGAACAGGTCGATGTGCTCGAGGCGCTCGAAGAGCTCCAGTGCCCGCATGTGCAGGGGTATCTGCTGTGCCGCCCGGCTCCGGCGATCGACCTCGACGCACTTATTGCTTCAGCAACGCTGGACCACGACCCCGCCGGCGGGCGCTAACGTCGTTGAGATCGTGAACTCTGGAACTTCCCAAACCGGCCAGCCGTTCCACCTCGAGGCCCGGGACTTCCATCGCCTGATGTCGCTCGAACCGCACGGGCCTGACGTGTTCGTGGGAATCAGCCCGGTGTACCCGTGGGGTCGGCTGTACGGCGGACAGGTGGTGGCCCAGGCGTTGAGGGCCGCGTCGATGACCGTCGATGAGCAGTTCTTGCCCCATTCGCTGCACGCTTATTTCATTCGGGGTGGCACGTCGGACGAACCGGTGCGTTACGAGGTTGATCGAATCCGCAATGGCCGCTCGTTTGTGACCCGTCGGGTCGTGGCCCGTCAAAGCAACGGCGCAATCTTGAACCTGTCAGCATCGTTCCAGGTGGCCGAGGATCAGCCCGAGCGTCAGACGTTCGAGCTGCCCGAGGCGCCTGCGCCGAGCGACCTCGAACCTGAGGGTTGGGGGTTCCTGCTCGATCGGCGTTTCATCCCGCTCGATCCGGCGCTCGGCAAGTCGATGGGGTGGGTGCGAATCGAGGCCACGATTGGTGACGACCCCGTGCTGCACGCGTGTGGACTGGCCTTCACGAGCGACACCATCCAGTTCGGAGCGGCCCGCGCGGCTCATCCGATCCAGCTCGACGAACCCCAACGGCACCAGGACTTCATTGGCGCCAGTCTCGACCACGCAATGTGGTTCCATCGCCCTGGGAGCGCCGATGAGTTCCATCTCTATGACTTCACATCGCACGGTCTGACCGGCGGACGCGGTCTGGTGATTGGCCAGCTGTTCAGTTCTGGCGGTACCCACGTGGCCTCCATTGCCCAAGAGGTCCTGCTGCGCTACATCGGTGCCAGACCCGCTGAGCCGCCAGTCTCCTAGCCGGTGTTGTAGCCTCGGCCGCCGTGTCGAACGAATGCCGACCCCGATGACTGCGGTGGCGCCACCCAAACCTCGCTGGCGCGGGGTATCGCACAAGTGGTCCTTTGTGGTCTCGGTTCCGATCGGAATCGCTTTCGTCGCGACCCAAAGCGCGGGTGAGTGGCTCCCGGCGCTGATCTACGCCGCGTGTGTGTCGTTCATGTTCGGTGCCAGCGCCCTCTACCACCGCATCAATTGGTCTGAACGAACCGAACCGCGGATGATGCAGGTCGATAAGACCGGGATCTATTTGATGATCGCCGGAACGTTCACCCCGATTGTTGGCGTTGGGCTCGAGGGCCGACTGGCGAACGTGCTGCTCGTGGTTGTGTGGGTGCTGACGATCATCCTGATCGTGAACCTCTGGATGCCGTGGAAACCCCCGTACGGGCTGATCACGGGCACCTATGTCGGTGTTGGCTGGCTCGGCGTGCTGGCGATGCCCGGGATGTGGACCCAGATCAGCCCGGTCTTCATGGTGATGATCCTGTTTGGCGGCTTGCTTTTCACCATTGGGGGTTTCTTGCTGGCCCTGCGCAAACCCGACCCGTGGCCGTTGACGTTCGGTTATCACGAGGTGTGGCATGTGCTGGTCATTACCGGCGCCACCATCCACTTCGTGGCCCTTGCGCTGTATGTGTTTTGATCCGTTGCGATGAGCCGCGAACTTCGTCGCACACCCGAACCCGAACCCGATCCCGCGCCGAGCCAAACCCAGCGCTACCTGCAGCGCGGCGTCGATGGCCGCATGGTTGGCGTCATTGACCGCTACATCACCGAGGCGACCACGTCCGTGCTTGACATTGCCTGTGGGTCGGGCCTCTACGGAGCCCAGCTCGGGGCCCGCGCCGGTGTGGTCGATGGTGTTGACCTCGACCCCGAACTGGTAGCTGCAGCCCACGCCACCGGGTCGTATCGAAACGTTGTGGTGGCACCGGTCGAGCAACTCGCCCAGTGGGAGCAGCGTTACCACACCGGGTTTTGTTCTGAGTTCTTGGAACACACATCGAACGATCAGTTTCCGGTCGCGGTCGCCGCGATCGAGCAGGTGATCGAGCAGCGGATCATCATCACGGTGCCCAACCCGTGGTCGCCGCACTTTCGACACGACCCGACGCACATCTTGGTCTACCGGGCCTCGACCATGCTGAAGTGGCTGAACCGCAGCGAGTGCTTCAGCTATGAGATGTTGCCGTTGGGTTTCGCCGACGAACACCGAACCCACCTGGCGATCAAGGTGTTGCAACCAGTGTCGTCGCGGGTCGCTCGGCTGTCGCCAACGGTGTTGTACGTGGGCCAGCGGCGTAACTAACTCGCGCTCGCTTCGCGTGCGCTAGTTTTCGCCAGCTCATTCCAACCGGTGGCTGAACGAACTGTCCTCTGGCGCACTCATGGCTGCATCTGCTCTGGATCTGTGGGATCTCGACATCACTGTCATTGTTCCCACGCGCAACGAATCCCCCAACGTGGTGCCGCTGCTCACCCGGATCGAACCTCTCGGCGTGGGCCGGGTGCTCTTTGTTGATGACTCCGATGACGACACCGCTGAGGTAATCACGCGGGCGGCGCTGAGCTTCGACACCAAGATCGAGGTCTTCCACCGGCTTGCCGGTCAGCGGCACGGCGGATTGTCGGGTGCTGTGG
>CAYGMW010000339.1:0-3029 GCA_964350975.1 uncultured Acidimicrobiales bacterium | reverse complement strand
ACCTCGTCGATGGCTTGGATCACTGCTTCCATATGGTCGAATCGAGTCTTCACGGAGGCAAAGCGTGGGTCGTCGAGCCACTCTGTGCGTTCGACAGCGCCACAAAACCGGGGCCACCAATGGGGTTCTGGCATGTTGAACACCACCCAGCCGTCGTCCTTGCAGGGGAAACGGTTGGCGAGTGCGCTGATCAGATGGTGCCGGTCGCGGCGGCTTGGCTGGCGTCCGTCGACCAGTACGGCGGCCAGGTCGCTGGCCTGGGTCCAGATGGCGGTGGCGAACAAGCTCACGTCGACGACTTGGGTTTCGCCGGTTCGTTCCGCTAGCCGCAGCGCTCCGAGAATGGCGGTGGTCATCGCCAGGCCCGTGGTGTGGTCGCCCTGTGCAGTGCGGGCCTGCGGTGGCGGCCCGTCGCCCTCGCGCTGGGCGTCATAGAGCCCGCTGCGCCCGAAGAAGGCGGTGACGTCATACCCCGGGCGCCACGTCTCGGGACCATCGAGGCCATATCCGGTGAGGGTGGCGTGAACAATTCCCGGCCGGATCGCATCGACCGATGCCGCGTCGAGCCCGAACCGAGCTTGGCGGTGGGGGAGCAGATTGACGACAAAGATGTCCGCAGTCGCCACGACCCGCCTCACGATGGCCTGGCCTTCGTCACTGCCAAGATCAATAGCCATCGAACGTTTGCCACGATTGTCGACCTGGAATGCGTGGTCGACCTGATGCGGGCCAGGCTGTTTCGCGGGCCGAATGAGCCCCCGCATCGGATCGCCCGTCAATGGCTCGATCTTGATGACGTCGGCACCCATGTCGGCCAGGATCGCCGCTGCGCTCGGCCCTGCCATCCAGCTCGCGATCTCCACGACGCGTAACCCGTCGAGCGGTCCAGCGGTTGAGGTTGCGATCGTCATGGGTGGTTCCTGTTCAGGCACGGGGGGTTGCGTTGGGAGTTGCAGGTCAGCGGCATCTACTGTCGTCTCTCATGAAACTCCAGGACAAGATTGTGGTCGTCACCGGTGGTGCAAGCGGCATCGGGGCAGGACTCGCCGAGCGATTCCACGCCGAAGGAGCCCGTCACGTGGTCGTCGCCGACCTCGACGAGCAAGGGGCGCTCGACGTTGCCGCGTCGATCGGCGGCACCGGCGTGCGGCTCGATGTCACCGACGAGGCCGCAGTCGCAGCCTTGGTGCACGACGTCGAGGACGCCCACGGCCCAATCGACCTGTTCGTGTCCAATGCGGGTTATGTGACCGTTGGCGGTGTCGAGATCGACAACAGCGAGCTCACCAATATGTTTGATGTGCACGTCATGGCCCACCTGTACGCGGCCCGAGCCGTGCTTCCGTCGATGATTGCCCGCGGTGAGGGGTACCTGCTCAACACTGCATCGGCAGCCGGGCTGTTGTCGCAAATCGGCAGCCTTGCCTACTCGGTCACCAAACACGCAGCTGTGGCCCTTGCCGAGTGGCTGGCAATCACCCATGGCGGGCAGGGCATCAAGGTGTCGGTCCTGTGCCCCCAAGCCGTTGCTACCAACATCGGCGAGAACAGCCCGTCCAAGGACAAGCTCGGCGGCAGTGGGGCCGGAGTAGCCGCGGCTGATGGTGTGTTGAGCCCAGGCCAACTTGCCGACACGGTCATCGAGGCCCTCGATGCCGAACGCTTTCACGTGCTTCCCCATGCCGAAGTTGCCACCTATATCGAGCGCAAAGCCACCGACGTCGATCGTTGGATCAAGGGCATGCAGCGGTTCCAGACCCGTCTGTACGGCGACGCAGTCGGCCCCGACGAATGGCTGCTCGGCAAGTGAGTTCCGACGCACGAGGAGGTTCCGCTTACCTACCTATGGACGAGGACTTGTACCTCGATGGGGTGGGCCGGGATCTTGCCCAACCAGCTGGCGAACTGATCCATCGACGGGCCTATGACGTACAGGTGTTCCGTGAGTCGCCCGACGTCATGCGGCTTCGTGGCACCCTGACCGACCGCAAACCTCCCAGCACCTATTTTGATGGCGACGATGCGCCGCTGACGGTGCATCACATGGTGGTCGACTTACTCGTGGCCTTTCCGGCGATGGAGATCGTCGACGCGGTGGTGCTGCTCGAAACTCACCCTCACTCGGGCTGTCGCACGATCGAGGACCACTATCAGCACCTCGTTGGCATGTCTGTGGCCCGCGGGTTTTCCAAGAAGGTGCGCGAGCTCTTTGGCGGGCCACGAGGCTGCACCCACACCACCGCGCTGCTATTGGCGATGGGGCCAGCGGCAATCCAGGCCAGCTGGTCGATGCGCCGGGTAGGAGCCACTGCAGAGCGAGTTGCGCCGCCGCTACCGAAGAACCCGACACCAGAACAGGTGCGTCAGCACTTCGCCTTCAACATCAACACGTGCCACATCTGGGCTGAAGATGGCGACAACGTCCAGTCGATCGTGGCTGGCGAGGAGATGGAATCGCCGCTGTGGGCCACCAAGCGCCTGCGTGAACTTGGTCGCGATCCGTCAGAGTGGCGCGAGAAGCATCGCTAGCAATCGGTCGGCGGGCTGTGTAGCCCCGACTAGCGGTCTTCGCGGATCCGCAACAGTTCCTTACGGCGAGCCTTGAATTCGCGCGCTTTTTCGGCGTGCGCTTCGGCCTTCTTGAGGTGATTGCTCGCCTTGCGCTTGCGTCCTTGGATCGCGCGACGAGCCGCAACCGCTTCTTCGTCGGCAGCCCGCCTGAGCTCGCGCTTGGCTCGGCGACGCAGACGGTCGAGGCGTCGTTCGAGTTCGGCATCAGCTTCTGCTGCGGCCATGGCGCTTCCGGCAGCGAGATGGGCTACTTCGATGTCGTCGAGGTCGGCCAACGACATCGAGCCGCTCGCTTCGTCGTCATCGAGATCGAGGTCGCCCGAGAGGCTGGAAACAGCGACGACACTGGCGTCGTCTTCGTCGTCGTCGTCGTCTTCGTCGTCTTCGTCGTCTTCGTCGTCGTCGTCGTCTTCGTCGTCTTCGTCTGGTTCGACGTCGTCGTGGTCGTCGTCGTCGTG
>CAYGMW010000338.1:0-3057 GCA_964350975.1 uncultured Acidimicrobiales bacterium | reverse complement strand
CCAGGGTCGCCATCACCGGCTCGTACGGCAAAACCACCATCAAGGGCTACGTCCGCCACCTGAGCGAAACCACCAGATCGGTGGTCGCAAGCCCCGCCAGCTTCAACAACACCGGCGGCCTCAGCCGTACCGTCAACGAACACCTCGGACCCGACACCGAGGTCTTCATCGCCGAAATGGGCACCTACGGGCCCGGCGAGATCCGCCAGATGTGCACCTGGGTGAAACCCAACGTGTCAGCCCTGTGCAATATCGGCCCCGTACACCTCGAACGGTTCGGCACCGTCGACACCATCGTCACCTCCAAGTCCGAGATCTTCGACACCTCATCGATCGGTGTGCTCAACATCGACGCCTACGGACTGGCCGCAGCCGCAGACCGGGTCGAAGCCACCGGCCAACGGGTCATTCGCTGCTCGGCCACACCAGGATCGGGCGCCAACGTCGTGGTGACCATTGCCCCCAAAACCGACACCACCCCGACCATGGCCACGGTGACGATCGACAGTGTCGAACACCGCGCCGAAGTTGCCCCATCGGCCATTGCCGACAATGTGGCCGTCGCCGTCGGCCTAGCCCTGGCCCTCGATGTTGCGGCCACGACCATCATGAGCCGCCTCGCCACCTTGCCCGTCGCCGACCATCGCCAAGAAGTGACCTCCACCCCAACCGGAGTGAGCGTCGTCGACAACACCTACAACTCCAACCCCGCCGGAGCCGCCAGCGCCCTGGCCACCCTGGTCGACCTGGCGGCAAAACGACGCGCCCTCGTCACCCCCGGCATGGTCGAACTCGGAAGCGAACAAGCCATCGAAAACGAGAAGTTCGCCGCCGCGGCGAGCCAGGTCGTCGACGACATCTTGATCGTCGGCTACACCAACCGCGCCGCCCTCCTTCGTGGCGCGACCGTCGGAACCGCAGCAGTACAGCTCGTCAGCACCCGCAACGAAGCCGTCGAGTGGATCAAACGCAACCTCGAAGCCGGCGACGCCGTCTTGTACGAAAACGACCTCCCCGACCACTACGCCTAGCCGACACCCGGCCCGGTTTCCGCGCCCGTTGACACAACCTGACGTGGTCCGTGCGCCAACATGGCGCAATGAGCTCTCCCGGCGTCTGCTTCGGCGGACCATCCCCCGAACACGACATCTCGATCCTGACCGGCCTCCAAGCCGTCCACGCCCTCGCCGCCGCGGGCGAAACACCCGTCGCCCTGTACTGGTCCAAAACCGGCGACTGGTACGAGGTCCCGGCATCGGTCGAAGCCACCGACTTTGCCCAAGGCGTGCCTCGCCGAGCCGAAGCCATCACCCTCGACACCGGCACTGCCGGAGGGTTCCAACGAGAGGGTCGACGAGGCAAGAAGTCGACCATCGAGCTGACCGCCGTCGTCAACTGCTGCCACGGCGGCCCCGGCGAAGACGGCAGCCTGCAAGCGTTGTTCGACCTCGCGTCCATCCGTTACACCGGCCCCAGCCTCGCCGGAGCCGCCCTCGGCATGGACAAGCTGGCGTTCGCCGGTGTCATGGCCGCAGCCGGGCTGCCCACCCTGCCCACCTGGGCCGTCACCCCCGACCTCGAGATCGACCCCAGCGTGTCGTTCAGTGGTGGGCCCTTCATCGTCAAGCCCCGCTTTGGTGGCAGCTCGATCGGCATCGAAATCGCCGCCGACCTGGTGACCGCCAAAGCCCTGGCCGCCTCGCAACCATTGCTGCGAGAAGGAGCCGTGCTGCAGCCCTACCTCGACGGGGCCGTCGACCTCAACATCAGCGTCAAAACCTGCCCCACCGTTGAGTTGTCCGTAGTCGAAAAGCCCCTGCGCAACGACGGGGGCCGCATCTACACCTATGTCGAGAAGTACCTCGAAGGCGGCGACCAAGGCATGGCCACCGCGGCCCGCGAAATGCCCGCCCAACTCGACCAAGCCGTCGAGGGTCGCCTGCGCTCGATGGCCGCGTCGATCGTCGACCTGGCGATGGTCCGCTCCGTGGCCCGCATCGACTTCTTGGCCCACGGCGACGACCTGTATGTGAACGAGATCAACACCATTCCCGGCTCGCTCAGCTGGTACTTCTGGGCCCACGAAGGCGTACCGTTCGCCACCTTGTTGCAGCAGATGCTGCGCGAAGCCGCCGCCGGACCCACGCGTCGCATGCGCACCGACGGAGCCGACGGCGCCGCCCTGCGATCAGCTGGAGCCATGGCCCGCAAGCTGGGCTGAGTTCGAGTGGCTGCAGCCGTGGGCCAGCTTCGGGTCGGGTGCCCGATGTGGGCCCACCGAAGCTGGGTGGGCGATGTGTTCGCGGCCACGACCGTGGCGGGCAGCGAACTGGGCGCCTACGCCGAGATCCTCGAAACGGTCGAAGGCAACACCACCTTCTACGCCCTCCCCCAAGCCTCCACGGTCGACAAATGGGCCCGGCTCGTCGGCCCCGAGTTCCGTTTCTGTTTCAAGCTGCCCCGAACCATCACCCACGATCGGCGACTGCGACATGCCGACGCCGAGCTGGCCGAGTTCGTCGAACGATTCGAGCCCATCCACCACCTCATGGGCCCCACCATGATCCAGCTGCCGGCATCGTTTGGGGCCCACGACCTGGGTGTGCTTGACGGGTTCCTCGCAGTCTTGCCCAGCGGGCTCGATTGGGCCGTCGAGGTGAGAGACCGAGCCTTCTTCGTGGGCGGAAGCGCCGAACGACCACTCGACGACCTGTTGCGGGCCCACCGGGCGAACCGCGTCGTCCTCGACAGCAGAGCGTTCTTCGCTGGCCCGAACAACACACCGGCCGAACGCGACGCGTGGGAACGAAAGCCGCGCCTGCCCGTGCGGCCGACGGCAACGGGATCGTCGCCCATCGTGAGGTTCATTGGCCGAACCGACCCCGAAGCCAACCCCGAGTTCTGGCAGCCGTGGGTGACGAAGATGGCGTCGTGGTGCGCCGACGGGCTCACGCCGTACATCTTCATGCACACACCCGACAACCACCACTCCCCCCGCCTCGCCCCTCGGTTTCACGATCCCGACGCCACCGAGTCCGACGTCGACCCAGCCCTCGG
>CAYGMW010000337.1:0-3059 GCA_964350975.1 uncultured Acidimicrobiales bacterium | reverse complement strand
TCGGCATCGACCCTGGGGCCGACTACGCCGATTGGTTCACCGGTCTGGTCCCGTCGGCCACGGTGGAGCTGTGGGACGGCTTTGGCCACTATCCACATCTCGTCGACCCTGACCGTTTCGTCGCCAGGGCGATCGACTTCTGGGCCCGCTGACCATCGAGCCATGCACCGCAAGCGGGTGCGGTAGGGTCGAGCAGCGCCGTGGGGGCGTCCATTCGAGAGGAAACCGTCGATGATCGCTGAACAGCTCAAGTCCATGCCATTGTTTGAGGGGCTGCCTGAAAGCGACCTCGACGAGGTCGCCAAGATGTTCCAGCAGGCCGAGATGCTCGCTGGCTCTGGTCTGGCCAGCGAGGGCGATTTCGCCTACAAGTTCTTTGTGGTGCTCGACGGGGAAGTCGAAGTGCATCGCGAGTTTAAGCCCGTCGACGAGATGGGTGCTGGCGAGTTCTTCGGCGAAATCGGCCTGCTCACCGGTCAGCGTCGCAATGCTCGCGTCGTGGCCAAGACACGTTGCAATGTGGCGTGGATGATGGGGTGGGACTTCCAGACCATGATGGAGCAGTATCCGGTGGTTGCCGAGCGCATCAACGCAGTCATTGCCGAACGCCAACCGCCGGCGCCCTAGAACACAACTATTCCGGAGTCACGTAGGCCGCAGTCAATCCGCCGTCGACGTTCAGGTTGGCCCCCGTCACGAACGACGCCTCATCGGAGGCCAAGAACAGGGCAGCGTGAGCGATCTCGTCGGCTTCGCCGAAGCGCCCCATCGGAACGTGAACGAGCCGGCGCTGGCGCTTGGCTTCGGTGTCGAGGAACGCCATCAGCAGCTCGGTCCGCAACGGGCCTGGTGACACGGCATTGACGCGTATTGCCTCGCGAGCGTGGACGACGGCCAGCTCACGGGTCAGCGACAACACCGCTCCCTTCGATGCGGTGTAGGCAATCTGGGGCGTTGCCGCGCCAACGGACGCCACAAACGAGGCGGTATTGATGATCGATCCGCCGCCTCGGCGTCGCATGGCGGGAACCGCGTAGCGACAGCCGTTCAGCACACCCTTGACGTTGATGGCCAGTGTCCGATCGATGATGGCCTCGGTGGTCGACACTGCATCGTCATCGCCGTCCAACATGACGCCTGCGTTGTTGAACAAGATGTCGAGCCCGCCAAAGGTTGCTTCGGCCAGCTCGATCATGGCCAAGACTTGGGCCGCGTCGGCCACATCGGTGTGGATGGCCACACACTGCCCTCCGGCACTGGTGACCATGTCGGCGGTGGCTTCGTTGGCGTCGTCGACGACGTCGGCGGCCACTACTGCCGCGCCCTGGGCCGCGAACCGCAGCGCACTGGCGCGGCCGATGCCGCCGCCGGCGCCAGTGATGACGGCGACCTTGCCGGCCAGCCGGCCCGCGGTGGCGGGAGGTGGTTGTGATGGGTTCGTCATGATGTCCTCAGAGCAGATGAAGGGTGGCTAGATGCGTTCGAAGTATCGGGCCCGCTCCCAGTCGGTGACGCTACGGCGGTAGGCGTCGACCTCGACTCGAAAGAAGTGGGCATAGTGCTCGGCTACATCGGTGCCGAGCATCGTATGGACGGCGCTGCTCCCGGCGAAGTCGTCGGCAGCCTGGTCGAGGGTGTAGGCCACCCTGGGCAACTCTTGAGCCGCATAGACATCGCCACGGAACGCGTCAGGCGGTTCGATCCGTTGTTCGATGCCGTCGAGACCCGATGCCAGTGCTGCGGCGTAGACGAGATAGGGGTTGCAGTCGGCGCCGGGTATCCGGCATTCGATGCGGAGGCTCGGTCCGGCCCCGACAACCCGAAAGCCCGCAGTGCGATTGTCGTCGGACCAGGCAATACGTGTGGGGGCCCACGATCCGTCTTGGTATCGCTTGTACGAGTTGACAGTCGGGGCGTAGAACGCGGTGAACGCCGCTGCGTGGCGCATCCAACCGCCGAGGAACCAGCGAAACAAGTCGCTGCGCCCGTCACTGTTGTCAGAACCGCTGAAGACGTTCGTGTCGGTTTCGGTATCCCAGAGACTCAGGTGGAGATGTGAGCTCGAACCGGCTTCGTCGGTGTGGGGTTTGGCCATGAAGGTGACGCTGACACCCATCTGGTCGGCGAGTTCCTTCATCCCCTGTTTCATCAGGGTGTGGCGGTCGGCCATGTCGAGCACCTCGCAGTAGCCGATGTTCAGCTCGTGCTGACCCCGACCCCACTCCCCCTTAGAGCTTTCGACCGCGATGCCGCTTGAGGTCAAGGCTCGCCGCGCTGCGCCCACATAGGTTTCGACCCTGGCGCCTTGGAGCAGGTTGTAGTCCTCGAGGTACCACCCGGCTGGTTCGAGGTTGCTGTAGCCACCAGATGCCGCGTCGCGATACGTCGTGTTGTAGAGAAAGAACTCAAGTTCCGAAGCCGCCTTGACCGTGAACCCCATTGCCGCGGCCCGTTCGACTTGGCGGCGAAGCATCGAACGAGGCGCGACGGCCACGTTGGTGTGGGTGTCGTCGTCGACCACATCACAGATCACCACTGCGGTGCGATCGGCCCAGGCCACCTTCCTGAGGGTGCCCAGATCGGGCACCAGGTGCACATCGCCGTATCCCAGCTCCCAGTTAGCGAAGCGATAACCAGGTACTGGTTCCATTTCGATGTCGGTGGTGAGCAGGTAGTCGCACGCATGGGTGCCAGCGGCCACATCGCTCGCGAAGAACGCGGCGTCGAGGCGCTTGCCCATCATGCGGCCGTAGGTGTCGCTGAAGGCCAGCACGACGGTGTCGATCGCGCCTGAGGCGACCAGGTTCGAGAGTTCCTCGTGGTCCATCACTGCTCCAGGTCGTCGGGTAGTAGCTGCACCCGCTGCGATTGCAATGCGGGTCCGACGATGAGAATACGGTGTCCGCTATGAACACACCGTCTTGCGAGGTTCCCGGGTCACCGATTGAGGCGCCGGTTGTGGTGACTGGTGCAAATGGATTTATCGGACGCCGTCTGGTTGCCCGCCTGCGCCGTGACGGTGTCGAGGTCAGGGCGTTGTTGATGCCAGCTGAGGTAGA
>CAYGMW010000336.1:0-3091 GCA_964350975.1 uncultured Acidimicrobiales bacterium | reverse complement strand
ATGAGTCCCGTGCCGCGGTTCGCGGCAGTCGAGCAGATCGACCCACCCCGACCCCTGCTGGTGCTCAGCCCCGGCGGCCGCCGGTTCGACCAAGCCATGGCCGCCGAACTCGTCGACACCGGCGGGTTTTCGATGTTGTGCGGACGATACGAAGGTATTGACCAGAGGGTGATCGATCATCTCGCCGACGGCGAAGTCTCGGTCGGCGATGTCGTACTGGCCGGCGGAGAAGTGGGTGCCATGCTCATCGCCGAGGCAGTTGCCCGATTGGTCCCCGGAGTTCTGGGCAACGCCGCTTCGCCCGAAGACGAGTCGTTCTCGACGGGGTTGCTCGAATACCCGCAGTACACCAGGCCCGCCGAGTTTCGGGGCTGGGAGGTGCCCGAGGTCCTGCGCAGCGGTGACCACGCCAAGGTCGAGCGATGGCGACGAGCCATGGCGTTAGTGCGCACGACCCGCGAGCGCCCCGATCTCATGGAGCGTCGTGGCGGCGTATCGGACGACGAACAACGCCTGCTCGACGAATTCGATCTCTGACCGTCGCTGGTCCCAAGGGCCCAAATCGCGGTAGGCCAAGCCAGCAAAGTTGAAGATGCATTTGCCTCGCCCGTTCTGGCCGCTACACTGACCCGTCGCCTTGGAGGCGAGACCTTTCACACCTCGGTCACCCTCCAGAGCCACTTCCATCACGACGGGCCCGTGGCCCAGCTCTCAGGATCGCGCTATGCACAACACCGACCTCATCGACGCCGCGTCGCTTCGGGACAACATCCCGGAATTTGCTCCCGGCGACACCGTTCGCGTTCATGTGAAGGTCATCGAAGGCAACCGCCAGCGTGTCCAGATCTTCGAAGGCATCTGTATTGCCCGCCGCGGCGATGGAGTGCGTGCGTCGTTCACGGTTCGCAAGGTCAGCTTTGGCGTTGGCGTTGAGCGCTCGTTCCCAGTGCACACCCCGAACATTGAAAAGATCGAACGCGTCACCCGAGGTGATGTGCGTCGCGCCAAGCTCTACTACTTGCGTGACCGCGTCGGCAAGCGTGCTCGCGTCAAGGAAAAGCGCGACTGGTAGTCGCGAGGATCGACTGTCGTTTCAAGGCGACGTTGTCGCCCCTCGGTGCCGAGGATCGGTACCTGCACAACTGCCCGGCAAGGAGCGGTCCATGTCGTCTGACGACCTTGAGGACTACGAAGCCGACTTGGAAATGTCTCTGCTTCGGGAGTACCGCGACTTGTGTCGCGTGTTTTCCTACGTGGTGGAGTCCGAGCGACGCTTCTATCTCGCCAACGATGTGCAGCGACGAACGATTGATCTTGGTGGCCAGCCAGCGATCGAGGTCGAGCTGACCGACGCGTGGGTGTGGGACATGTATCGCCCCAACCGCTTCGTGCCGTCGGTCACCATCGTGACGTTTCGCGACGTGAACATCGAGCGCCTGCCGGAAACCGAACTCGACTCGCCGTGACGGCGGCCCGCCAGCGCCTCGGACGCGCTGGTGAGGATCGAGCGCTGGCCCGCTACATCGCCCACGGGTACGTGTTGGTCGAACGCAACTGGCGCGTCAGGGCCGGCGAGGTCGATCTGATTGTCGAACGCGGACCAATACTGGTGATCTGCGAGGTCAAAGCCCGTTCGTCCAGCCGGTTCGGAACGGGCTTTGATGCCGTCGACTGGCGCAAGCAACGAACCATTCGCTCAGTGACGATGCAGTTCCTGGCAACGAGCGATCGGCATTGGGCCGATATCCGCTTCGATGTCGCGTGGGTGTCGCCGACCGGAGTTCGGGTGATCGAGGCTGCCTTCTGACGGCGTTCGGGCTCTGCCGGTGTCTGGCGTCCGGTTATCCCAGGAACGCCCACGCAACAAGCGCAACTGACACCACGACGGCGAGCGCCATCACGACATAGTCCACTGGTCGGGCGTTGAATGGCCGGTCCGCGTTGTAGCCCATAGTCAGCAGTCTGGTGGGGTCGAGGCCCCGGACCAACCTGCGACGAGCGGGAGTAGGTCGGTGAGATGCTCGATGGTCGCGTCAGGCGTGCAGCCTTCGGGCAACGGTTCGGCTGAGCGCCGGTTCCAGACGCCTCGCCAACCCAGGCGTTGCGGAGCGACCACGTCGTTGATGATGTCGTCGCCAACGCACACCATCGCGGCCGCGTCGAGACCGAGTCGGTCTTCGACGATGCGATAGATCGTTGGTTCGGGTTTGGCGGTGGCCACCTCGGGTGCGAGCACGACGGTTTCGAAATAGTGAGCCAGTCCGAGGCCGTCGAGGTCGGTATTGCCATTGGACACAACCGCGAGCCGCACCCCAGCATTGGACAGTGCCTCGAGCGCGGGAGCGACATCTGGATACGGTTCGCCGCTGCGGTGCCTGATCGAGAAGTACATATCGACGAGGTCGTCACCGAGGTTGGCGTCGCCGGGAGCGGCCTCGTCAGCCGCCTCTGCGAGCGACATTCGCCGGATCTGTGCGAGCTGTGAACCTGCGTGTTGGGCCTCAAGGGTGTCGTAGCGGCGCTGCAGGTCATCGATCGATTGATCAACAAGGTGTTCGGTAGTGGCGCGGGCCCGGAGTTCGACGAGCACCGCAGCGAGGGCATCGCGTCGAATCGCGTGGAAGTCCCACAGGGTCTGGTCGATGTCAAAGGCAATGGCGTGGATCACAGTGGCCTCTCCGTCGCGTTGCGACAGTATCGGCTGAGGTCGATTGACACGGCCACTGTGAACTGTCCCACCGGCTCGCTAAGGTCGCATCTGTCGCCCGTCGGCCCGTTGTGCGCATCGGTCAGTCCGCACCCCATTTCGTTTTCGGCACTCTCGCGTTCAACCCAAACGGGTTCGGGTGAGCCGACGTTTCCCGGGGGTGTGCGGTGCTCGCCGTCATTTCTTCTGCAGTTGTTGTCGGCGTGCGCGGTGTTGCCGTGCGAGTCGAGGTGCACGTGTCTCCGGGTCTTCCGGGCTTTACCGTCGTCGGGCTCCCCGACGCTGCGTGTCGTGAAGCCCGCGACCGGGTCCGGGCAGCCTTGCTGTCGAGCGGATACAAATGGCCAGACCAACGCATCACGGTCAATTTGGCGCCGTCAGATG
>CAYGMW010000335.1:0-3116 GCA_964350975.1 uncultured Acidimicrobiales bacterium | reverse complement strand
AGTAAGGAGTGACGGCGAACACCCGTCCCGTTGGCGGGTAAAGCATGGGAGACGGGAGCTGCCGTTCTGGAACGTATTTGCAGCCCTCAGCACCTGGGACCTCGTCTTCAAGGACGCAGGAAGTCCTTTCGGAGGTCGAGGATTGCTGGATTGGATTGAACCGCTGATAGACGTCCGGGCCGTTGCTCGGTCGCAGGAAAACTGGCTAGACCTATGGATCGAATGCCAACCAGCGGACGCAGTTGGCCACTGGCTCCGCTGCGTCGGGAGCGCCGCACAGCTGAGCATGAAGCTGACCGCCGGGACGCCGGGCGACAACCAGCTGATGTCGTATCTACATCGCTGCGATCACCTTGCTACAGCCGACAAGAATCTGGTTAAGGCGATAGATGTCATCCGGTCGTCTGAACTCCCGGTGCGGCTCGCTGAGCCGCATCTTTTGCCTGGTGATAACGGCCTCTCGTCTCAGCTGCATGCACTTCTCTCGACGCTGCGGAATTCCCCGAAATAGGCGCCCTTACGAGCTGCGATGCGCGTTTCGCCTTGCTCTATGGGCGCGACTTTCACCCCAGGTCGTCTATCCGTGACCCCGGCGCAGCTGTATGTCCAATTCCGACCTCAGCTCGCTAGGCCACGGCGGCGCGGAACCGGGTGAAGACGTCGCCGGGCAGGGGATGGCGCAGTTGCCAGGTGATCTGCATGGGGCGTTCGGAACGGTGTTCGACGTAGGTTGCGGTTCCGGCCACGAAGTACGGCATGGTCCGTCCGTTCGAGCCGGTTTTGGCTTGGCGGACGAACAGGGCGATGTTGCGGCCTCGCTCGCGGTGGTGGATGTAGTTCTGACCCCGTTCGCTGGCCTCGGTGGTCGTTGCTTGCGATTCCCAGTGGAACAGGGTGTCGCTGATGGCGTAGTCGAGATAGCGGGTGGTGGGCGAGTAGTCGCTGTCGGACTTCTGCAACGTCACGAACAACAGATCCGTCGCCGAGGCCTCGTGCCACAACACCCCCGTCTGCAATGGCATGGGCCGAGCAACGGTCGACGCCCCAAACGCGGCCAGGATCTCTTCTCGGTTGTAGTTAGCGTGCAACTGCAACGGAATCGGATGAGCGATGCCGATCGGCTCGTGCAGATGAGCGACGTTGTCACGCAACAAGGGCAACAGCTCCAACAACTCGCGCCTCACCGGGTCGTGGCGCCACAGCGCTGCGGTCGCCTCGTCGAGGGACATAAACGTGTCCTTCTTGGGCGACCAGAGCGTCAACAGCAAACCTTCGAGCCGCCGACGTTGGCGCTCGGGCAACGAACCAACATCGGGTCGGGTCGACGACAGTAAATCGAGATAGCCGTCGATGCGCTCAAGGTCGTCAAGGTGAAGCAACCGTCCGACGGCCCGGCGCAACTTGTCCTCCCCATCGGCCGCGACTCCGAGATCGAGCCCAGCCCCACGACGCAGTTCGGTCCACGTCCGATCGCCCCGATACACGTCGTCGAGCTCGACGCCCGTCTCGTGTAAGAACGTCGCCAAGTCGACATCGCCCAAGCGGCGCAGCTCGCCGACCAGCTGTGTCTTGTCGCTGGGCACTGCGTTGCGCACGCTGCGCAGCACGATGTCGCGGGCAACCGGGTCGAGCTCCATATGGCACCCGGCGGGCAGGAACGGAAACCCCTGTTCAACGGCCCGCTCGAGCTCCCGACGAGTCACCCCGAGCAGGGCTCGATAGCGCTGCTCGAAGCGAAACGACGTGTGCTGATGGCCCACAAAGTCGAGCACCGTCAACACGTCCTTGCCCTCAACCCTCCGCAGCCCGCGGCCCAACTGCTGCAAGAAGATCGTGGCGCTCTCCGTCGGCCGCAACATCAGCACCACGTCGACGGTCTGGATGTCGAGACCCTCGTTGAACAAGTCGACGGCAAAGATCGTGGTGATCTTGCCGTCGCGCAGGTCGTTCAACGCGTCCTGGCGATCATCTGCACTCGTTGCCGCGTTTACCGCCACCGCAGCCAGGCCAGCCGCTCTGAACTTCGCCGCCATGAAGTCGGCGTGCTCGACACTGGCGCAGAACCCGATCGCTCGCATCCGCCGGGCATCGCCAACATGACGCCGCACCTCGGCAAGCACCTTCGATGCCCAGATGTCGTCGCCGGTGTACACGTTGGTGAGTTCGGCCGTGTCGTACCCCCGACCCCGCCGCCAGTTCACCCGACCCAGATCGGTGCTGTCGTGGATGCCGAAGTAGTGGAAGGGCGCCAACAGGCCCTGCTCGAGAGCATCCCACAACCTCAACTCGACGGCAGTGCGGCCACCGAACCAGCCACTGATGTCGAGCCCGTCGGCCCGTTCTGGGGTCGCCGTCAACCCGACCAAGTGTTGAGGCCGCAGGTGATCGAGCAGCGTCCGGTAGCTGGTGGCAGCAGCGTGATGAAACTCGTCGACAATGACGACGTCGAACTGGCTCGGATCGATCGCCTCGACATCGGCCGCGCTCAACGACTGGATGGAAGCAAACACATGCTCCCAACGCTGCGGCCGCTGACCATCGACCCACAACTCGCCGAATGAACCGTCGTTGAGTGCGTGGCGAAACGTCGCCTGGCTCTGCTTCAAGATCTCCTTGCGATGAGCTACGAACAACAACCGGGCCCGATCCAGCGTGGTGCGAAGATGCCGGTAGTCGAGTGCTGCCACGATGGTTTTGCCGGTGCCAGTCGCCGCAACGACCAAGGTGTTGTTGTGCCCCATGGCCCGTTCGAGCCGCAACCGTTCGAGCATCTGACGCTGGAACGCATAGGGCTCGATCACAAACGGCGTGAGAATCGAATCGTCCCGCTCTTGACGTGTGGCCCGTTCGAACCGTGTGGCGTCGAAGCCCTCGAAGTGGGGGTCGGCCCAATAGGTCTCAAAGGCCCGCTCGAAGCCGGCTACGACGTCGGCGTTGGTGTATTGCGAGGCACGAACATTCCACTCCAACCCCGTCACCTGGGCCGAATGGGTCAGATTGGACGACCCGATGTACACCGTCGAAAACCCGGTGTTGCGCTGGAACAACCACGCCTTCGCGTGCAGCCGAGTCATGCTCGTGTCGTACGACACCTTCACCTCAGCGCCGATGTCGGC
>CAYGMW010000334.1:0-3138 GCA_964350975.1 uncultured Acidimicrobiales bacterium | reverse complement strand
ACGCACCGGATCAACACCCCGGCCGAGAGCCCATAGCGTTGCGGACCGTCCCCCTTGTTCCCGTCTCCCCGGAGCGCTCGTGTCCATGCCCATCCGTCATCTCGGTGGTGACCCCATGCCGGCAATTGGGCTCGGGACATGGACACTGTCGGGCGAGCAGGGGGCCGATGTCGTAGCTGATGCGCTCGAGTTGGGATATCGCCACATCGACACGGCCCAGATGTATGACAACGAAGCCACCGTCGGCAACGGCATGGCCTCCAGCGGCGTAGCCCGACATGAGATCTTTCTGACCACCAAGATCGACGACGACCAGCACGCCCCTGATGCGCTGCATCGGTCGCTCGACCAGAGCCTCAAGCGGCTCCGCACCGATCATGTCGATCTGTTGTTGATCCACTGGCCCGTCGAGTGGCACCTGATGGCCGACACCCTCGGTGCGCTGGCCCAAGCCAAAGCCGATGGGCGGGCACGACACATCGGTGTGAGCAATTTCGAACCCGACCAGGTTGCGTTCGCCCTTGAGCATGCACCGATCGAGGTCAACCAGATCGAGTACCACCCCCTGCTCGCCCAGACTGCATTGCTTGAGCAGGCCACAGCTTGTGGTCTGCTCGTCACCGCTTATTGCCCAATCGCCCGCAACCTGGTGGCCACAGACCCCGCCGTTGTCGAGGTGGCTCGCCGCCACAACGCAACCCCGGCCCAGGTGTCGCTGGCGTGGCTCGTAGCCCAGCCCCTCGTGACCGCAATTCCCCAGACATCACGTTCGCACCGGCTGGCGGAGAACCTTGCCGCCGGCGACCTGGTGTTGTCGGCTGACGACATCGCGTTGATCGATGCCACGACCAAAGATCAGCGAATCGTGTCGCCTCCCAAAGCACCCTGGCGCCACTCGTAGTGCCGACCCACCCGGGCAATCCGGGTGTTGTAGCTGGTGTAGAACACCTCGCGGCCCTGTTGTTGGGCGTCGAGATGTTCGGCCACCTGCTTCCAGGCCATCAGGTGGGCTTCGGTGAGCCAATACGACACGGTGATACCGCTGCCGTCGGGGTTTCGGGCTGACTCGATCCCAAGAAAGCCAGGCTGGGCTGCGGCCAACTCCTCCATCTCGGCGGCGACGACGGCATACGCCTCGCCATGTTCGCTGGTGCGCTGACTGGTGAAAATGACGGCCCAGTAGTCGGCTGGCAGGTCGGGAGAACGCATCTGGTGTTGTTAGCACAGGGCGTCATCGGAGGCACACGAGTTCCGTATCCTGTGGCGCGTGCAACTCTCCGCTCCACGAGCCTCAGGCCAGGTCGTCGCCGACATCGATCTCGATGGCGGTCGGCTCGCATCGCTGGTTGTCGACGGGCTGTCATTGCTCGTCGAACGAACCGACCGTCCCACCCGGTGGGGTTCATTTCCGATGATCCCGTGGTGTGGGCGTTTGCCCCGCGGCCGGCTCACCTACAACGGTGTGGCGTATCGCTTCCCGATCACGAGCAAGCCCCACGCCAATCACGGCCTGACCCACACCGCGCTGTGGACCCAGGTCGACGACAACACCATCACCACCGAACTGGGCGAACCGTGGCCCTTCGGCGGCCACGTGGTGCAACGATTCGATCTGACGAGCCGATCGCTCACCGTGACGGCCGAAGTGCACGCCGGCGAGGTGCCCATGCCGGCGATGATCGGCTGGCATCCATGGTTCAAACGTCGCCTCGAAAGGGGCGGGAACGCCACATTGTCGGTGCTAGCCGAATCGGCCTACGAACTCGACGCCCAGATGATCCCGACGGGTGAATTCGTGCAAGTTCCACCCCAGCCCTGGAACGATTGCCTCGTCGACATGTTGTTGCCACCGGTGATCGACTGGCCCAACGCGCTGACGTTGTCGATCAGCTCAACGTTCGACCACTGGGTGGTGTTCACCGAACCCACCCACGCGTTGTGTGTCGAACCTCAGAGCGGCCCGCCCAACCAGATCAATAGCGCCCCCACCATTGTCGAACCCGGACACCCCCTGATTGGCTCGATGACCTTGGATTGGGGCTGACAGGACTCAGACGGCGATGTCGAAGCCGGCTTCGTCGATCGCGGCCCGAATGGCGGCATCGTCACCGCCGGCCACGACAACGGTTTTGGCGACCAGGTCGATGTCGACGCTCTCGACACCCGCCACCTTGGTGACTTCGCCGGTGATGGATGCAACGCAGTGGTCGCAGCTCATGGTGGGCACGCTGTAGGTGTTCGTCGACATGGCCGTCACGATAGCGGTCCACTTCGAATCACAGCGGACCCCTGACTTGGAGCATCATTGGCAAATGGAACAGCTCCCATCGTCGACCGACGACCTGGTCGCCACCTTGTTGTCGACCACGGCCCGCACCGCCACCTCGTCTGTCATCCGCGATCTGTTGCAGCACGCCAACCGGCCTGATGTGATTTCGCTGGCGGGTGGCATCCCTGCTCCTGAGTTGTTTCCCTTGGAGCATCTGGCCGGTGCCGCAACGTCGGCCATCGCCGAACTCGGCGCGGAAGCCACCCAGTACGGGTTGACCGAGGGGGTCACCGACCTGAGAGACCTCTTGGCCGCCGAGGCCGACACCGATCGCCCGACCCTGCCATCCCAGGTCGTGGTGACCACCGGCAGCCAGCAAGCCATCGATCTCATTGGCCGCGTGCTCGTCGATCGGGGCGACGTCGTGGTGACCGACGACCCCGCGTATCTCGGTGCGCTGCAGGCGTTGCGCGGTTATGGCCCCCAGCTTGTTGGTGTGGCCGGCGACGAGGAAGGGCTCGACACCGATGCCTTGGCCGCACTCCTCGCTGGTGGCCTGCGTCCGGTGCTGGTGTACACCAACCCGAACTTCCAGAACCCAACCGGGTCGACCATGTCGCTGGCGCGCCGCCAGGCGTTGGCCGCGCTCGCCGACCAGTACGGGTTCTTGATCATCGAAGACGACCCGTACGGCGCACTGCGTTTCGACGGCGAAGCGTTGCCGTCAATGGCCTCGTTTTCTGACCGAGTCGTGCGGATCCGAACGGTGTCAAAGACGCTGGCGCCTGGTTTGCGGGTTGCGTGGATGTTTGGCCCGCAGGCCCTGATTGATGCGGTGGTGATCGCAAAACAAGCCGTCGATCTGCACA
>CAYGMW010000333.1:0-3143 GCA_964350975.1 uncultured Acidimicrobiales bacterium | reverse complement strand
ATTGGTGGCCACAGCGGGCAGCTGGCAGGTAGCTCCGATGTAGTCGTCGGTGATCGCGATCTGTCTGAGCTGGACCACACTCGCAGGTTCGGTCCTGATCACGGTGTCGATGGGCACAACGAGTTCTTCGGCCCGAGCAGGCGATGCGAACACCGCCACGACGACCAAAACCAGCGCCACGAACGCTGTCGCCAGTCCGACCCGAAGTACCGAGGTTGTTGGTCTGTGCAAGGTTCGGGGGAGCAGTCGATGGGTCATAGTGCCGACCGTACGGAGACGCCGTCGCGGGCGGTAGGGCTGTTCGTCCCTGCCTCGCTATCGGACGGCGCCTACTTCGCGGCGCTGGAGATGGCGGAGTCGATCCAGGACCGCAGGCGGTCGGCTGGTTGGGCACCGATCTGACGGCCGATTTCGACGCCGTTGTCGAACAACACCATGGTCGGGATGCCCTGCACCCCGAGCCTCGCCGACACGCCGGGCGCGTCGTCGACATTGACCTTCACCACCCGAAGGGTTCCGGCTCGTTCGACCGACAAAGCGGTGAGGATCGGGGCAATTGCCTTGCACGGGCCACACCACGGCGCCCACAGATCGACTAGCACCGGCAGCGACGACGTCGAGATGACGTCGTCGAACTCAGACGCGGTTGCATCGACCAGCCACGGCAGTTTGGCGTGGCACTTGCCGCACTGAGGCGAACCCGACGACACCACGGGCAACCGGTTGCGTTGCTGACAGCTGCTGCATGCGACCAGGTTCGAACTCATGTCGGGCTTCCTGTGGTGTGGTCGGGTGGGTGCGGCACCTGAACGGGAATCACGTCACAGCCTCTGGGCCCAGCGATGACGAGCAGGTCCGGCGAAGGCTCCTGGGCAATGCGCAGGCGCAGTGCGCCTATATCGATCGGAGCGGAGAACGACTCGCGCTGCCACACCTCGACGTCGGCGCCGAGCATGACACTGAGCTCCCTGGCATCGAGTGCTTCGCCGGTGACCACGACCACATGGTGCTCGATGTCGACCGTCGGGGCGGGTGCGGGCGGTTCGGGCTGGCCTTCGAGCCGTTCGGCGAGGTACAGCCGACCGTGGAACCACGCCACTTGGGTCACCGCGACGATGACGGCGAGCGAGTAGCGGTTGTCGTGCAAGGTCGAGCGAGACAGATTGCTGTTGAGCAGGTCTTCGAGCGAGTTGCCCAAGGTGGCGATGAACGACACCAAGATCGCCACAGCGGCGCTGCCGAAAAGTGCAAACAGGTAGATCTTGCGGATCGGCGAGGAGATCTCGGCCGACCGGTCCGCGAGCGTGGCCCGTCGGATCGTTTGCCAGAACCAACCCCAGGTTGTTGCTCCGACCACGATCAAGACCACGCCGGTGATGGTCGGATTCGTGCGATCGTTCGCTCCGGTGGCCAACAGGTTGGCCAGCACCATCACAACTCCGACGACGAGTACGACCAGGGCCGCGGCGGCGAGGAGGTACTCATAGACCCGCTCGGCGTAGGTCCGGGGGCCAGCGGTATCGGCCCCGCTGACCAGTTCGGCCCGGTGATAGATCCACGATCCGAGTCCGACGAGCAAGACCGCCGAGGTACCGGGAATCAGGTCGAAGTGGCGGGCTGCGGCCTCGTCGGGGTTGCCGAAGAACCACACGGCCACGGTTCGAAGCTGGGTCGTGAGCATTGCGACCACGGCCACGAAACCGGCCAGCGAACCCACGGGAACGACTGTCGCCAGCCAGGTTTCGGTGCGCTGCGCGGTGCGGAAGTTCGCCAACCAATACCAGCCCCACACCGCTCCACCGACGACCATGGTGGCCACCCAATTGCCCAAACGAGGGCCGCCTCGAGCCAATGTGGGGTCGTCGACGACTCGGACGTAGAGCTCGTGGATCCCGACGTAGAACACCCCGCCGAGGCCGATCGCCAAGGTGACGAGGCCGGTAATGGTCCCGGACGCGAGGTGGTAGTCGTAGTCGATTCCGTGACGTTGTTTGAGCCCGAACCAGTGCAACGCCCAGGCCCCGGCCCACACCAACCCTGCGATCAACGACGCGGTCTCGAAGCGGGGGCTGCCCGCATCGTCGCCCAACGCACTGCCGGCGAAGCTCTGGATCCGAACAATGGCGACGATCAGGGTGACGAGCAGCGCCACGTTGAGATACAGCGTCCACGACGCGGCGTTGCGTTCGTCGGCCGAATCGGCCAGCTTGCGGTCACAAAAAACGAGCAGCGCACCGAACGCCGGAACACCCACGATGACCAACGCCAAGGACTGGGCCACATCGGCGTTGGCGCGGTTGCTGCGCACGACGTCTTGGGCCAGCCCGCTGAGCCCCACCGCGGCGACGATCAAGGTCACGAACAACAGCCCGTACACGATGACCCGGCGAACCGATGCCGCCGGGTCGACGTTGGGTTGACGGTCGCGGTTCGTGGCCTTGTAGATCGCCCAGACGATGCCCCCGAGCACAGCCAACGGCAGGAACCCCGAGAAGATGCTCAGGATGAACATCGGGTCAGTCCGGCGCCGGCACCACGACCACGGGGCACTTGGCGTGGTGGACGCAGTAGGTGCTGACCGATCCGAGCAGCAGGCCCGTGAAGCCGCCATGACCACGGCTGCCGACGACAAGCATGTCGGCCGACTCAGACGCCGTGATGAGGGCGTTGCCGGCGTGGCCAGTCTGGACGACGACGTTGATCGTGCGACCCATCGGGTCAGCGATGGCGTGCACGAACTCGGTCAAGCGCCGGGTGACGTCGGGCTCAATGTCGACGGGGGGCACATATGACAGGAAACCGTCGGGGATGATGGGGTAGGTCCACGTGCCTACGGCGACGAGTTCGTCGTCCGGGTTGCTGTGCTCGAGCGCCCACAACAGGGCCCGCTTGGAGTTATCCGAACCGTCAATACCGATGATGATCTTTGCCATGGCGTGAGTCTGTCGTGCCGGTCGCACTGACGACAGTGCCAAAGGTCCCGATCAGGGGTGGGATTCGCCGGTCTGGGTGCGGCCGTTCGACCGGGGTTGTCCCTCCCGGCGCCGAAAACCGTCGCTGGAGCGACGTTTTTGTGGGTCAGGGGTCGGGGTCGACCCACGGAAGCGTCGTTGGGACGACGTTTTTCGGCGCCGGGTTGGGTG
>CAYGMW010000332.1:0-3169 GCA_964350975.1 uncultured Acidimicrobiales bacterium | reverse complement strand
CGGCCGGCATCGTCGATCGACACACCAACCAGGCGACCGGGCATGGCTCGCTTGTGCATATCTCGCACCGCCATGAAGCCCGCGTGGGGGCCACCGAACCCGAGGGGCACACCGAAGCGCTGGCTCGAACCAATGACCACATCGGCGCCCCATTCGCCCGGAGGGGTCAGCATCGTCATGGCCAACAAGTCGGTCGCCACCGCGACCTGGCCTCCGGCGCCATGCACGTCGTCGGCCAGCTTGGTGAGGGCCGCCGTCGACGCGACCTCGCCTGACGATCCTGGGTACTGGAGCAGGCAGGCATAGATCTCGTTCGCGTCGAGGTCGCGGAACGGATCGCCGATGACGATCTTGATGCCCAGCGGTTCGGCCCTGGTGGTCACCACGTCGATCGTTTGGGGGTGGCAGTCGGCGTCGATGAAGAAGGTGTCGCGCTTGGTCTTGTCGACCCGTCGAGCCAGCGTCATGGCTTCGGCCGCCGCGGTGCCCTCGTCGAGCATCGAGGCGTTGGCCATATCCATCGCGGTGAGGTCGGCCACCATGGTTTGGAAGTTCAACAAGGCCTCAAGGCGACCCTGGCTGATCTCGGGCTGATAGGGCGTGTAGGCGGTGTACCAGGCTGGGCTTTCGAGCACCCGGCGCACGATGACACTCGGGGTGAAGGTGTCGTAGTACCCCATGCCGATGAGCGAGGTGGCCACCACATTGCGGTCGGCGCGGGCGCGTAGCTTGGCCAGCGCTTCGAGTTCGGTGGTGGGTTCAGGCAGCTGCATCACCGCCTGGGTGCGAATGCCACCGGGTACGGCGGCTTCGATCAGCTCATCGAGGGTGCGATAGCCAATGGTCGCCAGCATCTGGTCGATCTCGGCAGCTGACGGACCCACATGGCGGGTGACGAAGCTGTCGTGGGCGTCGAGGGGACGGGTTCGGTTGGTGCTCATGGGGTTCACCTCTGGTAGCGGTGGGGGGAGAAGGGGAGAGGGGCGACGATGACGGGTTCGGTCTTGCCGCGTACGTCGGCATGGAGTTCGGTGCCAACAGCGGTCAGGTCGGAGTCGGACCCAGCTGATGTTGCGGCGACGAGCCCCATCGCGATGGGGGCATCGACGCTGGGCCCGAACCCGCCTGATGTCACCACACCGACGCGTTGGCCAGTGGCTGGGTCGAACAGTTCGGCTCCGTCGCGCACCGGGCGGCGGCCGATGGGAGACAGGCCCACCCGGCGGCGTGGCGCACCCTCGGCCAGATGGTGCTGGATGACTTCGGCGCCCGGGAAACCGCCCTCGTCGCGTCGTCGGCGTGGGATGGCCCAACCAATATCGGCTTCGATCGGGGAGATGTCGGTGGTCAGGTCGTTGCCGTACAAGCACAGCCCGGCTTCGAGACGAAGGGTGTCTCGGGCGCCGAGCCCGATGGGTTCGACCCGCTCGTCGGCCAACAGCGACCTCGCGAACTGATCGGCCACGCTGGAGTCGACGATGATCTCGACGCCGTCTTCGCCGGTGTAGCCCGAACGAGACACATGGGCCCGGGCTCCGAGCAGGTCGATGTCGATGACGTCCATGAAGGCCACGGCCTCGATCGCAGCCGCGGTGGCCGGATCGAACTGGGCTGCGACCGCAGCGACCGCGTGCGGGCCTTGGATGGCCAAGATCGACAGGTCGCGCCTCAAGGTGATCGAGATCGTGCCGGCTGCGATCGGCGAGGCCAGCAAGGTGAACAAGTGGTCGAGGTCCTCGGTGATACGCGACGCGTTGATGACGGCCACAAACGGAGTTGGCCCCTCGCTGCGGCGAGCAATCATCAAGTCGTCGACCACTCCGCCGGACTCGGTTGTCAGCATCGAGTAGCGCTGGCGGCCCGGTTTCATGGTGCCGAGCAGGGTCGGCATCACCGTTTCGAGCAATGAGGCCACCACGTCGGGGTCGCCACCGAAGTCGACCACACCCATGTGGGACACGTCGAACAGCCCGGCGCTGGCCCTGGTGTGCAGGTGTTCGGCCTTCACGCCCGCGAACTGGATCGGCATGTCGAAGCCGGCAAAGGGCACCATGCGGGCGCCAAGTTCGAGGTGGAGGCCGTGCAGAGCGGTTGTCTCAAGCGAGGCGGAATCGAGAGCGGGGTCGTTCACGTGGGGGTCCTGGGTCGCGTCGTAGTCGACCCCCCGCTGTTCATGGCACCTGAGAGATTGGGCAGGTTTGGTGTTGGCACACGTTGCCTGCTTGCCCCTTCGGTGGACTCGATGGGCGTGAACCCGACGAGCCGCTCTCCAGCGTTGCCCCTGAGTGGTGGTCCTGGTGCCTGAGCGATTCCGGGGGTGGTTGCGCCTTCGGCGGCCGACGCAAGCGCCGACGCTCTCCCACTACTCAGCAGTGGCGTTGAGGATCGTAGCGCGATGGCTCAAGGTTCGACATGGACCCGTCGATGAACTGGGCGTTACGAACAACGGAGACACGTCAACATGGTCATCAACTCCCGCCAAACACCACCCGCCTATTCGTTCTTGCGACGGTCTCTCGTTGCCGTGGGAGCGAGCGCGGCCCTCATGTTGGTTGCTGCCGGTGGAGCGTCGGCTCAAGAATCGAGCTCTGACGACCCGGTGGTCGCGGCCCTCGTTGCCGCTGGGGCTGACGCCGACCAGCTCACCGCGGATCTCACCGCTCGGGTGAATGAGCGCATCGACAAGGCCATCGAGGCGGGAGCGCTGACCGAAGAAGAGATCGCGTACGTCGAGGAGATTCGCGAGTCGGGTCAGCTCGAAGAGCGCATCGCCGAGCGGGTCGAGACCTCCAAGGCCGAACGCGAGGCCCGCCGCGCTGCGGTGGTCGAACGCCTGGCCGAGGCCGGAGTGACGATTGGTGAGGGTCAAACAGTCCGCGAGGCGTTGATCGACGCCGGGTTCACCAAAGACGAAGCCAAGGATCTCATGCGTGAGATCCGCCCGGAGCGCCCATCCAAAGATGACGGCGAAGACGGCGATGTCGACACCGAGCGCACGATTGACGAGCGCATCGACAAGCTGATCGAGCGTGTGGTTCGTGCCGACGGCAAGGCCGCCGCCGAAGAACGACAAGAAGAACGCCAAGAAGAACGCAAGGAAGAGCGCAAGGAAGAGCGCAAGGACGAGGGCAAGGAAGAGCGCAAGGACGAGGGCAAGGACGAGGGCAAG
>CAYGMW010000331.1:0-3176 GCA_964350975.1 uncultured Acidimicrobiales bacterium | reverse complement strand
GCCTCCATGAGGGTCCACAGACGATTCGGCGCAGGAATGGAGCGCTGTGGAGTCTGTGTGGCTGTGTTACTCATCGTTCCTGCCTGTGATTTCGATCAGCCATCACGAGACCGTGATCGCCTTGAGGTTGGGGCCGATGAGCTGTCGGCTCACGACCTTGCCGGCGCCGTTACGTGGGAGCTCGTCAACAAACACATACTCACGCGGGACCTCGTACTTCGCCAACGTCGCTCGGACGTGACCGTCGATCGACCGCGCTAACGCCTTGCCGCGGGGAGGGTCAGCCACAATCACGGCCCGAACCCGTTGGCCCAGATCGGCATCATCGACACCGACCACGGCTGCCTCGGTGACCTGGGGGTGGCCAAGCAGCGCCGCTTCGATATTGCTCGGGTAGAGATTCTCGCCACCGCTGATGATCATGTCGTCGGCTCGGCCGACCACCTCGAGGCGACCATTGACCATACGACCGAGGTCGCCGATCGACATGTGCCCGTCGAGGACCTCTTTGGAGCTGCCATCGGTGTAGCCGTCGAAGTGCAGGCTGCTCGCCACAACAATCCGTCCAACCTCACCAGGGGCAACCTCGTCGCCGCTGTCGTCGACCAGCCTCACGTCGACACCACGCAACGGACGGCCGGCCGTGCCAGGAGCCGCCCTGAGGTCTGAGGCATCGGCGACGGTGACCTGGCCGACTTCGGTCGACCCGTACAGGTTGTGCAGTGTGTCGCCGAAGACGTCCATCCATTGGGTGCTGAGCTCACCAGGCAACGCCGACCCGCTGGTGGCAACAATGCGCAGCGCCGGGAGCCTCACCGGCTGGTTGGCGGCCGCGTCGAGCATCCGTCGCAGCATCACCGGCACGGCCGCGAGCGCGGTGACGTTGTGGATGTCCAGATCGGCCAGGGTCTGTGCGGGATCGAAGTGCCGACGCAGCACAACGGTGCCGCCGATCGTCGACGCCAGGATCATCTGGCTGAGGCCCCACGCATGGAACAGCGGTGCCGGGATCGCGACCACGTCGCCACGGCGATACGGAACCGCTTCGAAGAACCCAAGAGCGCCAACGAGCGCGCCGAGGCTGGTCGACCGATTGGTGCCCTTCGGTGCCCCACTGGTCCCCGATGTGAGCACGACCGGGTCGGGGGCTCGCCGAGGGCCCCGAAAGCGGCTCAGGCTGAGCGTCGATGGCAGCTCCGGAACGCTCCACTGTGGGTTGAGTTCGGGGGCCACCAGGACGAACCGGACCGCTGGTCCGAATGGGAGATCCTGGAACTCAACGTCGCCCAGCACGACGGAGATCGCTTCGCGCCTCACTACCTCAGCCAGCTGCGATGCGGGCAGGCTCGTGTTCAGGTAGACGGTGCGGGCGCCAATCTTGGCGACCGCGAGATTGCATTCGACAAACCCGCGATGGTTGCGACACAAGATGCCGACGGTGGTGGAGCCGTCGACCCCAATGCTCTCGAGTGCGGCGGCGAGGCTGTTCGTTCGCTGATGCAGCGCCCGGTACGTGATCGACCCGTAGTCGTCGACGATGGCGAGACGCTCTGGGTCACGGGTCGCGGCTGCGGCGTAGGGCGCGGCGAGCCCCGGACCCCACGCAAGCGTCGCCGCCGTCAGAGCGGCAGTGGCGAAGGGGTCGAAGGCACCCATTCGACGAGCGGTGGCAAAAAGCGGCACCCACTCACGGTAGTCAGGTCCACGGGACAGAAGAGATTCCTTCAGACGCCAACGGTCACCGAACCGGCACTACTCCGACCTTTCCTAAATGCCCTTGAGCATCTCGTTGAACGGCACGCCCTTGTCGACTTGGGGTTCTCGGGGAAGACCAAGCACTCGCTCGCCCAGGGTGTTCTTCTGGATCTCGTCGGTTCCGCCACCGAGGCTCATGCCCCGACAGTTCAAGAATTGATACGCAAAGAACTTGGCGTCGTCGTCGTCGCCATCGACCCACGCCGGCGACGCCGGGAACTCGATGCGGGCCGCGAAGTCGTTGCCCGCGCGTCCCTGGATGGTTCGCCAGAGCTTGCCGACCGATGGGCTGACCCCCGCACCTGCCGCGTTGCGGTCACGCAGGAACCCGACGATCCGTTCGTTGATCCACAACTGGGCCAGTTCTTGGCGCACGATCGGATCATCGAGACGGCCCCGCCGGCGGGCCAACTCAACAAGCTGCACCACCGGGATCGGCACCCTCGACCATTGGCGTTCCATGCCCGAGTTGCTCATGGACGCGACCCCGGTCTGAACCCGCTCATGAGCCAGCAACGCCACACCCATTCGCCATCCGTCGTTGATGTCGCCCACGATCCAGTCGGCCGGGGCGCGAGCCTCATCGAAGAACACCTCGTTGAACTCGCTGTGCCCCGTCATCTGGCGCAGGGGTCGCACCGTGACTCCTGGCTGATGCATCGGCATGATGATCATCGAGATGCCGCTGTGTTTCGGCGCTGTTGGGTCGGTGCGCACGAGCATGATCGCAACATCGGCCTTGTGGGCGCCCGACGTCCACACCTTCTGGCCGGTCACCACCCATTCGTCGCCGTCGCGCACGGCCTTGGTCGACAGCGAGGCCAGATCGGACCCGGCCCCGGGTTCGGAATACAGCTGGCACCAGATGTCGTCGCCGCGCAGGCCACGGGGCAAGAACCGCTGCTTGACCGCATCGGTGCAGTGATCGCGCACCACCGGCAACGCCATACCGACGCCAATGCCGAACGTCGAGTCCTCCGATGGAACTCGCCCCGCGCTCTCGTCGGCAAAAACCGCGAGGTATTCGGGCCCGAGGCCCTGTCCACCAGCCGATTTCGGATAGTCCAAGCCCGCCAATCCCGCATCGAACAGGGCCGCTCGGTACGCCTTGGCTCGGGCCGTCTCGCCGGTCACACCATCGAGGACCGCAGGCACCGTTGTGTCGAAGAACTCTCGAACCCTCGCACGGAACGAATCGAGATCGAACTGTTCAGCCATCTCCGCACGCTAACGCAGCACCGCAAGTCGGCCCATGTACTGTGCGCGAACAACCACATCGGTCGGGAAGAAACGTCCGTGACCCCACGCACTCGACTCGTTAGGCCACGCCTCGCAGCTGCGATCGCGTTCGCTGTGCTCACTGCAGCCGGATGCGCTTCGGCCGACACAGCGCCAATTGCTGAACCAACGACAGCAACGGT
>CAYGMW010000330.1:0-3190 GCA_964350975.1 uncultured Acidimicrobiales bacterium | reverse complement strand
GCTGTAGCCCATGACGACCAATACGGCTCAAGCCGTGCCAGAGCTGATGCGCCTGCTCCAGTCGTTCGAGCGGCCCGACTTGCTCGATCGAACGAAGGCGGCTGCCATCCGGGCCAACCGCGGCAGCACGGTGGTGTGCGTTGTCGGCGAGTTCAAGCAGGGCAAGAGCTCGCTGGTCAACGCCCTGGTGCGAAGTGAGGTGTGTCCAGTCGATGACGACCTGGCCACATCGGTGATCACCCTTGTCCAATACGGCGAACAAGCATCGGCAACTGTTCGCCAGCGCGAAGGCGAGCAACAAATTGGACATCCCATCTCGGTCGCCGAGGTGGGCGAATGGGCCAGCGAGCAGGGCAACCCTGGCAACACCAGGCAGGTCGAACGGGTCGACATTTCGGTACCCAGCAGCCTGCTCAAGGACGGCCTGATGCTCGTCGACACCCCCGGTATGGGTGGCTTGGGTGGCGGCCATGCCGCCGCCACCATGGCCTTTTTGCCCTTTGCCGACGGCCTGGTTCTGGTCTCTGATGCGTCGTCGGAACTGACGGCGCCAGAGATCCGGTTTCTGCGCCAGGCCATCGACCTGTGCCCAACGGTCATGTTGGCCCAGACCAAGATCGACCTGTACCCAGAGTGGGAACGAATTGTCGACCTCAACCGGCGCCACCTCGAAACCCAGGGCATCTCGATCCCTGTCGTCGCGGTGTCGAGCCATCTCCGAACGACCGCGCTTGCTACCAAGAACAAGGATCTGAACCGCCGCAGCAACTTTCCGGCCATGGTGGATGTGCTCCAAAAGCGGGTGATTATCCCGGCTCGCGACTCCGCAGCGGATCGGTCTGCGGCCGACCTACGCGGCGTGACCACCTTGTTACGCACTGGTGCCGAAGCCGAACTCCGACTCCTCGAAAGCCCCGAAGAGCTCGAAGAGGCGCTGGCCAAGCTCGAACAATCCAAGGCTCGACTCGAACATCTCCGGGGCCCAGGCGCCAAGTGGTCCCAACTCATGGGCGATCGCATCTCGGACCTGTCGAGTCACGTCAGTCACCAGTTCCGCGGCGATATGCGCAGCATCGGCCGCACCATGGACGAACTCGTCGAGGCTTCCACCAAGGGAGCCGACTGGGAGGCGCTCACCCGCGACGCTCAAACCCGGGTTTCTGAGGCAACGGCTCGGGCGTACGGCGCGGTACAACAAGGCTGGGTCGACACCCACCGCGAGATTGCCGAGATGCTCCAAGCCGAGGAGCTCATGAGCACCCAGGTCGGCGGTATCGAACGACCCCAGCTCGACTTGTCAGAGTTCTGGCAAGGCACCGAGGTGCTCCAGAAGGATGAGAACAAGGGCCTTGCCGGTGTCCGGTCGGTGATGGGCATCGGCCAGTCGTATAGCAGCTCGAAAATGCTCCTCACCAGCGTCGGCGGTCTCAGCAAATTCGGGGTCTCTCTCGGTGCGCTCGCGGCCGGACCGGCGCTGGCGGGTGGTTTCGCGGTGATGGGCGGCATCAAGGTCTACGACGACCGCAAGAAGCAGCTCACTAGCCGCAAACAAAAGGCACGCACCCAGATCAGGGCCTTCATCGACAACGTCCAATTCGAGGCCAACAACGAGATCGCGGCCATGGTGCGCGACGCTCAGCGGGGTCTACGCGACGAGTTCATGTCGCGCATCGGAGAGCTCCAGCAGACCTACACCGAAACCGCGATGCGAGCCCAGGCCGACGCCAAACGAAGCGAAGAACAGGTGCAGCAACGTCGAGCGGGCCTCGAGCAAGGCTTGGCCGCGTTGTCCAAGGTCGAGGCAACCCTCGCCGAAAAGAAGCGACCAGCATGAGTGGCCCAACATCAGGCACCCAAGTCGAACACGACGTGTTGTCTCTCGTCCGGTCTGCATCACAAGCACTGCAAGGAACCGAACACGCCGCCACGGTGGCCGCCATCGAGGCCCGCCTGACCGGTCCATTGCGCATCGCCATCGCCGGTCGGATCAAGGCTGGCAAGTCGACCCTGCTCAACGCCCTCGTGGGGGCGAAGGTCGCCCCCACCGATGCCGGCGAATGCACGAAAGTAGTCAGCTGGTACCGCAACGGCCAGCTGTACCAGGTCGACGCTCAGCTCCACAACGGCGAGCGTCGGTCCCTGCAGTTCACCCGCCATGAAGGCTCGCTCGACGTCAAACTCGGCGGCCTCTCCCCCGCCGATGTCGACCATCTCGACATCCAGTGGCCAACCTCCAAGCTTCAGAAAATGACCCTGATCGACACCCCCGGTCTTGAGTCACTCAACGACGAGAACTCGCGGCGGACTCGTGACTTTCTCGAAGTCGACAGCGAGGGCGCGTCAGACGTCGACGCAGTCATCTACCTGATGAGGCACCTGCACACCACCGACGTGGCGTTCCTCGACGCGTACATGGACCGATCGATTCCGGAATCGTCGCCCGTGAACGCTGTGGCGGTGTTGTCCCGAGCCGACGAGATCGGCGCTGGACGCCTCGACTCGATGGCCTCAGCGGCGCGCATCGCTGCTCGGTACCGCTCCAATGGCCAGGTTCGCTCGCTCGCCGCCACGGTAGTTCCGGTCGCGGGCCTGCTCGCGGAGACGGGTCTCACGTTGCGCGAAGAAGAAGCACGCGCCCTGCGAACGATCTCAGAACTTCCCGATGCCGATCTCGACACGATGCTGCTGTCGGCGGGCCACTTCCTCGATGTCGAAGCCAGCGACCTCACCGTCGAGACTCGGCGAGACCTGCTGGGACGGCTGGGCCTGTATGGCGTCCGCCTCTCGATGCAGGAGATGAGGGCGGGCAACACCACGGCTACCGCGTTGGCGCCCAAGCTGATCGCCGCGTCGGGTTTGAGCGAACTCAACACCATCATCGACCAACATTTCTTGCCCCGCGCCCGCATCCTGCAGTCGCGCACCGCGCTGTCAGCGCTGCGAAACTTGTCTCGCCGGCTCTCGACGTCGCACCCCGGTCTCGCCGACAGCCTCGACCGCGACACCGAACGCATCGAGGCCACTGCGGTCGAGTTCGCCCAGATGCGAGCGGCTCATCTGGTGGCGTCGGGCACCATCAAGCTGAACGCCAACGATGCTGCGGCCCTCGAACGCCTCCTGCTCGGAACGACACCGGCCGCCTCGCTGGGTCTGGCTCCACCCGCGAGCAGGGCCGAGATCGAAGCTGCGG
>CAYGMW010000329.1:0-3221 GCA_964350975.1 uncultured Acidimicrobiales bacterium | reverse complement strand
CAGCTGTTACGGCGCCCAACTCGTTGCCCAGCAGCTGGGTGGTCGGGTCGACCGCAGCGGTCGTGGCGAGTACGGCCGCACCGAGATGACCCGGTCCGGCGCGTCGCTGTTGTTCGATGCCGACGCTCCGGTCACCCAGCCGGTGTGGATGAGCCACTTCGACGCCATTGTCGAAGCTCCCGAGGGGTTCCTGGTCACGGCGTCGACCGATGACGCGCCGGTCGCCGTGCTCGAAAACGCGGAGCGGGGCATCTTTGGTGTCCAGTTCCACCCCGAGGTCATCCACACGCCCTTTGGGCAGCGGGTCATCGAACGGTTTGTGCACGACGCTTGTCAGCTCGCTCCTGACTGGAACACAGCGGACATCATCGAAGAGTCCGTCGCCGCGATTCGGGCCCAGGTCGGCACCTCGCGAGCGATCTGCGGGCTGTCGGGTGGTGTTGACTCAGCCGTCGCCGCAGCTCTGGTGCACAAGGCCATTGGGTCCCAGCTCACCTGTGTGTTCGTCGACACCGGGCTGATGCGCCAAGGTGAGGGCGAGCAGGTGGTCGAGACCTTCCGTCGCCACCAAGGCATCGAGCTCATCCATGTGCAGGCCGCTGATGACTTCTTTTCTGCCCTGGCCGGAGTCACCGACCCCGAGGACAAGCGCAAGGCCATTGGCGAGAAGTTCATCAGGGTCTTCGAGGCCGCATCGGGCGGCATCGAAGATGCCAAGTTCTTGGTGCAGGGAACGCTGTACCCCGACGTGATCGAAAGCGGCACCAAGAACGCGGCCAAGATCAAAAGCCATCACAATGTCGGCGGTCTTCCCGACGATATGGAATTCGAGCTCGTCGAGCCCCTCCGCCAGCTCTTCAAAGACGAGGTGCGCGCTGTCGGCGCCCAGCTGGGTCTGCCCGACGAGATCGTCAATCGCCAGCCCTTCCCTGGGCCTGGCCTTGGTGTGCGCATTCTTGGTGAGGTCACCCCGGACAAGGTGGCGATCTTGCAGCACGCGGATGCCATTGTTCGTGACGAGCTGGCCAAAGCAGGCCTCGAGCGCGAGATCTGGCAGTCTTTTGCCGTATTGGCCGATATTCGGTCGGTCGGTGTCATGGGCGACGAACGAACCTACGAACGACCGATTATCGTGCGCGCGGTCACCAGCGAAGACGCCATGACTGCCGATTGGGCCCGAATTCCCCACGAGGTGTTGGCATCAATCTCTAGCCGGGTGATCAACGAAGTCGATGGCGTCAACCGTGTCGTGTACGACATCACGTCCAAACCCCCTGGCACTATTGAGTGGGAATAGTCATTGAATGGGAACAGTCCTGGAAGGGACTGTTCCCGAGCCGCACACACCCGAGGAGCGCGCAGGCCATGATTCCGTTTCCAGCAGGGTTTTCGGCTCTTACCGGGTCGATCGGCATCATCGACGCTCGTGATGACGTTCTGATCATCGCGGCCGATCGGGTGGTTCCGACCTGTGGTCTGTATACCAAGAGCCGCTTTGCTGGCCCGAGCGTGATGGTGTCGCGGGCCCACGGTGCCTCCAAGACCGCTCGAGGCATGGTGGTGGTGGCCCGCAACGCCAATGTTGCGACCGGCGCGACGGGATACGCGAACTCCGTCGAGCTCACCGAACGTGCCGCGGCCCTCATCGGGTGCTCGGCTGATGAGGTTTTGGTTGCATCAACGGGGGTCATCGGCCGGCTCTTGCCCATGGAACGGGTGCGTGCCTGGTTCGATGCCCAGGAGTGGAACGAGTGCGCTGCCGATGGCTTGGCGGCCGCGTCGGCCATCATGACGACCGATACCGAACCCAAGGTGGCCACGGCCCAGGTGGGCTCGGCCACGATCGTGGGTATCGCCAAGGGTGTCGGCATGATCGAACCCGACATGGCGACCATGATTTCCATCGTCACCACTGACGCCGAGATCGCGGCTGACGAACTCGACGCCTTGTGGCGTCGGGTGGTCGGGCGCACCTTCAACGCCGTCAGCGTCGATAGCGACACCTCGACGAGCGATACCGCGGTCCTCATGGCGTCGGGCGCCGCCGGACCCGTCGACATGGCCGACTTCGAGCGGGCCCTGTTCGAGGTCGCGCTGACCTTGACGAAGAAGATCGCACGCGACGGCGAGGGTGCTGAGACGCTGATCGAGGTGGTTGTCGATGGTGCCAGAGACGACGCTCAGGCCAAGCGGGTCGCGAAGTCGATCGTGAACTCGCCTCTGGTAAAGACCGCGATCCACGGTGCCGACCCCAACTGGGGCCGGGTGGCGATGGCGATCGGTAAGTGCTCAGACGACCTCGACATCGAGCCCGATCGCACCGTGATTCGCTTCGGTACCGAGGAGGTCTATCCGCGCTTGCTCGATGAGCAAGGTCTGCGGAAACTGTCGGCGTACATGGCCGGTGACACGGTGTTGATCCATGTCAGTTTGGGAATCGCCGACGGAACCTTTACCGCGTATGGCTGCGACCTGACCGACGGCTACGTGCGCATCAACGCGGATTACACGACATGACGGCACTCGCAGACCCACGCCCGAAGCTTCGTGGAGTGTCGCACCGCATCGCGTTCGTGTCGGCCCTGACCCTCATGCCGATCATGGTGGTGTCGGCTCCCGGGGTAGCCCCACGATTCGTGATCGCGATCTACTGCGGCGCCGTTGTTGGGCTCTTTGGTGTGTCGGCGCTGTATCACCGGGTCAATTGGGGCCGCACGGGTTACCGGATCATGCGGCGACTCGATCATTCGATGATCTTCGTTGCCATTGCCGGCACGTATACGCCTATCGCGGTGTTTGTGTTGCCGCCGTCGACGCGCAACATCTTGTTGAGCGTGGTGTGGGGCGGCGCGGTGGCGGGGATTGTGCTGCGCTTGTTCTTCCACGACCTGCCGTACCCGGTCATTGCGTTGCCCTATGTTGCGGTGGGTTGGGCCGCAGTGTTCTTCTTGGGCGACATCTGGCGGGCCATGGGGCCAGCCGGGTTCGTGCTGATTGCGGTTGGTGGAGTGATGTACACCGTCGGCGCGGTCATCTATGCGTTTCGGCGGCCGAATCCGTGGCCTGAAACGTTTGGCTACCACGAGGTGTTCCACCTGTTCGTGATCGCCGGAGCGGCGACTCACTATGTGGCCGTTGCCTTCTTCGCCTTACCCAACGCCTGAGGTTGGACCCGTGCGTTAGTTTCTGGCGAGGGCCGCGACCACGGGGGCAAATTCCGT
>CAYGMW010000328.1:0-3221 GCA_964350975.1 uncultured Acidimicrobiales bacterium | reverse complement strand
CGCTGGTGGAGCCCCATCACCGACGCCGAGATGCTGCATCTTCGCGAAAACGTTGGCATTGTCGACCTGGCTCCCTTCCAGGTGTTCGAGGTGTACGGCCCCGGCGTCGTCGACTACATCGAGCACATGGTGGTCAATAAGTGCGACGTGCCGGTTGGCCGGTCGATCTACACCCCGGTGCTGAACGAATCCGGCGGCTTCCGCTCCGACCTGACGATCATGCGAATCGCCGAGGACCGCTATCGCATCGTCACCGGTGCCTTCGATGGCGGTCGCGACGAGTACTGGTTCCGCCACAACATGCCTGGCGACAACTCGGTCATGTTCGAAAACCGCACCAACGCCACTGTCACCTATGGCGTGTGGGGTCCCAAGGCCGTAGCCATGCTGTCGACGCTGACCGAGTCCGACCTCAGCCAAGAGGCCTTCGGGTACGGTCAGATCCAGAGCCACCTCCTCGACGGCATCCCGGTCGACATGTTCCGCATCTCCTACATCGGCGATGCCGGCTTTGAGATCTACGCCGAAGCCTCTCAGGGTCTGGCCCTGTGGGACGCCCTGTACGCCGCGGGTGCTGATTTCGATCTGCGTCCAGTCGGCGCTGGGGTGTACGGCACCACCGGACGCCTCGAAAAGGGTTACCGCCTGATGGGCTCTGAGCTCGAAGACGACTACACCCCAGTCGAGGCTGGTTTGGCCCGGCCCAAGGTGAAGGCCGCCGACTTCATTGGCAAGGCCGCCTACCTGGCCGCCCGCGACGCCGAACCCGTGGCCCAGCTCTGCATGCTCGAATACACCGATCTCACCTGTGAGGCCGGCTATGCCCGCTACCCAATGGGTGCTGGCAACGAGCCGATCTTGAGCCTCGACGGCGAACGCCTCGTCGACGCCAAGGGTCGCGTCAGCCGGGTCAACACTGCGGGCAGCGCTCCCAGCGTTGGCAAGTACCTCGGTATGGCCTACTTGCCCATTGAACATTGCGAAGTTGGCACCCAGCTGTTGGCGATGTACCAGTACGAGACCTACCCCGTGACGGTGGTGGCGACCGGTGGCAACCTGGCCACCTTCGACCCAACCGACTCGCGGATGAAGGCCTGATCCGTGAGGATCCTGGTCTGTGTCAAGCGGGTGCCTGCGCCCGGATCGAAGATCAACATCACCGCAGATGGGCTCGAGGTCGACACGACGAACCTCGGGTTCACCACGAGCCCCCACGAGGAGTGTGCGCTCGAAGAAGCGGTGCAGATCCATGAACGAATGGGCGGCGAGGTCATCGTGCTGACCGTTGGCCCAGCCGAAGCCGAAGAACAGCTTCGTTACGCAGCATCGGTCGGCGGAACCGGGTTCATCTTGGTGCCTACTGATGGTCGCTCGCTCGACCCGCAGCGCACCGCCGCGATCATCACCGAAGCCATCCAGCAGGCCGAGGCCGAAGGTGGCGTGTTCGACCTCATCTTGTTCGGCAACGAATCGGCTGACTCGGGCGGTTATCAGGTCGGTGTGAGGGTGGCTCACGCCCTCGGCCGACCGATCGTGAACGGCATCAAGGGCATCGATGTCGGCGACGACACCATCACGGCCCGCCGGGCCATCGACGGTGGCGTCGAGGTCTACGAACTGCCCCGCCCAGCTGTACTCGGCATCCTCGAGGGCATCAATCTGCCCCGCTATCCAACGATGAAGGGACGGTTGGCGTCTCGCAAGGCGACGATTGGGTCCCGGGTCATCGAGGCGCCCGCCGGAGGGCTCGTCAAGCAGCAGCTGCACCGACCTGTCGAACGGGCGTCGCAGACGGTCCTGTTGCCGACGGATCCGGCCGAGGCCGCGGTGGCAGTGGTCGACCTGTTCGAAACGTTCGGGGTCATGGGAGAAAACGCATGAGCATCCTGGTTGTTGTCGAACACGACCGTGGCGTCGTCCCTGTTGGATCGCTCGAAGCCCTCGCCGCAGCCCGTGAGCTCGCGGCCCAGCTCGATGGCACAGCGGTCGACGCGGTGGTGCTGGGTCCCGAAGCGGTGGCCGTGGCCGCCGACATCGGTCCCTATGGACCGTCCACCATCCACACGATCGACCACGACGTCATTGGCGACTATGGCCCCGAGGCATACGCCTCGGCCATTTCCCAGCTGGTGGCGGCGACGAATCCGATCGCTGTGGTGGCCTGCGGAACCAGCCGCGGCAATGAGGTCTTGGCCCATTTGAGCGCCATGGCCGACGCTGCTTTTTGTGCCAACGCCGTGGCCGTTGTGGCCAGCGACGGCGACTGGACCCTCACCCGTCAGCAGTGGGGTGGGTCGTTACTCGAGGACGCGAGCCTCGTTGGCGCTCCAAAGTATCTGAGCTTCGCCCATCACACCTGGGAGCCGGCCGTGGTGCCTGGCTCCGACACGCCTGCAGTAGTGGCTTTCGACGTCGACATCGATCCCGCGTTGGCCCGAACGGTCATCACCGGACGCACGGTGCTCGAAGCAGGTGTCACCTTGGCCACCGCGCCAGTAGTCGTGTCGGGTGGCCGAGCGATGAAGAACGCCGAGAACTTCGCCATGCTCGAAGAGCTCGCCGGGCTGCTCGGCGGCCGGGTCGGGTGTTCGCGTGCAGTCACGAACAACGGCTGGCGTAACCACGCCGATCAGGTCGGCCAGACCGGCACCCGTATTGCTCCGGAGGTCTATCTGGCCTGCGGCATTTCCGGCGCGACACAGCACTGGGTTGGCGCTATGGGTTCGAAGAACATCATTGCGATCAATCTCGACGCCGAAGCCAACCTGGTCACCAAGTCGGGCCATGCGGTGATCGCTGACCTGTTCGACATCGTCCCGGCCATCATTGCCGAGGTCAAGCAGCGCAAGGGCGTTTCTTGACCCTCGTGAGCGTGTGACAGGCTCTCGCCCGTGGAAATGTTCGAGCCGACATCCTTTGATGACTTTGGCGAGATGGTGTCGAGCCTCAAGTTCTCCCGGGCCTTCATGGTGAAGGCACCGGCTGACAAGGCGTTGAGGCGTCGCCTCATCGACTTCTTGTCCGGCGCGGCGGCGGCCAGCGATGCCGATTTCGAGCGGGTGAGCTCGGACATGTACGCCATCACCTGGGGCAACGACCCGACGGCGTTGCGCGACATGGTCGACCAGCTACTGGCCCATGAGCGGGCCGATGTGAACGGCGACCATCCACCGGTCGAGACCGGCGAGCGGTCCGCGTTCGGACGACCTCTGAGCAGGTAG
>CAYGMW010000327.1:0-3239 GCA_964350975.1 uncultured Acidimicrobiales bacterium | reverse complement strand
GGCCTGCAAGAAGCCGTCAGCTGGGATACCCATTGCCGACTGCAGCTCGTCTTCGCCACCAAGCAAGCGACCGATTTCGGCCGTTGGTGGGTTGGCAGCAAGCTCAGCTGCGTTGGCCGAGGTCACGCCGTTTTCATCAGCGATGATCGTGGCGTACACAGCCCAGTTGACAACGTCAGCGAAGGCCGAATCGTTCTGACCATAGGTTGGGCCGAGTGGTTCCTTGGAGATCGGCGCGGCGGGGAAGATCACCCAGTCGTTTGGCTGGTTGACAGCAGCGCGGCCAACAAGAGCCGAACCGTCAGTGGTGACAATGTCGCAGGTGCCATCGATGAATGCCTGGGTGACCTGGTCGAAGTCTTCGAACGGGCCGCCGAGGTTGATCGTGATGCCAGCAGCGGTTGCCGCGTCGGCCACGTTCTTTTCGGTGGTGGTACCTGAGTTGGTGCACGCAGTCAGACCGTCGAGGTCAGCAACCTGCGAAGAGGTGCTGAAGCCATCGCTGGCACGGCCCATGAACTGCTGGCCGTCGTAGTAGGTGGTTGGGCCGAAGTCCATGCCAATGGAGCTGTCACGGCTCTGGGTCCAGGTGGTGTTACGCATCAGCAAGTCCACAGCACCGGTCTGGACCGCGGTGAAGCGCTCCTGGGCGTTGAGCGGAACAAAGTTGACAGCGTTGGCGTCACCAAGGATCGCAGCGGCAACAACGCGGCAGTAGTCAGCATCGAAGCCAACCTGGCTGCCGTCGGCCTGGGTCTCGGAGAACGCCACAGCGGCGCCAGAAACGCCACAGTTCAGCGAACCGCGAGCAATAACTGCCTCAAGGACGCTGCCTTCGGACTGTGCCAGCTCGACCGTGGTCGTGGTCTCGCCATCGCCTGATTCGGCGACGGTCTCTTCAGTGGTGCCCTCACCGGCGGTGGTGGCGGTTGAATCGCCCTCGTCGCTATCTCCGCACGCCGCGGCCAAAAGGCCGAAGGTGAGGACCAACGAGAGGAGCGAAAGCAGCTTGCGCTTGCTCATTTGGGATGTCCCTCCATGTCCAGGTAGACCCGGCGATATACCGAGTCGTTTGGTCGGCGGGCACCATAGATGATTCTCGCCAATCTGTCGCCTGGACTACACAATTGGACTCCTTTTCGTTACATGCTCGACATACATCGCCACGCTCAGTGGTGAACGCCGCGCTCATCGCCGAAGACGACCCCCCTTTTGGGCCTTATTGGGTACTCTCCGAAGTTCGGAGGCTGTGTCGGTTGAACTTCACCGCGTCGGTTGAACTTCACCGCACACTGGCCGATCTGAAACACACGACCCGATTTGCGAGCGAGCCAGACGCGCGTTCCGATGACGCGACCCGATTGGAACCCCCCGATGGCAGACCCACGAGACCACGCCGAAGCAGCCCGCATCGCGACCGAAGCCGGGGTGCTGTTGGTCGAGACGCGTGAACGACTGTTTCGCATGTCGATCGACAGCCGAACCATCAAAGACGAAGGCGACCGGCGAGCCCACGAATTCATCATGGAACAGCTCGCGACATCATTCCCTGGCGACGCGGTGCTGTCCGAAGAGGGTCGCGACAACCTCGTGCGTCTCGAACACGACCGCGTGTGGATTGTCGACCCACTCGACGGTACTCGCGAGTTCAGCGAACAGGGTCGGGCTGACTGGGCGGTCCATGTGGCCCTCACCGAGGGCGGCCGACCCACCGCCGGCGCCGTTGCATTGCCGGCACTTGAGTTGACGCTGAGCTCGGACCCTGCGCCGGTCCTACCACCCCGGCCCGATGGTCCGCCCCGCATGGTGGTAAGCCGCACTCGGCCACCGGCCGCAGCCATGATCGTGGCCGAGGCCCTCGGTGCCGAACTCATCGGTATGGGTTCGGCGGGCGCCAAGGCCATGGCCGTTGTCTTGGGCCACGCGGATATCTACGCCCACAGCGGCGGACAGTTCGAATGGGACAACTGTGCGCCAGCGGTCGTCGCCCTCGCAGCCGGTCTGCACGCCACTCGCGCTGACGGCGCCGAACTGACGTACAACCACGCCGACCCGTGGCTGCCCGATCTACTGTTTTGCCGCCCCGAGTTCGCAGACGCTGCGTTGAAGGCAATCCACGACGTCATCGACCAGTGATGGAGCTGCGAGCCACCACCTACGTCGTCGACTCCCACGTCGCGACCATCACCCTGGCTCGCCCTCACCGCCACAATGCGTGGACCGGGCGGATGCACACCGAATACCGTCATCTGATGACGCTGGCCGATGACGACCCCGGCGTGAGGGTCATCGTCGTCACCGGCGAGGGCCGAGCATTCTGCGTCGGAGGTGACTCCGAGGCCCTCGGCGGACACGCCGAACGCGGAAGCTACGACGCTGGCACTCCCGACGTCGTCGACCAACCCGGTCGCGATGTGGCCCCAGAGTTCGACGCCGACTTCGCGTACCAGTTTGCGATGCAGACCCCCGTCATTGCTGCAGTAAACGGCGCCGCGGCCGGTGTTGGTCTCGCGGTCGTTGCGTTCGCCGACCTGAGGTTCGCCGCGAGCGGGGTCACGATGTCGACCGCCCACGGCAAGCTCGGCCTGCCCGCCGAATACGGGCTCAGCTGGATACTGCCTCGCCTCATCGGCCGGACGCGGGCTTCGGACCTGTTGTTGTCGAGCCGCCGATTTACTAGCGATGAAGTCGCCGACTGGGGCCTGTTCAACCGGGTCGTACCTCCGGAAGAGCTGGCGTCAGTGGTCGGTGACTACGCAACCATGCTGGCGACCCAGGTCGCGCCCCAGTCAGTCCGAGCTACCAAACGCCAGCTGGCGCTCGACATGTTGCGCGACGTCGCGGCATCGGTCGACGACAGCAACGAGCGTCTGAACCAGATGATGTCGACGTCCGACTACCGAGAAGGTGTCGCCGCCCTCATGTCCAAGCGGCCGCCCAACTTCACTGATAGCTGAGACGCCGAGGGTCATCAAGCAGGCAGTTCGAGGATGGTCACCTCGCCGGTACCGCCGTTCACTTCGACCAAGGCCCCGTCGGGGATACGCCGAGTCGCGTTGGTGACCGACACCACGCACGGAATGCCGAGCTCTCGACTCACGATGATCGCGTGGCTCAGCGGGGCGCCCACATCGACAATCACGCCCGACGCGGGCACGAACAATGGTGTCCACGACGGATCGGTCAGCGGCGCAACGAGCACATCGCCAGGTTCGAGAGCGGTGGGATCGTGGCTGTCC
>CAYGMW010000326.1:0-3275 GCA_964350975.1 uncultured Acidimicrobiales bacterium | reverse complement strand
CTTACGATAGGTTCCACGTGGTGAGACTACCGTCTCACTATCTGAGACGCCAGTGACCTGGCGAGGCCAAGGAAGAAAACTGTGCCATCAACATCGGGCCCACTCACCCTGAGCGAGAAGGTCTGGAATCGCCATGTCGTCAGCAGCGACGCCGACCAGGACCTCCTCTACATCGACCTCCACCTGATCCATGAGGTCACCTCTCCTCAGGCGTTCGACGGGCTGCGGCTGAGCGGTCGAACCGTTCGCCGCCCCGAGCTCACGGTTGCCACCGAGGACCACAACGTCCCGACCGCCGATATCGATCAGCCCATTGCTGACGAAATCAGCCGCACCCAGGTCGACACCCTGCGGGCCAACACCGCCGAATTCGGCATTCGCAACTACCCCATGGGCGATCCCGGCCAGGGCATCGTGCACGTCATTGGCCCAGAAAAAGGCCTGACCCAGCCCGGCATGACCATCGTGTGCGGCGACAGCCACACCGCGACCCACGGAGCGTTCGGCGCGCTGGCGTTCGGCATCGGCACCAGCGAAGTCGAACACGTGCTGGCCACCCAGACCCTTCCTCAGCGTCGGCCCGGAACCATGGCTATCACTGTCACCGGCGAGCTCCCCGAGGGCTCCACCGCCAAAGATGTGGTGCTAGCCATCATTGGCCGCATCGGCACCGGCGGCGGCATTGGATCGATCATCGAATACCGCGGCCCCGTCATCGAAGCCCTGTCGATGGAAGGCCGCATGACCGTGTGCAATATGTCGATCGAGGCTGGCGCCAAGGCCGGGCTCATCGCCCCCGACCAGACCACGTTCGACTATTTGCACGGCCGCGACCACGCTCCGACCGGCGACGCCTGGGACGCAGCAGTGGCCGACTGGTCGAGCCTGCGCACCGACGACGGCGCCGTGTTCGACAAAGAGGTCGTCATCGACGGCTCCACCATCGTCCCCCAGGTCTCGTGGGGAACAAACCCCGCCCAGGTCATGGCCCTCGAGGGAACCATCCCGCATCCCAGCGACTTCGCCACAGCTTCTGAACAAGAGGCCGCGACCCGGGCCCTTGAGTACATGGGCCTCACTGCTGGTACTGCGATCCGCGATGTTGCCGTCGACACAGTGTTCATTGGATCGTGCACCAACAGCCGCATCGAGGACCTCAGGGCTGCGGCTGCGGTTGCCCAGGGACGCCAAGTGGCTCCCGGGATCCGGACCTTGGTGGTGCCAGGTTCGCACCTCGTCAAACAGCAAGCCGAAGCCGAAGGGCTCCACGAGATCTTCATCGCAGCTGGTTTCGACTGGCGCGAACCCGGGTGTTCGATGTGTCTTGCGATGAACCCGGACAAGTTGGCCCCGCGTGAGCGCTCAGCGTCGACGTCAAACCGCAACTTCGAAGGCCGTCAAGGACGTGGCGGCCGAACCCACCTCGTCTCCCCAGAAGTCGCAGCCGCGACCGCCATCTTGGGCCGCTTCGCCCTCCCGACCGACCTCGACTGAACCGGAATCACATCATGAAAGCAGTACGAATCGTCACCGGGACCGCCGTCCCACTCGACCGCTCCGACGTCGATACCGATCAGATCATCCCGAGTGACTGGCTCAAGCAGGTGTCACGCACCGGTTTCGACAAGGGGCTGTTCTCTGAGTGGCGCGACGACCGCGACTTTGTCCTCAACAACGAGGCCTACGCGGGAGCCAACGTGCTCATCGCCGGCACCAACTTCGGGACCGGTTCCTCGCGCGAACACGCAGTCTGGGCGATCCAGCAGTACGGGTTCGACGCGGTGATCTCGTCTCGTTTTGCCGACATCTTCGCCAACAACTGCACCAAGAACGGCCTCATCCCCGTCGTGGTGTCTGAAGAGGTCAACCGACAGCTCCTCGAAGCAGTCGCGGCCGACCCAACTCTCGAAGTGACCATCGATGTTGAGCGCCTGCACCTCGAGGTGCCTGCGTTGGGTCTCGATGTCGCGTTCCCAATGGACGCGGGCACTCAGGAGCGGTTCCTCGAAGGCCTCGACGACATCGGCATCACCGAACGCAACCTCGGCTCGATCTCCGACTTTGAAGCAGCGCGCCCAGCGTGGCTGCCGGCAGCACCGGTGTAACTCGCTCAGAAGCGAACGCCACGAGAACCGACTCCTCAGGTCATCGCCGCCACGGACGACAGTCCACTCGGATCCATTCAACTCCGAGTGCCAGTGGCGGACTCTATGACCGACGATCAAGTCGAACTCACCTTCTTCACCAGCGCAATGCTTCGTCGCTGGTACCTGCCTATCGGGCTGGCCCTCATCGGGCTCGTCCTCGGCTTGATGCTCGCGCCAACACCTACCGGCGACAGCTACAAGGCAAAGACGCGGGTGGTCCTGCGGCCGGTGACCGACTCGGCGTTGAATTCGAACATTCGCGCCGACCAGGTCATCAATGCCGACACCGAAGTTGAGCTGGTGGCATCGGACCGTGTCGTTGCTGCCGCGCTCGCGGCGTTGGGCGACGAACTGCCAGCGACGCTGAGCGTCGACGAGGTCCAGGAGAACCTGACCGTGAGCAAGGTGCCTGACGCACTGATCATGGTCATCAACTACCTGGATGCCAGTCCCGATGTTTCAGCCGCAATGTCCAACGCACTCGCCGACGCCTACCTCGAGGCCCGAGTCGCTGACGCCGTCGCTGAGCGTGACCGACAAACAGCGCTGCTCGCCAACGCCATCGCCGCCAGCACAACCCAACTGACTGCATCGAATCTCACCATCGCAACCGCCGAGGCCCAAGCTGACGCCGTTGACCAGCTCCGTACCCGACTCGCTCGCTTGCAAGAGATCGAGGCCGCAGCCCAGATCGAGGGCAGCGACGCAGTTCCGACCGGTGACCCCATCGCGGTGCTCGAAGCCGAACTTGCCGCACTTCCCCAAACCATCACGCCCGATGAGCTGGCCGCAGCGACAACAACTCGCGAGCTCGTCGCCCAACAGATCCGCGACTACCGCAGTGAGCTCGTTTCGCTGTCGACGCTCGACATTGATGGCGGCGAGGTCATCGACCGGGCCGGAGTCGGAGCGCTGACCACCGGCAGCCAGCGGGTTGCTTATGTTGCGATCGGCGCACTGTTCGGGTTGATGCTCGGAATCATGGCCGCCGTCACCATCGAGCGAACCATGGCCGCGCGTCGGGCCTATGAGAACAACAGCCGGGCGATGGCTGACTACCCGCCGCGCCAACGATCAGCTGTCGATACCGATTGGGCCCAAGCCGCCGGGCCGACCGTACAAGTGGCC
>CAYGMW010000325.1:0-3287 GCA_964350975.1 uncultured Acidimicrobiales bacterium | reverse complement strand
GCCGATGATGGTGTGTGGTACCCCGGCTACTGCGTCTTCCCAGAGCAGCGCGATGGGGGAGGCGGTCAGCGCCCAGGCGCCGATGCCAACGAGGCGGTGGCCCTGATGGGTACGACCTCAGACCCTTACCAAGGTGCCTTCCTTGAGACCTTGGCGGTGTGGCTGTTGGTCGAAGATGGTGCCGCGACCGAAATCGTCGACGGCTTCTACCGCTGCGCTGGTTGATATTGGCCCTCGGCTCGATGAGGGCCGGGTCTAGGGTGTCGGCCCATGAGCGCCGACGTTGTTCCTGAACTACCCGACGACTCGATCCGTACTGCGGGCGAGCGTCAGACCTTGGTCGACATGCTCGACTACTACCGGGCCGTGCTGGTTCGCAAGGCGGTCGGCCTCAACGCCGAACAGCTGGCGGTCACGATTGCTGGGTCGGACCTCACCCTTGCTGGCTTGGTGCTGCACATGGCCATCGTCGAAGACGGCTGGTTTGCCCATGGCATGGCTGGCGAGGGCGACCCGTTCTTCCAGTCCATCGACTGGCAAGCCCAGCCCGACTGGGAGTTCGACGAAGCTCCATCGATGGAGTGGTCCGAGATTCGGGCCCGGTTCGATGCATCGGTGGCCAAGAGCCGGGCCGTGGTTGCCCGAATCGAGTCCCTCGATCAGTTGCGCATCCCCGCGGAAGGTCGTCCCGACGCCAGCCTTCGCTGGATCTTGGTGCACATGATCGAGGAGTACGCCCGCCACTGCGGTCACGCCGACCTCATCCGCCAAAGCATCGACGGCCAAGTCGGCGATTAGCGAACCCACCCCGGTTTCCGCCACCGATTCTCGGTGTCCCAGCCCCGGTTTTCGGTGGCAGGAGGATTAGCCCAGGGCGGCGAGGACGTCGGAGGCTTCGACGTTTCGGTCGGCGGTGCGTCCGAGGGGGACGGTTGCTCCCAGGGTGATCGACGCGCTGGTTTCGATCGCGCTGAGAAGCTCGCGTAGCTCGCGTGGGGGAGGGAAGTACTCGTCCTCGGTCGTCATGCGGACTTCTTCGACCCCGTTGGCCGGGCTGAGACGGGCGATCACTTCGGCCACCAGTTCTTCAGGAGCCGACGCTCCAGCGGTGACGCCGACGACGCCACTGAGATCGTCGGGGAGTTCGTCGGCACTATTGATCCGGAACACCCGTGCGGTGCCGGCGTCGACCGCGAGGCGTTCGAGGGCCCGAGTGTTCGAGCTGTTGGCCGAGCCGATGACGACCACCGCGTCGCAGCGTTCGGCAATCTGGGCTAGTGCGCCTTGGCGGTTCGTGGTGGCAAAACACAGGTCGGACGAGCCCGGGGTCCACAGATCGGGGAAACGTTCCCGGACCGATTCGAGCACCCCGCTCCATTCGGTGTGCGACAAGGTGGTCTGGGCCAACAGGGCTACCGGGGTGTCGAAATCGGGCAGATTGGCAACCTGGTTGCGGTCCTCGACGAGGTGGATCGAGTCGGGGGCGACGGCCATCGTGCCGACCGCTTCTTCGTGGCCCTCGTGGCCGACGTAGACGATCTGGTAGCCCTTGCCGGCGCGCACGCGGACCTCGTGATGGACCTTGGTGACGAGGGGGCACACCGCGTTGACGACGTACCCACCCTGGTCGCGTGCGGCCTGCACTACCTCGGGGGCGGAACCGTGGGCGCTGAGCATGATGGGCCGACCGGCGGGCACTTCGGCGATGTCGTCGACGAACACCACACCGAGCTTGGTGAAACGGTCGACCACGAGTTGGTTGTGCACAATCTCGTGGAAGCAATAGACGGGCGCTTCGAAACTGCGCACCATCCAGGCCAGGGCCTTGATGGCCATCTCGACGCCCGCGCAGAACCCTCGGGGTGCGGCCAGCAACACTCGATCAACGTTCACCCGACGCAGGTTAGCGGGACCCCTTATCGTGGCATCGTGTCTCGACCCCGGATCATTGGAGTGGTCGCTGGATCTCCGGCCGATGTGGCGGGGTTGATCGAAGGCGACGAGATTGTGTCGATCGACGGCGAGGTGCCCCGCGACGTCATTGCGTGGCAGCACCTGGTCGACGAACCCGACATCGAACTCGAGGTCGAGCGGGGCGGGTTGGTGCTCACCCTCGAGGTCGCCAAGAATGCGGGCGAACCCCTCGGCGCCGAGGTCGACGCGGCCCTGTTCGACCGGGTGCGCACGTGCGACAACCATTGCCCGTTCTGCTTCATCTATCAGCTGCCGAAGGGTCTTCGTCGCAGCCTGTACCTCAAAGACGACGACTATCGGCTGTCGTTTTTGTACGGCAATTTCACGACCCTGACCCGGTTCACCGAAGCCGACTTGGAGCGGGTGATTACTGAGCGCTTGTCGCCGCTGTATGTGTCGATCCACGCCACCGACCCCGATGTGCGGACCGCGCTGCTTCGAAACAACCGTGGCGCGACGAGCCTGAGGTGGCTGCGCGCCATTCTCGACCATGGCATTGAGGTCCATGGTCAGCTGGTGATTTGCCCCGGGATCAACGACGGGGCGGTGCTCGACCAGACCTTGTGCGACATTGCCGACCAGTTCCCCGAACTCGAAACGGTCGCTGCGGTGCCGCTCGGTATCTCGAAGTACTCCAACGAACCAACGATGCGGCCCCACACCAAGGCCGAAGCCGAAGCCGTTGTGGACATCGTCGAGGCCTGGCAGCAGAGGTTCGTCTCTGTGCTGGGCCGCCCCGTCATCTTTGCCGCGGATGAGTACTACCTGCTGGCCGATCGCCCCTTCCCTGACGGCTCGGTGTATGGCGATTTCGATATGCACGAAGACGGCATTGGTATGGCCCGGGCCTTCGAGCGGGAGTTCACCGGCCAGTCAACCGATGCCGTCGGGGTGCAGAGCGGCTTCTTCCATTGGGTTGACGGCGCACCGGCCGAGGGTTACCGGGCTCCTCGTACCGCCGATGTCGGGGTCGCGAACCCTCGCCCGTCGATGGGTGCAACGTCGCTGAGCAACGTCTCGTCGATGAGCCCGCGGTCGGGCAATGCTGGGGGCGAGCTCACCGAAGCCGACGAGGCCCTGCTCGACGCCACATCCGACGACGACGACGCCTTTGGCGGGGCCGATCAGATGGCCCCGGTGTCGGTGCCGATGCCGGTCTCGATCCAGATCGCCCCCCGACGAGATGCCCCTGTTGGGGTGCTCACTGGCACCTACGGTGCTCGCATCATTGAACCGCTCATCGCGTCGCTGGAGCGCGTCGACGTCAGGGTGATACCGGTCGACAACGAGTTCTTCGGCGGCAATATCGGGGT
>CAYGMW010000324.1:0-3297 GCA_964350975.1 uncultured Acidimicrobiales bacterium | reverse complement strand
CACCGCGTTTGGTGGCCTGCTCCCGGCCACGTGTGTGCCTCCGACAACCACCACAACCACGACATCCACGACATCGACAACGGTCAAACCGACCACGACAACCAGCACCACGTCGACGACGGTTCCATCGACAACGACAACGAGCACGACAGTCACACCGACCACGACAACGAGCACGACATCCACGACGGTCAAGCCGACCACCACCGCGGGCACCACGACCACGTCGACGAGCACCTCGACAACAACGTCCACCACGAACCCAACTGCCACGGGCACCACCTCGACACCCACGACCAGCGCCTCGACCAGCACCACATCCACAACGTCGTCGACAACCACCAGCACAACCACAACAACCGCTCCGCTGGCTGAGAGCGCCTTCGGGTATGCGGTCACGACCGAACGCGGGACCGTGTACACCTTTGGCGACGTCGACCACCGCGGCAACGCGGAAGTCGCCAACGCGACAGCCATCGTGATGCACCCGAGCGGTGACGGCTACTGGATCGTCGACGAACTCGGCACCATCCACGCCTTTGGATCAGCCAAGGATCTCGGCAAGCTCGACGCCGCCTCGCTCAATAACGGCGAACGAGTCACCACCATGGCCGCCACACCCAGCGGCGACGGCTACTGGATCATCACCAACATGGGCCGCGTCGTCGCCTTCGGAACGGCAAAACACCACGGCGATCTCATCACCTTCGTGCTAGCCGGCGAGATCATCGACGCCGCAGCCACACCCAGCGGCAAGGGCTACTACCTCGTCGGTTCCGACGGCGGCATCTTCGCTTTCGGTGACGCCAAGTTCGTGGGCTCAGTCCCCGAGGTCCTGCCAGGCGTCACCCTCGACTCGCCCGTCGTGGGCCTCACACCCGACCCCGACGGCTACGGCTACTGGCTCGTCGCCGGAGACGGAGGCGTCTTCGGGTTCGCAGCACCATTCCGCAACTCACTCCCAGGCGTGCTTCCACCAGGAACCATTCTCGCATCACCCGTCAACGGCATGGTGCCCTACGGCAACGGCTACCTCCTCGTCGCCGGCGACGGCGGTGTATTCAACCTGAGCAACAAACCGTTCTACGGCAGCCTCGGCGGCATCACCCTCGACTCCCCCGTCGTTGGCATCAGCGCCCGATAGCAAACCATGACCGCGACTCCTGCCTAGGCTGCACCTCCATGGAAGAGCCCACGGCCTGGAAGAAGCTGGTCTACGCGAGCGGGGCCACCATCAACGACGAACACAAGGCCTGGATGACCCAGCTCATTGGCGGACCGCGACCGCGGCTCGGCTACTTCTTGGCCCTTCCCCGGGTGCTGGTGCTGTTTGTTGCCGCCGCGATCGAGTACTTCGTCTTCAGCGGAAACGCACTGGTCTGGATCACGGTCGCCGGGCTCGTCATGTTCGGGTTCGTCGCCATTGCGCCCATCACCAAAATGACGGCGAGGCGCATCGTCCATAAGAACCAGCTCGAAACGCCGCCGTCGTAGCTTGGGTTTGGCCCCCTGATCGAGAGCTCATGACGACCGAGCACCAGTGTCCAATCACCTGGGTGGAAGTGTTTGCCGAACGTCGGCTCGAAGGCAACCTCTTGCCCGTATTGCACGACACCGACGGTGTTCCTGGCGATGTCCTCGCCCGGGCGGCTCGGCGGTTCTTGCAGTCCGAAACCTCGGCCATCCAGTCCGCCACCGAACCCGGTGCGTCGTACCGGCACCGGATCTTCACCATTGCCGAAGAGATCGCGTTCGCTGGACATCCCTCGCTCGGCGCCGCGGCAGCATTCGCTCACCGCGCCGCAATGTCCAGCGGCACGCTGGTTCAGCAGACGTTGTCGGGCAACCACAGCCTCGACGTCCAGCTAAACAATGGGTTCGGTCGGGCCACGTTGCATCAGCCGCCGGCGGTCTTCTTCGACCCCATCGACCCAAGCCCGGTCCTGGCAGCACTCGGTATCGATCCAGCTTCGGCACTGCACGACCTTGCGGCCCAGATCGTGTCCACCGGTCTGCCCGCCCTGATACTGCCGGTTGATCTCGCGTCGCTCCAGCGCGCTCGATTCGACCGAGTCGCCCTCACCGCCGCACTCGCGTGGCATGACCACCCCCTCTCACTGAACTGCTACGTCGTGGCCCCAGCCGTCGATGGCACGTGGCGAGCCCGATCGTTCGCCCTCGATATGACCAGCGGCGAAGACCCTGCCACCGGTTCGGCCGCCGGACCATTCGGCGCTTATCTGAATCGTTACCGAGACATCAGCTCAGTGGTTGTCGACCAAGGCATCGAGATGGGTTCGCCGAGCCGGCTCTACGTCGACACCACCGATGGCATCGCCGTTGCCGGAGCGGTCCGGATTGTTGGCACCGGCACGCACCTCTTGCCCGGTCATTGATCGAGTTGACAATCAATGCTGATCTCGTCGCCCGGTTCTGAATATCTGCTCATCATTGACGCCGAGCCTCCGATGGAACCATGTGTCCGGCTCAGGAGTTCTCGAACAAATCGATGTCGCGCCGTACGTGAACTGTGCCGCGTTGGTCTCTGACCGAACGGCCTACACGATCTCGCTGCTCGAACTTCTTAACGACCCAGACTCAGAGCGTCAAGAAGTGTCGGAGCTGATCTCGGCCGACCCCGGCCTGGTCAGCCGCCTGCTGGTGTTGGCCAACAGTGCCTGGATCGGCGCCCGGGCCGAATCAACCAACGTCTGGGACGCAACCCGCGTGCTTGGCTTCACGATGGTTCGAAACCTGGCAGCTGCCAACCTCGTCCACCTCAGCTCATCAAACCCCCATCTGCCAGCCGGGTACCTCGACCACGCCATCGCGTCGGCCGGTGGGGCCGCGGCAGTGGCCGATCGGGTTGGTGTCAAGGTCCGCGACGCGTGGAGCGTGGCCTTGCTCCATGACCTCGGAATGGTGTTGTTGAGTTCGGTTCACGGCCATGACACCATCGCCGAACTTCGCGGCCAGCCGATCGAGGCCGAGGTGGCCGAGTTCGGGTTCGACCACGCCGCCCTCGGTGGAGCTGTCCTGCGCCAGATGCGGCTCCCGGCGCTGGTGTGCGACTCGGTGCGCGACCACGTCTTGGGTGCCGATCAGGCAACGAACGCCATGTCGCTGACGGTTCGGGCCGGAATCGCGATGGCCGAATCCCTTGGTGCCCAAGGATGCTCAGCTCCGTTGGGTGACCCTCAGCCGTTCCTGCGCGAACTGGACATCGACGACGAACGGGCTGACATTGCCGCCGACCTCGAAACCCATGCTGGTCGATTGACCGACCTGTTGAAGTAG
>CAYGMW010000323.1:0-3299 GCA_964350975.1 uncultured Acidimicrobiales bacterium | reverse complement strand
CGCGAGGGGCGCGGCGACTCACTGCAAGAACAGGTCACCCGGTGCTGCTGGACGTTCGAGATCATTGGTCTCGATGAGTCATCAGCTCACCAACGGGTGGCCGAAGTGCTCGATTCGTCATCGATTCCGACGACGAGGGTGCACAAGGGCAAACAACGAGCCGACGACATCCGACCTGCGATCTTTCACCTTGCGGTGATCGACAGTGGGCCGAACGGGGTCACGTTTGAGACTGAACTGTCCACCAAACCGAGGGTCGTACGACCTTCGGAGTTGGTCGAGGTGATGGCTCCTACCCGTGAGATGGGTGTCGCGGTCCGCACCAAACAACTAATTGAGCAGGATGGCGCGAGACGAGAACCACTCTCGATCGCCGCGACGCCAGCTCCGCATGCGATTGCGCATGCGTCATGAGAAGGGAATACGCGGGTGACCGACACCCCAGACGTCCAGGCCACGGCCAGCGACACCACAACCACGACCTCAGATTCATCGGGCCCAACGGTCCGCAGGCGGCGACGAATCGCTCCTGAGCCGACCGATTCGGCGCCGACTTCGGCCCCTGAGGTCACCCCAAGCTCTGATACCGCGGCGTCCGCCCCGGCCAAGCGCACCCGGAAAATAGCGAACCCGACCGAATCGTCGTCGCGCCGAACCGCTTCGGGCGATCCAGCGCTGGGCGATACGGCTTCGGGGGACGGCGACGCTCCAAAGAAGCGCACGCGGCGCGTGGCGTCGGGCGATACCGACGTCCCCGCGATCAAACAACGAGAGCCTCGCGCGCCGCGAACCCCTCGGGCCGACAAGCCGGCTGCGGCGGCTGATGCCACCGCTGATGCCTCGAGTGTCCCGATGCCGCCGGCGAAGCCACGCATCGGCGACCGTCGACCGGCCCCTCGGGGCGACCAAGCCGGTGGGCTAGACGCCGCATCGTCGGGCGACGACGCGTCGGGCCAGGCTGCCGGTGGCGCCGGACGCAAGCGGCGCCGTGGTGGTCGTGGCCGTGGTCGGGGCAAGGGGCCGGGCGAAGGCTCCGATTCGACCCAGCCGCGCCAGAACGAGACGGCCAACGGATCATCGAATGGTCGGCCCGCTAGCGGACAGCAGCGCACGAAACGCAAGACAGTCACCCCGATCGAAGCAATCGTGGCCAACGAAGGGCCAGTGCACCTCGACGAAGCCGCGCTGCAGCGTCGTCGTGGTCAAGAGCGCAACGGCCGACCAGTTGGTCGCTATCAGATGGTTGCCCACGTCCGCGGCGAGGTCACCCACATCGCTGTCCTCGAAGGGCGCACCCTGATCGAGCACTACGTGAGCCGGCCAGCCGATGACGTCTCACAGATCCACGGCAACATCTACCTCGGTCGGGTCCAGAACGTGCTGCCGGGCATGGAAGCCGCGTTCGTCGATATCGGCACACCAAAGAACGCAGTGCTGTACCGCGGCGACCTCACCATCGACAGCGACGACGTCGACGGCGACACCTCGTCCGGTGGTGGCCGCAAGTCGAAGGGCAAGGGCCGCCACAAGGACAAAGACGGCCCTCGCATCGAGGAACTGCTGAAGGCCCGCCAGACCATCGTGTGTCAGGTGACGAAGAACCCGATTGCCCACAAGGGTGCCCGTCTGACGACCGAGGTGTCGTTGCCAGGCCGTTTTGTGGTGCTCGTGCCAAATAGCTCGACCTATGGCATCTCCAAGCGGTTGCCCGACAAGGAACGCAAGCGTCTGCGTCGCATCCTCGATCGGGTCAAGCCCGCCGAGCATGGCCTTATTGTTCGCACCGCCGCCGAGGATGTCACCGCCGAAGAAATCGAGCGCGACGTCGCCCGGTTGCATCAGCAGTGGATCGAGATCGAAAAGCTGGCTGCGTCGACCAAGGCGCCTGCGCTGTTGTTCCGCGAACCCGATATGGCGGTTCGGATCATCCGCGAGGAGTTCAACAAGGACTATCGCGGCATCATCATCGACGACCGTGCCCTGTACGAACAGGTCAAGGGCTATATGGAGACCATCACGCCAGCGCTGGCCGATCGGATCGAATACCACGACCCATCGTCTGAAGCGCTCAGCGTGTTCGAACGGTTCCATGTGGGCGAGCAGCTGCGCAAGGCCGTCGACCGCAAGGTGTGGCTGCCCTCTGGTGGATCGCTGATCATCGAGCACACCGAGGCCTTGACCGTCATTGACGTCAACACCGGCAAGAACGTCGGGTCGACGAACCTCGAAGCAACGGTGTTCGCGAACAACCTCGAAGCTGCTGAAGAAATCGCGAAGCAGCTGCGCCTGCGCGACATTGGCGGCATCATTGTCATTGACTTCATCGATATGGAGATCAAGGCCAACCGCGACGAGGTGATGAGGGTGTTCCGCGATGCGTTGGCTCGCGACAAGACTCGCACCCAAGCGTTCGACATCACCGATCTGGGGCTCGTTGAGATGACCCGCAAACGTATCGGTGAGGGCCTGCTTGAGTCCGTGACATGTGGCTGTGATCACTGCGAAGGTCGCGGTGTTCGGTTCTTGCCCGACGCTATTCCGGAGTAACCCCCCATACTGGGGCCTGTCCCAGTTCATGGGTCCAGTCGGCGCGAGCCACTGATGAAGACGAATAATCCATCTGCCGTATCACTCGCGGCCCAACTCCGATAACATAGGCCGCCGTATGTACGCAGTCATCACCGCTGGCGGACGCCAGGAAAAGGTAGAGGTCGGACAGACCCTCAACGTGGACCTTCTGTCCGCATCCGAGGGCGACGACGTCAACTTCACACCAGTCTTCATGAAGGATGGCGATGTCATCCTTGCGACTCCCGACCAGCTTGCTGGCGTCACGGTGAGCGCCCGAGTCCTCGGCGAGACCAAGGGCAAGAAGATCGACGGCTTCACCTATAAGAACAAGAGCAATAACCGTCGTCGCTGGGGCCACCGGGCCCGCTACACCAGCGTCGAGATCACCAGCATCACGAGGGGTTGAGAGCGCATGTCAAAAACTAAGGGCGGCGGCTCTACGCGGAACGGGCGCGATTCAAACGCCCAGCGTCTTGGCGTCAAGGTCTACGACGGACAGGTCATCAACGCCGGCGGCATCATTGTTCGCCAGCGCGGCACCAAGATCAATCCTGGCGACAACGTCATGCGCGGCGGCGACGACACCCTCTTCGCTACTGCTGACGGCAAGGTCAAGTTCGGGTCACGTCACGGCAAGAAGCTCGTCAACGTCATTCCCGAAAGCTGACCTGCGTCGCTTCGGCGATCCACCCAGCCAGTAACAAGCATTTTGAGAGGGCCCCCGCTTC
>CAYGMW010000322.1:0-3316 GCA_964350975.1 uncultured Acidimicrobiales bacterium | reverse complement strand
GACCAGGGACCTGATCGGCTCTCAGTGAGCCAGATACCGGGCCACCCGCTCAGCGCACTCACGACCCGAACTGAACGCACCATCTGCGGTCGCGTAGTGATCGGCATACGCCGCTCCGGCAAACCAGAGGCCAGGAGCCACAGGCTCGCGCATTGCCGACCGATCCTCTCCCGCCTGCGGCGACGCAGAGAACGTGTAGGCACCGGCGCTGAAGTGATCGTTGGCCCAGTTGGTTCGAACCCAATCGACCACCTCAGGCAAGGGTCCAAAGACCGTCGTCAGGCGGTCGAGGGCCAGGCGCAGCACCACGTCGTCTGGCATCGCGTTCATGGCGTCGGCCCTCGACCCGGCCGCGTACGAAACAGCAATCGGAGCCGTCGGCAGGAAGTTCCACGAGCACATCGGGTCGGTGTCATCGGCGCCGACGATCGACAGGGTTTGCAGCGTGGCGTCCCATGGCCACTCAGCAAACCGCACCGCGATCTTCTCGGCTCGTCCGACACCAAAGCGGGCCAACCGATCGATGACCTCCGAACCGAGGGGCGGCTCGAAGCTGATCGACTCGCGCTGCAACACAGCAACGGGGACGGTCACCACAACGACCCGGGCCAACGCCGACACCGGCTCGCCGTCGGCCACACCGCTGACCAGCCAGCCGTCAGCAACAGCAGACACCGCTTCGACCACCCAGCCGGTACGCACGTCGAGACCGAGGGCAACCTCGTCGACCAAGCGCACGTAGCCGCCATCGCTCAGCAACAGATTGCCACCGGGGCGTTCGTTCATCACCGTGCCCGGGGCTGAGATCTGGTCGATATCGGACGCTTCGATGCACTGCACTCCGAGGTGAGCAGCCCACTCGAACCCAGCCACCTCTGCTCCTGCTAGACCGGCGCTGCTGATAGCTCCCCCGCCCACCAGATCGCCGATGGTGCCCGATCCTGCAGCCGGGCCAACCACGGTGTCGAACCCGGCCCAGAATCGTCTCGCTCCCCTGGCGAACGCAACAGTGTCGAGCTGCTCGCCGTCCACCGTGACGGCCATCGACGTTGCCGGGTTCTCGATCCAGCTGCTCTGCGAACCAGCTACTCCCGCGGCCTCAGCGACCGGGGTGAGGGGGTTTCCGATCGGGCCATGAATCCAGGCCCCACCAAGGTCGACGCTCGCGTCGCCCAACTGGACGGTGTGTAGCCGACCGCCAAGGCGTTCGCGACCCTCCACCACCACGACATCGTGGCCACCGTCGCTCAGGCGGCGAGCTGCGGACAGCCCGGCCATCCCCGCGCCGATCACCACGACGTCGTGCAACTCAGGCATCGTCAGCCCCGTTTAGCGAGGTACTCGCGATACTGCTCGGCCTTGATGAGCAGCTCAGGGTCGGCATCGAAGCGGGGCTGGAACGCAGCCCAGGCCGCCTCACGCTTGGCCGGGTAGTACTCCGTGGGCCAGTAGCCCTCATGGGGGCGATAGCCCTTGAGGACGCGGCGCGCCACTGTGGCCTTGTGGACCTCATCGACACCGTCGGCGATACCCATCGTCGGGGCGCCGGCATACATGTCCTGCAACGGGGTCAGGTTGGTCGTTCCGAGCGAACCCATGATGTGCAACGCGTTGAACGACACCTCGCGCAGCACCTTGGCCATCGAGAACTTGACCGCGGCGATATCGGTGCGAGCCTCTTGGGTGCTCGTGTTGTCGATCTTCCACGCCGTTTCGAGCACATAGAGCCGAAGCATCTGGATCTGGGCATAGGAGTCGGCGATCTTTTCCTGCACCATTTGATGCTGCGAGATGATCGAACCATGCGATTCGCGGCTGAGCGCCCGCTCGCACATCATGTCGAAGGCCAGCTTGCATTGGGCAATGGTGCGCATGGCGTGATGGATGCGCCCTCCACCCAGGCGGCGCTGGGCGAGCACCTTTGCTCCATCTTCTGGTCCGAGCAGATGATCGAGAGGAACCCGAACATCGCGATAGATGATGTGGTTGTGGTTGCGCGGTTCGGGCTGGATTTCGACGCCCGGCGTGTTTCGCGGCACCACAAACATGCCGTTGGTGCACATCACGAACAACAGGTCGGCGACGCGTCCAGCGCTGGTGAACCACTTCTCGCCATTGATGACCCACTCGTCGCCGTCGCGCATGGCATGAGTGCGGAACAAGTTGGGGTCCGAGCCGCCCTGAGGTTCGGTCATCGAGTAGGCCGACCACATTTCTTGGTTCAGCATCGGTACGAGCCAGCGTTGCTTTTGTTCCTCGGTGCCATATGCCGCCAGCATCTCCATGTTTCCGGTGTCGGGCGCGGCGGCACCGAACATCTGGGGCGCTGACGGGTAGCGACCCAAGATCTCGTTGAGCAGGCCCAGCTTGAGCTGGCCATAGCCGGGGCCGCCGAGGTCTTCGTCCAAGAAAATGGCCCACAGTCCTTGGGCCTTGACCTCGTCCTGGAGTTCGGCGACGAGGGCTCGGATCTTGGGGTCCTTGGAGCGCACCGCGTACGGAAAGACGTAGTTCAGCGGCTCTACCTTGGCGCGGCAGAAGTCCTCTACCCAGTCGAGTTTTGCTTGGAATTCAGGATCGGTCGAAAAGTCCCAGGCCACGTGTGCGCTCCCCCGCTCGATGTGCTGGCGCCCATCGTGTCACCTCGTCGCAGCCCAACCGCAACTGGCACGGCAGTCTTCAATCACACTCAGTCGAAGATGTGCTGGAGGTCGATCTCCATCTGGATGATGTCGACCCGGTTCAGCAGGTTCGAATACGCCATCCACGACGCCAGAGCGCTCGGGTCGGCAATGTGGGGCGGCAGGTGCTCTGGAAGGGTGACCAGACCGGCACCGGCCAACTCGCTGATGGCCCCAAGCTCTTGAATGGCCAGCTTGCCGGCGAACAGCCACGGCAGCAGATCGATTCGGCCCCGCCTGACCGCAAGTCGTGCCAGGTTGTAGACCTCGAGGAAACCTCGGGAGTACACCAAGTCCTTGGTGAACGGGCCCGATGTTGGGTTGCTGCCACGAAACACCCGCACCGACAGCCCCCAAGCATCAGACGCATCGAGGCCCTGATCGACGAACCAGCGGTACACCTCGAGGAAGGTCGCTCCCTGTTCGACCATCTCGATCGCGAGCATCCGCCGGGTGACCTTACGAAGCCGATTCGGTGTCGACGACATGGTGGTGATCTCGGTGAACACCGCGAGGCCTTCCTGGGTGGCTGTGGTCGACGGGGTGCCCTTGCCAAGGAAGGTGCACCAGGGCTGGGCTCGGCCATTCACCGTCGTGGCCACATGGACCCAGCCCTCGTGGACCTCAAGCACCCG
>CAYGMW010000321.1:0-3328 GCA_964350975.1 uncultured Acidimicrobiales bacterium | reverse complement strand
ACCCCACGTACCGCTGCGCTGGTGGATCGAAGGCGAAGGCACCCTCGACCGCTAACCGATGGCCAACAGGCCTGGCCACGCTCACGGCGCCCCGTGGCGAGCTCCCGCCTACAGCGCCAGCGCGTTTCGCAAAATCTCATCGACCACGTGAGCATTGACCGCGTCGAGGCGGCCGAGCCTCTCAACGAGTCGGGTCGTCGATACCGACCGGACCTGCTCAACCTGAAACGCAGTTCGGACGACAAGGCCCGAGTCGCTGTCTGGTTCGACAACGACGTGCAACGGAACCTGTCGAATCGAGGACGTTCCCGGGACGACGATCACCATACGGAGGTTTCGATGGTGCAGACGATTGTCAGAAACAACCAACGCGGGACGCAAGAACGCCTGCTCGGGGTCGGCGGGGTCGACCCCGAAATCAACCATCCAGATATCACCTCGGACCAATGGGTCCTCAGGATTCATGGAGTCCGTCCGCGGCAGTCGAGTCCTTGGCCAGAGCATCATGTTGGTAGCTGGTTACTTCGGATGGGCTGAGCACATCGAGGGCTTCGCGGACTGAGGACCACCACTCATCGCGACTGAGCCGTTGGACTGCATCGGCTACGACGTCGAGCATCGTGGTACCCCGTTGCTGCGCGATGCGTGCGATTTCGTCTCGCAACTCACTCGGGACCCTCAAGGTTGTCGTCTTCGAAGTCGCCATCTTTGTAGCTTACAAGAGCGCATGGCGCCGGAACCCTTTTGCATACCAATACGGTATGCTGGTCGAGTGGCTACCGAGCAGATCGCCGTACGACTCCCACTCCGGCTTCTGTCCGCCGTTGACGACCTGGTCAGCGGTGGCGCCTACGAAAGCCGAGCCGCTGCAGTCCGAGCTGGCATCGAAGCGCTCATCAATCTCGAACTCCAGAGCCGCAACGACGCCGCCATCGTCGCCGGCTACACCCGGCGGCCACCATCGGCTTCCGAAGAACACTCAGCTCTCGCATCGCTTCGTGAGGCAATCCTCGAAGAGCCATGGTGACAACCCCTGACCGCGGGCAGATCTGGTGGGGCGAACTCGAAGACGTCGGCCGGCGACCGTTCCTCATCATGACCCGCTCGGCGGCGATCCCTGTTCTCAACAGCGTCATTGCGGCACCCATCACCCGGACGATCAGGAACATCCCAACCGAACTCCGACTCGGAATCGACGACGGCATGCCTTCGGAATGCGTTGCGAGCTTCGACAATCTTCGAGTTGTTCCGAAGGCCTATCTCGTCAGCCAGATATGTGAGCTTCATCCATCTCGGCTTCACGAAGCCTGCGCCGCGGCCCGAACCGCGATCGACTGCTAGAGGCACTCGGCCGCACAACTCAACCAGCGTTGCCGATCAGCCTGACCCTTCCCTGTATTCGGCGAGTAGCAGAGCAATCCTGTCGCCGTTCTCCTCGGCGTATCGGGTACGAACATCGAACCTGACCTCGGCACCAACGCTTACCGACTCCGAACCACCGCCCAACGCCGAACTGCCGGGGCCAAAACGAGTGAGCACGGTGGGGTCAATCCCGCTTGACATTCTCAGCGTGTCACGGACTGACGCCGATGGCGAGGACGCAACAGCGCGGCCGTGTTGAACGGGTCGCTCAGCCAAACGCCCCGCGCTCATGGGTACCAGGCCACAAGCGTTCGTCAAACACCGTGACCAGGCATCACTCCAGTTCCTCCCCGGCGCCAACGGAGTCCCAGGAATCTGGCAGAACCCTGCCACGCCTCACTACTGTCTGTAACGACCTCAACGGCGCTGGCCTAGTGCTTGATGGTTCAGGGGGACCGGCGACCAGCTCGGCTTGGTGCAATTTGAACTACGCGATGGGAACGTGGTGCTTGAGTCCGGAATACAACACGTCGCACTGGCAGATCATCCTCGACATGATCATGCGTCACGGTTTTGGCAACAAGACGGCCGGACATTGGGTCAACGGGGCATGCCCACCAGTCTTCCCGTGAAGTATGTAGTCGCCCTCATGACTGCCCTGTTGTTGGCAACGTCTTGTGGCGGTGGCGCTGACACAACCGCTCCGCCTCCTTCACCGACAGCGGGCTCTAGCTTGACGACTTCTGTGCCGTCGTCGACGTCATCGGCAACAACGACGAGTGGCATCGTCCCGAGCTCAACTGCATCGACGTCATCGGTAGTCGGTCTTGAGATCCGTGATGTTGTGATTGATCGGCAGGTATCCGCACCGAAGGGTGCGCCACCGTCCCTCTTCGGTATAGCGAGCGGAGGTTCATCGCTCGTAATCGTTGATTTGGAGTCAGGCAACTCAGCGACTATTGACCTCGAAACGACAATAGGGTTCGACAGTGAATCCAGCGGTGCTGACGCAATTGAGGTCCAGGGCTCGTCCGGTGAGCTGCTCATCTGGGTGTGCTGTGAACCGGGCGTCGGCTCAATCCACAGACTCAATCTCGAGTCGGGCGTGGCCAGTCAACTCGCCTTCGGTGTGCTTGGCGAAGGTACCACCAATGATCTGGCAGTTCTGGGCTTCCCGCTGTCTGCGATCGTCGCGGGCGACGAGCTCGTTGGGCGAGCTGAGCTCGATCGCATATTCGCACCGGCGGAGCAGCAGCTGGCTATCTCGCTCTCAGATAACAATGCGGTAGCTCTGGTCGCTGAGGCGGATAGGGCGACGCTGGTTTGGTTGGCGGTGAGGTCTATAGATGACATCAGTGAGACAACACGGATCGATCTCGGAAGCGGTTCGGTTCCGGGGCTATCCGTCGCTCTAGACAGCCACCAAACTGTGTGGATCGCCGACGGATCGCCGACAATAGAGGGATGGACTGAGGACGGGATGTCGACGCGAATTGCCGTGCCTTCAAATGTTCAGAGAACCACCATGGATTCCAGCCGTCGCTATCTGCTCATAGACATGGAAGATGATGGGCTGGCTTGGCTCGACACCATCGAGCTAACCGGTGGAGTAATGCCTCAAAAGTTCTTGACTGCTGACTGGTGAGAGAACGCAGTGCCCAGACTTCCCTCAAGTGTGCGGCGGAAGTATTGACCGCCGGCAGATCTGGTGGGGCGAACTCGAAGACGTCGGCCGACGACCGTTCCACACAATGACCCGCTCGGCGGCGATCCCTGTTCTCAACAGCGTCATTGCGGCACCCATCACCCGGACGATCAGGAACATCCCAACCGAACTCCGACTCGGAATCGACGACGGCATGCCTTCGGAATGCGTTGCGAGCTTCGACAATCTTCGAGTTGTTCCGAAGGCCTATCTCGTCAGCCAGATATGTGAGCTTCATCCATCTCGGCTTCACGAAGCCTG
>CAYGMW010000320.1:0-3342 GCA_964350975.1 uncultured Acidimicrobiales bacterium | reverse complement strand
GTATTCGGCGCGACCTCCGGAGGACTGGCGTTTGTTGACGGGCGCCTGGTCGAGATGTCCACCGATGGCCGCGAAGCCGTCTGGGGTGAGGTCGTTGCATGGGAACCACCCCATCGGCTGACCTTTACCTGGCATCCGGGCCAGTCGGCCGAGATCGCATCCATCGTCGATGTCGAGTTCGCCCCCGACGGACCCGGCACAAGGGTCGTGTTGGAACATCGCGGATGGGAGGCCCACGGGCCAGAATCGTTCATCCGTCGACGTCGCTACGTGGGCCCTGGGGCGTGGGGTCATGTGCTCGACCACTTCGCGGACGGGGCCGAACCGGCCACTGATGGATCCGACGTCAGCTCCCTTGCAGCGGCCTACGGGCGTTTCTTTGTCGAGGCCACCGCTGGCGGTTTCGGCCCGGCGCCTCATGGCGAGTGGTCAGCTGAGCAAACCATCGCGCATGTTGCCCTGACCGATGCCGCCATGCTCGCCGTGTGCCACGGCATCATCCACGGCCACGCGGTGCGGTTCGAAAACGACGTCTGCCAAGATCGAGAGGTGCTGGCAGCCTGGATCGATCGCCATGGCGATACCCAGGGCCTCATTTCGGCGGGCCGCCGGGTATCGGGTCAGCTCATCGCCGCGCTGAAGCGCCTCTCCGCCGAACAGCTGGCTCACGAGGTGCACTGCACGCTGAGCCATGACGGTCAAGTGATGGTCGATGGGCCGCGGCCGTGGGGCGCCATCGCCATCGATGTACAAGCCGAGATGCACCTCGCGGCCCATACCAGCCAGCTCGCCGACCTGCGCCCCTAGGCGGCCCGCCGTCCAACAACGGTGAACATGGTGACCTCGGCCGGGTCGACGCTCAGGTCGTGGTCTGGGTAGTACAGCTGCTGGTGGGTCGTGACCTCAACATTGCCGTAGCCCACGACGGTCAACATTTTGATGACAGCCGCCGGTGAGATCTCCCACCAGCCCGACAGGTTCTCGTCGCGGCCAGGCAGGTGACGCATGACCGGAACTGTCGAGTGGATGTCGAAGTCGTCAAGTGGTTCGGTGACGACGATGCACTCGGGGTTGAGCGCCGCGGCACTGGCTACCGCCCGCAGGGGCCGTTCGAGATGCAACAAGATGGCTCCGAACAGGGCCACATCGACCTGCCCGAGGTCCTGTGGCAGGTGGTAGATGTCGCCATAGACCATGGTCGCGTTCGACCCAAAGGCGTGGTGCGAATACCACCACATATTGTTGATGCCCCGGACGAAGTCCATCATCGAGTTGCGGAAGAACTCAACGTCGACTGCGTGCGACGGGCGGATGTCAGCGCTGGCGTCGTAGCCGATCTCGAACGCGGTGACGTTCGCTCCTTGGCGTTCCATCCAGAACGACAGATGCCCGGTGGCAGGACCCAAGTCGAGGACTCGTTTTCCAGACAGGTCGATGCCGCCGACATAGTTGTGCTCGCCGCCGCGCAGATCCCATCCCCCGGCGATGAACTCGCCGTTCGGGAGGTCGGTTGCGTGGTAGGGCTCGCAGTCATCGAGGGTCAAGGTGGCCGCGATGTCACGCAGCGGTTGCTGCACCGAGTCCTCGAGTTGGCCGGCATATCCCGGCGGCGGCACCAGCGGCCACTGCAGACCCTTGTCGGTGATCAGTTCGGCGAATTCGTCCGAGTCGAGCAACTTCTGCATGACTGTGGCGCGCGTTTCGCCGGCATTGAGCAGACCAACGCAGTATTCAAGGCCGCCTGGGTCAGCGTCACGTCGCAACAAGAATCGGTACGCCATCTGCACGAAGTCGATATCGTCAGCCGGATAGCCGTCCGAAGCGAGCAGCGTCGACGGCATATCGTTGTTTGCCAAAGACATGGGCGAGGATCGTACTCGTGGACCACCCAACATCGTGCACACCCACATCGCCCATGAGCCGGCGCACATTTCTCACCGCAAGCGCAGCTGGTGTTGCTGGGCTTGCGGGATTGATCACGGCCTGCACCTCGGAGGCTGACGTGGCGGAGACCGGACCGACCGAAGGTACAAACTTCACCGGGCGCATCATCATCATCGGTGCTGGGCCCGCCGGGATGACAGCCGCTTATCTGCTCAAGCGCCGCGGCATCACCGCCCAGATTCTCGAAGCCACGGCCACCCACGGGGGTCGCATCCGGCACGACCTCGACTTCGTCGACTTTCCGGTGTCGTTGGGTGCCGAATGGCTGCACGATGGGCCAGACACCCTGACCGACATCGTCGACGACCCGTCGGTCGACATCTCGACCCGGCTCATTGCGTACTCCCAGGCCGACCGCATCGGGTTCGTCGACGACGGCGACCTCGAGCTTTTTCCCATGGCGGGCGAGTTCGCCGACACCGATCTGAAGTTCGACGGGTCAAGCTGGCTTGAGTTTTTCGACACCTACATCGTCGCCGACATTGCCGACCAGATGGTGTTCCGCACGGCCATCACGGTTGTCGACTACAGCGGCGATGAGATCGTCCTCACCGACGCGTCGGGCTCCACCCACTCCGCAGACCGGGTCATCGTCACCGTTCCCCTCGCCGTGCTGCAACGCGGCGATGTCCGGTTCGAGCCGCCATTGCCGTCGGAGCGCACCGATGTCATCGAGCGGGCCAACGTCTGGAGTGGCCTCAAGGCCTTCATCGAATTCGACGAGGCCTTCTACCCCACCGTTCTCGCCTTCGCTGACTCCTACACCGATGAGGGCCAGCGACTCTTCTACGACGCGGCCTTCGGTCACGACACCGACGTGAATCTCCTCGGCTTGTTCAGCGTTGGTGCTCAAGCCGAGCACTACCAGTCGTTGTCCGACGGCGAGTTCATCAACGACGTGCTCGGCGAACTCGACGGCGTGTTCGACGGAGCCGCGTCGCGGCACTATGTGCGCCACCTCGTCCAGAACTGGAACGACGAGCCCTTTGCCGGTGGGGCCTACCTCGAAGATGAGGCACCATCGTCGATTTCGAGGCAGCTGTCGGGGTCGATCGATGGTCGAGTCTTCTTCGCTGGCGACGCCTACACCCGTTTCGACAACTGGAGCAGCGTCGACACTGCGGCGAGATCGGCTCAAGACGCCGTCGCCGAGCTCCTCAGCTGACCGGACGGCGGACCGAGCAGATCCCACCTGTTACCGACCACATCGACGAACACCACGACCCGACCATAGGGCTCATCGCGTGGTTGGCCGACGAATTCGACGTTGTGGGCGACCATACGTCGATAGGTCTCGTCGAAGTCGTCGACCCGAAGGAACAGCCCGACCCGGCCCGCGAACTGGTTGCCAACCGCTGCCTCTTGCTGAGCGCCATCGGCTTGGGCCAAGAGCAGACC
>CAYGMW010000319.1:0-3352 GCA_964350975.1 uncultured Acidimicrobiales bacterium | reverse complement strand
GCGACGAAGCCATCACGATCGATGGGCTCGGCCTGCGCGACAAGTCCTGGGGGCCCCGTCACTGGCAGGCGCTCTACTGGTACCGGTGGCTGCCGATGGTGTTCAGCCCTGACTTCGCCATGATGCTGTCGGTCATCGGTCGAGACGCTGAAGGCACGGGCATCAGGGCGAGCGGCATGGTGCTCGACGGCGACGAATACAAGATCATCGAGGATTGCCGCATCGAGTCGACCTGGGACGAGAACCTCTACCAAACCGGCATGACCTGCTGGGCCAAGACTGCCGAACGTGAGTACAACATCACGGGCGAAGTGCTGTCGATGATCCCGCTGCGCAGCCGACGCAAGACGCCCGACGGCGAGCAGCTGTTCACCCGGATCACCGAAGCGATGACCCGTTACGAGTGTGACGGTCAGGTCGGCATTGGGATGAGCGAGTATCTCGACCAGGTGATCGACGGCCGCCCGGTCGGCCCCGACGTCGGCTGAGCCCGGAGTTTGTGACTACTTCGGCCGGATGCAAACATTCGCCGATGAGTGCAGAACCATCTGAGCTGATCGACCACCATCGTTACCCCATCGAGGTTGTGGGTCCTGAGCGCTCGCGGGTCATCGCTGATGTGCGCGCTGGTTTGGATGCCGATGGCTGCGCGGTGCTTCCGGGGTTCCTCAGCGAATTCGGTCTTGCATCTTTGCTCGATGAGGCGCGATCGCGAGCCCATCTGGGGTTCTATCCGGAGGTCAAGCAGGCCAACGTGTACCTCAACGATGGCGACCCAACGCTTGGGTCAGATCATCCGGCAAACATCTTCATGGCTCGCACTAATGGTTTCGTCCGTGCCGACGAGTGGGACGAATCGACCAACTCGTGGCGCCTGTACCACTGGCCTGCGCTGATGCGTTTCCTCGCAGAGTGCTTGGGTAAAGCCGAGCTTCACATCTATGAAGATCCTGTCTCCAACATGATCGTGAACGTGCAGGCTCCGGGCGAGGAGTTCAACTGGCACTTCGACACCAATGAGTTCACCATCACGATGTTGCTGCAGCCAGCTGAGTCCGGGGGTGAGTTTGAGTACGTTCCGGCACTGCGGTCGCCGGCCGACGAGTGTGTTGAGGCGGTGAGCGCGGTGTTGGCCGGAGATCGATCTCGGGTCCGCACTCTCGAACTTCGGCCCGGGGATCTTCAGTTCTTCTTGGGCCGGTTCTCACTTCACCGCGTGGCGCCCAATACCGGAGCCGACCAACGCCGCTTGATGTTGATCATGTCGTTCAGCGAGCGCGCAGGGACCGTTGGGTCGGTTGAGCGAATCCGCAGCCTCTATGGCAAGGTCACCGACGTGCATCTCGCGGCCGCAGCCGCTCCGATGCGCGCTGACAGCCTGCGCGATTGACACAGGAGGACGCGCGTGTCGCAGGTCACGGGGTCGTCAACGCGACGGGGATTCCGATCGACTGGGCTGCCGCTGCGAGTTGGCGGTCCCCCGTCACGAAGACGAGTTCGGCATCGTGGGCGAACGCCGCTGAGGCAAGGTGGACTGCGTCGTAGCCTCGCAGCCCATGGGCCTGGCCGAAATCGCCTGCGGATGCCGCCAGGTCGGCCGAGACCTCGACGTAGCTGATCTCCAGAGCGATCGAGTTCAGTTCGTCAACAGCTTGCCCTAACTGTGCGGCCGTCAGACGACTCATTCGTTGGGCTTGGGCCAGCGCTGCTCGCGCTTCGGGATAGATCAGTCGCGTACTCAGAATGCGCGTCGACTCGTTCCACAATCGACCGCACAGCGATGATGCAGGTTCGCTGACCACAAGCGGAACCAAGGCAGATGTATCGAAGTACGCGATCACCGACGCTGCTCGGCAACCAGATCGCTCACGGTGCCAGTGCCGGTCACGTTCGGAAGCGTGCGAAGGCGCTTTTGATGTACTGGCGGCGAAACCAGACCCTCGCTGATGAGGCGGTCGATGAGGCGCGGCTGATCGAGGGGCACGAGGCGGGCGACCGCTTTGCCGTGGTCAGTCACGGTTACTTCCTGGCCTTCGCGCACGACGCTGAGATAGCGGCTGAGGTTGTCTCTGAGTTCCTTTACGCCAGCTTCCATTCCGCGATTATGGCGTCTTTTGAAGCAGAAATCTAGCCACATCAGCGGCACCCGGCTGCAATGTTGGAGAACCAGCCACACGGGCTCGTGCTCAACGAGTTCGGGTCGCTTTCGATCGAATCTTGGCTCGGCTGTACCCGAGGGCGAGGCCGGGGAGCTGCTCGACGATCTTGACTTCGATCCGTTCAGCGACTCAGAGCGCTACGGTGCCCACTTCTCGGCCGGGTCCGATCGCCGTGCACGCGTAGTCAGGACCCAGGCTCCCCAGATCGTTGCGCCACCGATCACGATCAAGCCTGTCAGTTGCCCCAACCTCCTAGCGCTGGACGACGATGGGCCGATTGGTTCGTCGACAACATCGCTGAGACAGCGATCGGGGATGCGGGTCGACTGTAACTCGACAGCGTTGTTCAGGACCGACTCGCTTTCGTCGGCTGTCGGTCCGCCACGAAGCAGCACAAGAGAGGCCACGACGTATCGGCCGACGGTGGATTCGAGGGCCTCGATACTCGTTCCGGGGCTGACCCCGGAATAGGTGGCAGACCCAGGCGCCCTTGTGATCGGGCCGATCGACGAGGTGGCGCTCTCCAGGAATCCTTCGCTGAAGTCCCCGAGGCGGACGGCGGCTTCGGTTGCTGTGTCGTATTCCGCTACCGAAACAAGCAGCAGCATTTCGAGCCCATCGTTCTCAAATGCTCGTGTCACTGAAGTGTCACTGGCGGCGGGTGTCGGAAGTCCGAGATCGGTACCGTCCGCTGTGGTGAACCCGTTCACGTCGGTGAGAGTGACGGCGAGAGCGTTGCAGCCGACTCGCTCTGTCGCTTGAGCGGAGGTCGAACCAAACGGGACCGCCAGGGCGATCGCCGCGGCCAAGGCGAGACGAAATCTCATGACGAGATGGTGTCACGCCCTCGGCTCGACGCGGCGATTCGCGAGATCTACAGCTGCGCCAGAGTCAGTCCTCGGTGACGTCAAGGACGATCCTGGTGTCGATTCTCTCCTCTTGCCCATCTGAGATTCGTTGCGTGCTCGTGACACGTCGAAAGAAGCCGGACTCGTAGTCGTATTGCCCGACATTGAGATTCTCCACCGCGAAGGACGTGGCCGCCGATTCGAGTTCATCGTCGGTCGTGGCAGCGGGGAACGTTTCTTTCAGGGTTTGCATCATGATGTCGACGAAGGCTTCAGGGTCAGGAATGGTGCGCACCTCGATGGCGACGCATCCGTCGCTGTCAACGAGATCGGCAATCTTGATTG
>CAYGMW010000318.1:0-3381 GCA_964350975.1 uncultured Acidimicrobiales bacterium | reverse complement strand
ACCGAGCCCGTGCGAGCCTTGCGCTGCCGCTGCCCATCTTCGACGAGCGCGACGTGTTGGCTGGAGCCATCGTCGCCTGGGTGCCGTACTCGCCGGTATTTGCCGAACGACCCAATGGGGCCGAACGTTTTGTGAGGCGACTCGTCCGGCTCGCCATCATTCACGAGCGAGACAAGCGATCGCTTCTGCACCAGCTCAGGACCGACCCGCTCACCGGTTTGGCCAACCGGATCGGCCTCGATCGGGTGCTCGATAGCCCAGGCCACGGCGACCTTCCCCTTGCCGTGTTGTATTGCGACGTCGACCATTTCAAGGAGCTCAACGACCTCGGCGGCCACGCTCTCGGAGATCGTGTGTTGGCCCATGTTGGCGAGCAACTCCGCCAGGCCATCCGGCCCAATGATGTTGCCGTGCGACTCGGAGGCGACGAGTTCGTGGTCGTGTGCCCAGGACTGGGGGACAGCGATCAGATCACCGCCCTCGTTGAGCGAATCCGTGGGCGTGTTGAGAGCGGCAGCGACGATGCGTCGTGCCGCCTCAGCATTGGTTGGTCTGTCGCCCACACCATCGCCGACGTCAGTGGCGTGGTCGAACGGGCCGATCTCGCGATGTACCAAGACAAGCGCTCGCGCTACTGAGCCCCACCAGCGAGCATTGCGTCGCGCACAGCCATGGTCTGGTCCGGCGAGAGGCCTCGTCGACGTCGATGATCGGCGGTGGTGCCGAAGATCCAGGTCCGAAACTCTGGTGTCCGCAGGTCCAGCAGGTACGCCAGTGGGGCCCGCTGCACCCTGATGGTGAACAGGACATCGGATCCGACCTTGCGCAGGGTTTGTCGCTCGGACCGCACGATGAGGTCGCTTCGGACCCGATCGGGTTCGACAACGCGCTCGGGCGGTGGAGCGGGCGCGAACAGTTCGTCGTCGGCGTGGAGGAACCAGTTGCGGCGCCATACCGGGTCGGGGGTCAGCCGGTCGAACAAGGTGTCGACCCGGGCGGCCAGCGCGGTGTCGTATCCGGCGACCGGTCCGTGGACCTCGGTGATGTGCCGCCCGACCTTGTCGCTCAGACGCCAACGGCTCGGAAAATGCAACGAGGCCGCCACGAGATGCCAACCGCTGTCGCGGCGGCGCAGGAGGCACAGGTCTTCTTGGACATGTAGACCAGCGTCGAGCAATGGGTGGCGTCCAGTGAGTTCGCACCCGACGAGATCGGCGATGAGCCGGCCAGCGTCGATGGTCGACTCGTCGCCGGCAAACACGTCATCGGGGCGGTCGGCCGTGAGCCGGGCCTTCAGCGCCCGCTCATCGTCGCTTGCGTCGTCGACCCAGAGCCATGGCCGGTCTCCGAGCCGCCTCGTGCCCATGCGGAGCGAGGTGCTGTCGGCCGCGAGGTCAAGTTCGGCCAGCCAGTCCGTCGGCGTCGACCATGTCATGTCGGGACTCCTCGAGTGCGGTTGGGCTATCTTTACACCCATGCTGTTGATGGCTTCGCTGATTCTCGTTCCTCTTGCGGTAATTGCCGGAATCTCGGTCTATCTGCTCCGGGTCGGGCTTCCTGAGGGCGTCGAGGAGCTCCGCAAGCCACCGAAGCACCTCAAGCTGAGGTGGGACGACTTCTTGATGGACGACTGGACCCGTAACGACGCCAGCGCGTTACCCGCCAAGGACGACCACCGGGCATAACCGCGACCTCCCACATCGTGGGAAGAACATGATGTGGCCCAACATGTGGGCAACCAGAGTGCGTAATGTGCCGATATCGCCTGTTGGGGTCAGGCATCTCAAGGTTCAGGGGTTTCGGAGCGAGCGGTGTCTGGTGTCCAAAGCGTCGAGCGGGCGTTGCAGCTGCTCCATGAGATTGCGACCGACCCGTGCAGCTCAAGCGAGCTAGCCCGCCGAACCGGACTCCCAACATCGACCGCCGCCCGACTGCTGGGCACCCTCGCCGACCACGGCACCGTCATTCGCGACTCAGCTGGCCACTACCGAATCGGTCCGTCGATCGTTGCCATGGCAGCGTCGTCGGACCCAACGCATGGACTGGTTGAAGTCGCCACCCGAACCCTGCTCGATCTCGCCAACGACACCGGCGAGTCGGCCAGCCTGGGTATCCCTCTGGGCAACGAGATGCAATACGTCGCCCAAATGAACACGGCTCACTCGGTGCAGATCCGCGACTGGGTCGGAACGAGGGCCCCGGTCCACGGCGGCGCACCGGGGCTTGTGATCCTCGCCAGCTGGAGCAATGACCGCATCGACGAATACCTCGGCCGGCGGCTTCTGCCGATGACGAAAGCCAATGTGGTCGATCCCGAAGCAATTCGCCGTCGGGTCGAACACGTTCGCCAGTCGGGCTTCATCTGGACCCACGAAGAGGGTGCCGATGGCATCAGCGTCGTCGCCGCACCGGTTCGCAACAGCTCCGGGACGGTGGTTGCATCGCTGCAAGCGTGGGGACCGAGCTATCGCTTCCCGGCCAAGGGGCGCGAACGGCTGGTGGCCGGACAGGTGATGGGCGCCGCCCAACGAGTGTCATCAATGTTGGGCTACCGCCGCCGCACCACTGAACCGAAGCCAGCGATATGAGGCCAGCGACATGAGACCAACCGATATGAGAACAACTTGACCACCAGACCCGTCCGCAAGGGGGGCCGCCGCGAGCGGCCCTCCACTCCTGCTGGGCCGAAGCAAGATCCGTTTCGCCTGCACCGGCGGCCCTTTGAGGCCACCAAGGCCGTCAGCGACGACGAGATCGAAGCCATCCACACCTCGTCGCTGAAGGTGCTCCGTGATACTGGTGTCGATGTGCTCCACGAGGGTGCCCGAACGCTCTACGCAGCCAACGGATGCAGCGTGAGCGGTGATCGGGTTCGCTTCGACCCCGAGATGGTCGAGGCCATGGTGTCGACGGCTCCATCACAGTTCAGGCTGCACGCCCCGAACCCGGCCCATGACGTCATGATTGGTGGAGACCATGTGGTGTTCAGCGCGGTGGCGTCGGCGCCCAACGTCGCCGACCTCGCTGGCGGTCGACGCAGTGGCAACCGGGCCGACTTCCAGAACCTGCTGCGCCTCACCCAGTCACTCAACTCGGTGCAGATCCATGGTGGCTATCCCGTCGAGCCAGCCGACATCCACCCATCTGTGCGCCATCTGCACGCCTTGTTCGACATCTTGACCCTGAGCGACAAGGCCCCGAACGCCTACAGCTTGGGTGCAATCCGAAACATTGACGCCTTGGAGATGATTCGTATTGTTCGCGGCGTGAGCCACGATGAGCTTGAACAGCAGCCATCGGTGACATCGGTGATCAACACCAGCTCACCACTGCGCCTCGACGACCCCATGGCCGAGGGCATCTTCCAGTACTCGTCACGCA
>CAYGMW010000317.1:0-3393 GCA_964350975.1 uncultured Acidimicrobiales bacterium | reverse complement strand
CGCAAGATGGCAAGCGCGGCCTCGATGTCTGAGGTGACGAGTTCCCAGTAGGCGTCGTTGACCGACATGCCGGCGTCAACGAGGTCGCGGAACTGGTCGTCGTAGTCGAACGAGCCCGCAATGGCATTCTTGAAGATCGACGGATTCGAGGTGACGCCTCGAATGCCCGAATCGATCCATCGCTGCATGGTTCCGTCCTGAAGCCAGTCGCGGCGCATGTTGTCGAGCCATGGGCTCTGGCCACGATCGTTCAGCTGTGAAAGTTCAGGCATGGCGGGCTCCTCGAGGAGGGTTAGGACAGCAGGTCGCGAGCGACGTTGGCGACATTGTCGGCGGTCATGCCGAGCACTTCCATCGCGATGTCGCCCGGGGCGGACAGGCCGAACCGGTCGATCGCAACGTGGGCGTCGGCATAGGACGACCAGCCGAAACTCACCCCGGCTTCAACCGACACGGCCGGGACGTCGTCGGGGATGACCGACAGCTGGTACTCGATGTCTTGGGCGTCGAAACGTTCCCAGCACGGCAGCGATACCACTCGGGCCCAAATGCCCTCGGCGGCCAACTGTTCAGCGGCCGCAACACACAGCTGTACCTCGCTGCCAGTACCGATGAGCACCACGTCAGGGTCGGAGACATCGTTCAGGACATATCCACCGAACTCGACATGGACGGCCGAGGTGAACTCGAGCACGGGCAGGTTCTGCCTCGACAAGATGATGGCGGCTGGGCCGTCGCTGTCGATCGCGGCGGCATAGGCGCCCGCGACCTCGGTGGCGTCCGCGGGTCGGAAGACGTCGAGCCCAGGGATCGAACGCAACGACGCCAGGTGTTCGACGGGCTGGTGGGTCGGGCCGTCCTCGCCAACGCCCACCGAGTCGTGCGACCAGACATAGAGCACCTTGGCTCCGGAGATGGCCGACAAGCGCACTGCCGGACGCATGTAGTCAGAGAACACGAGGAAGGTGCCGACCATGGGCAAGATGCCACCGTGCAGGGCCATGCCGTTGGCAATGGAGCCCATCGCGTGCTCGCGTACGCCATAGGCAATGAGGCGGCCATCGGGGTTCTTTGCCGACATGAGATCGGAGTCGAGGTCGGTGCCGGTGTTGCCGGTGAGGTCGGCTGACCCCGACACCAGGGCCGGAACCACATCGGCGATGGCATTGATGACCGTGGTGTTGGCCTTGCGGGTAGCGATCGATGCGCCAGGCTCAAAGGTTGGCAGCGCATCTTGCCAGTCGGGCAAACCCGATGCCGAGAGGCACGACTCGAAGCGATCGCGGTTACCGCCCCAGTCGGCGAGGCGGGCGGCCCACGCCGAACGGGCCGCACTGCCGCGGGCGCCAGCGGCTCGGTAGGCGGCGAGAACGTCATCGTCGACTTGGAACTGCTGGGCCGGGTCGAGGCCCATCAGTGTCTTCACAGCCGCGATTTCGTCGGCGTCGGTGATGGCACCGTGGGCTTTGGAGGTGTCGGTCGAGTTCGGCAACGGGTAGCCAATGTGGGATCTCAGAATCACCAGCGAAGGAGCGTCTTCGACATCCATGGCCCGACGGATGCCAGCTTCGAGTGCGTCGAGATCGTTGGCGACCTCGCCCAGGTCTTCGACATGCCAGCCATAGGCTCGAAAGCGCGCCGCGGCATCGTCAGACAGCGCCAACTCGGTTGGTCCATCAATGGTGATGTGGTTGTCGTCGTACACGCAGACCAACCGGCCCAGCTGCTGATGTCCGGCAAAGGATGCAGCCTCATGGCTGACGCCTTCCATCAGGTCGCCGTCGCCAACAATGGCAAAGGTACGGTGATCGACGAGGCCTGCGCCGAATCGGGCGCGCAGGTGGCGTTCGGCCATCGCCATTCCGACCGCGTTGGCAATGCCCTGCCCGAGGGGACCGGTGGTGACTTCGACACCAGCGGTGTGGCCAACCTCAGGGTGTCCAGGGGTGGCCGAACCGAGCTGGCGGAAGTTCTTGATGTCGTCGAGGCTCAGGTCATAACCGGTGAGATGCAGCATCGAGTACAGCAGCATCGATGCGTGGCCAGCGGACAACACGAAGCGGTCGCGGTCGGGCCACTGGGGGTCGGCCGCGTCGTAGTTCATGATCCGGGTCCACAGCACGTGGGCCAGTGGAGCAAGGGCCATCGCGGTGCCGGTGTGGCCGGAGTTAGCGGCCTTCACTGCATCGAGCGTGAGACCCCGGATGGTGTTGACCTGCTGCTGTTCAAGTGTCACGAAACCCTCCCGGGGCATCGTCGGTGGGCTCGAACCACACTAGTGGTCGCGTTCGGAGAACACGGCGATAGCGACGCTCGACTGGAGCATTGCGCTGCGGCCCGCGACCGGGCCGATCTCTGAGGCGCAGAACAAGCCCGCAACCGAGGGGGTGTCGAGGGCATCGACGATGGTGTCGGCGTCATGGTGGGGGTGATCGAACAGGGTCTGGCCCCGATGCACGCTGGTGAACACCAGGGCAGCATCAGCGTGCCGCGTGGCCGCACCGAGGACCTTCCACAGGTCTGACGACGCAGTCGACGCGCTGCGCAGGTGGAAACGAACCGTCGTGCCGACCGGCACTGGTCGTGCGACATCGATCGTTCCGTTTAGGTGGTCGACGTGTTGGACGTTGGTCATGGCGAAGTCGCCCCGGCCGAAACGGGGCCCGTCCTCGTCGAGAGCGACCCCAAGCACGACGCTACGCAGGATCGCATCCATTGGACCAGCCGACTCGGCGCCAGGACTGAGGTCGTCGATGGCGGCACGGAGTCGTACCGCAGCGGGTTGGCCCGCGAGTTCGCTCACCGTGAACGCTGGCGCGCCCCGTGGGGCAGGCGACGTCACGGTCATCGGTGGGCCGAGCGGCTCAGCGCCGTGGGCAATAATGGCTTCGACGTCGGGGCTCAGGCTGCCCAGGAGCAGCCCAACGGCACCAGTCCGAAACGTGGCGCCATCGACGGCCAGGACCGTGCCTGTCGAACCACCCGAAGCTGAAGCCTCGCCTCCGACGACCTGCAGGTGGCGATGGCGCTGACACAGGGCGTCCACGACCTGGGCGGTCGGAAACGAGAACGGATCAGCGATCAAGATCAGGGTGTGCGAGTGCTCAAAGTCGAGGTCGTCAAGGCCACCGATTCGGAGCTGGCCATCGCCAGCGGGGAGTGCTTCGAGACGAACTGGCGTTGCGTCGTCCATGACCGCGGCCCAGACCGACAGCCCGGCGTCGTGTTCGGCTTCTCGGGCGCCGCCGAGCACCGACCCAGCCGTTGTCCCAATCAGGGTCCCTGGCTGCAGCATCTCGTTCAAGGCTGCAACGATGAGACTCATCGCCGCGACATTGGGTCCGCTGGCGAACACGACCACCACATCGGGGCGTTCGCCCAACTGATCCAAGA
>CAYGMW010000316.1:0-3422 GCA_964350975.1 uncultured Acidimicrobiales bacterium | reverse complement strand
CGGCAGGGGTGACGCCATAGCGTCCGCTCGACGGTCGCACCTCGGGCAGCGCGGATATCGGCACACCGATCAGGTCGCACAGCTCAGGGCTCCACTGGAGCGACCGGATGTCGAACAGCATCGTGCGGCTGGCATTGGAGGTGTCGGTAATGAACGCCGCTCCGCCCGTCAGCTTGAACACCAACCACGAATCAATGGTGCCCAGCGCCAGGTCAGCATCGGCGGTCACCCCGCCCTCGTTCAACAACCACGCGGCCTTGGTGCCCGAAAAGTACGGGTCGAGCACCAGCCCCGTTGTCGACCGGACCAGGTCGAGATGCCCAGCATCGGTCAGTTCGTCGCATCGGGCCGCCGTGCGACGGTCCTGCCAGACAATGGCCCGGTGGCGAGGTTCGCCGGTGCGGCGGTCCCACGCGACGACCGTTTCGCGCTGATCGGTGATGCCGATCGCAGCAATGGGCTCGTCGACGGCCGCGATGAGCTCGGCCAGGGTGGTCTGCACCGCGGCCCAGATCTCATTGGCGTCGTGTTCGACCCACCCCGGTTGGGGGAAGTACTGGGTGAACTCGCGGTACGAAAACCCAATGGGTGTGCCCGCCTCATTGATCGCGACGGAGCGGACCCCCGTCGTGCCAGCGTCGATTGCTATCACGATTGCCATGTCGGCTAACGGTAGCCCCGACTAGCCTTGCGAGTTCGCCGCGCTCAGCGCACGACGCACGGAGACGATTCGCGTGAAGGTTGGAGTACTCACCGGTGGCGGTGACTGTCCGGGTCTCAATGCAGTGATTCGCGCCGTTGTTCGCAAGGCCGAACGAGGCTACGGCGACGAGGTGATTGGCTTCCTCGACGGATGGGCCGGCGTGATCGAGAAGCGTTTCATCCCGCTTGACGTCGAGGTGATGCGGGGCTCGCTGCCCAAGGGCGGCACCATCTTGGGTACCTCACGAAGCAACCCGGCTCTCTATGAGGGTGGACTGGCGACAGCCCAGTCCAACCTCGACGAGCTCGGCGTCGACGCCCTGATCGTCATCGGTGGCGATGGCACGCTCAGCTGCGCCCATCGGCTCCATGAGCTTGGCGGCCGGGTGGTGGGCGTTCCCAAAACGATCGACAACGACATCTTCGGCACCGAATACACCTTCGGGTTCAACACCGCGGTCCAGATCGCCACCGACCTCATCGACCGACTGCACACCACGGCCGAATCTCACAACCGGGTGATGGTGGTTGAGGTGATGGGCCGCAATGTTGGCCATGTGGCCGTGCATGCAGGAATCGCTGCGGGAGCCAGCGTCATCTTGATCCCCGAGTACCCGTTCGACATCGACGACGTGTGTACCCGCATCGAGCGGCGCCACGGCCGCGGCCGCTATGCGTCGATCGTGGTCGTTGCCGAAGGTGCCCGTCCCATTCCTGGCACCCTCGGACCCGATACCGCAGAGTTCGACGAATGGGGTCGTCACAAGGTCGGAGGTATTGGTGACTTGGTGGGTCGGGCCATTGCCGAACGCACCGGATTCGACTCCCGGGTCACTGTCCTTGGCCATGTTCAGCGCGGCGGCACACCCACGGCCTTCGACCGGGTGCTGTGCACCCGCTATGGGGTCGCCGCCATCGACGCGGTCCACGACGACGCCTACGGAACAATGGTGGCGCTGCAGGCCGACCATATTGTCCGGGTGCCCCTCGCCGACATTGTCGGTATCGAAAAGCCGGTGAGAGACGACCTCTATCACGACGTCGCCGAGGTCTTCTTCGCCTGACTCGGTGGCAGCGGGCCTCGCAGCTGTCATGAAGGGTCCCGACCCAGCGCACCAACAGGCGTAGGCTGGATGAAATGCGAGTGCTCGTAGTCGGCGCCGGCGAAGTTGGCTCCTATGTGGCCGACCGATTGAGCCGTGAAGGAAACGACGTGGTGGTCATCGACCAGTCGCGTCGACGACTCCGCGAGATCGACGAAGCCATCGACGTCATGACCGTGCTCGGCAGCGGCAGCAGCCCCAAGGTGTTGGCGGAGGCATCAGTCGAGCGGGCCGATCTGGTGGTCGCGCTCACCGACAACGACGAGGTCAACCTGCTGGTATGTATGCAGGCTCGCCAGGCGGGCGTGCCTCGCACTGTGGCCCGTCTCCAAGACCGCGATCTGCGCGGTCGGGCCGGACTTGAGGTCCGCACCGCGATGGGCGTCGACCTCGTGATCGACCCCGACGAAGAGATCGCCGGCGAAATCCTCGAACTGGTCGGCTACCAGGGGGCCTCAGACGTCCATGAGATGGCAGCCGGCGAGGTGCTGCTCATCGGCGCCCGGCTGCACTCCGGCGCTCCCGTTGTCGGCCGACGGGTGTCCGACATTGGTCGCGAATACGAGCCGAACTGGGACTTCATCTTTGGGACCTTGACCCGCGACGGAAAGACCGTCGTGCTGCGCTCGGATCATGTGCTGGCCGAAAACGATCTGCTCCGGGTCGTGTGCAAGAAACGTGGCAAAGCCGAACTGATGGAACTGCTCGGCCTCAAGCGGAACCGTCTCCGCAAGGTCATGCTGCTCGGAGGTGGCCGAACGGCCGAGATCCTCGCGGCCCAGCTCGGCTCGAAGGGCATTGAGGTCGTCATCGTCGAGCGCAACCTCGATCGCTGCCAACAACTCTCCGAGCGACTCCCCGGCACGCTCGTGCTGCACGGCGACGTCACCGAAGTCGAACTGCTGGTCGAGGAAAACATCGGCTCGTTCGACAGCGTGGTCGCCCTCACCGGCGAAGACGACGCCAACATCTTGGCGTGCTTGTTCGCTAAATCCGAGGGCGCAACCGAGACCATTGCCGTCATCCACCGTCTCGGCCTGTTGTCGCTGCTCGACGAGGTCGGCATCGACGCGGCGCTGTCGCCTCGAACCGCATCAGCAAACAGCGTGCTTCAGTACGTCCGCGGCGATGTGGCTCAGGTCGCAACCTTCCTCGATGGCGACGTGGAGGTCATCGAATTCGAGGTTCATCCCGGGACGAGGGCCGTTGACGCCAAGGTGTCCGAACTGCACCTTTCGCACGACGTGCTCGTTGCCGCGATCGTCCGCGACGGCAAAGCTGAGATCGCGCGTGGCACCTCACGGCTCAGAGTTCGGGACCATGTGGTGGTCTTCGCCCTGCCACACATGGTGGATGAAGCCCACGAAGCCTTCGGGTAGCGAAGGCCGTTCGCCTCAGCCATGAGTCATCAGATCAGCCGACGTGAGCGGGGCCGTACCGTGGGGGACCGCAACGTGTTGGACCACACGGTTTCGCTGGCATATCGCCGGGCGACCAAGATCGTCCAAGCGGGACGACGCGAGTCCGGGCCAGCGGTCACCGCCGGGGTCGTGTTGTCGTGCGGTGGACTCGCTGTGGTTCCTGCCGCGCTCATCGATGTGGGTGCAGGTGAGGGAC
>CAYGMW010000315.1:0-3437 GCA_964350975.1 uncultured Acidimicrobiales bacterium | reverse complement strand
GTCGTCCTCGACCTGTTCGACGACGCCGAAATCCTGCTCTGGGCCAAAGAACCCAACTCCAAGACCTACAGCATGTGGGTCGCCGACCGGTTGGCCACACCAGCCCAGAAGCAGGCCATCACCATCCGTGACGGCACGTGTGTGTGGAAGGACTGCCAGCGCAGACCATCCGCGTGTGAGGCCCATCATCTGATCGAACATGCCAACGGTGGTCCCACCGCGGTCGAGAACCTGGCACTTCTGTGCCCGAGCCACCACCGGCAGTTGCATCGCATGGGAGCCACCTTGGGACACGGCACCGGCGACCACCAATGGCAACTCATCGACCAGACCGGACGAGTCACCGCCACCTGGACCAAACCAGCCCCGGCGCACCAGAGGTACCCCGACCAACTGCTCGTCTAGACCTCGAGAGCCTGACGGAGAAACGAGGTCAGCTCGGCGCGGGCTTCGGTGAGCGACCGCAGACTCGGTTCGACACCCATGGCCCTCATGACCTCGGGTTCGGTGGCGACCCCGATCACGGCCGAATAGGCACTCAGTAACAGCAGGCGGGGTTCGTGGCGACGCAGTCGGCCGGCGTCCATCTCGGTTTCGAGAAACGTCCGCGCCCGCTGCATCATTGACCCCATACCGCTAGCGAGCGCGGTCGTGTGGGGTTCGCCCAGACGGCTCACCTGCCTGAGTAGGCCCAGCACTTCAGGGCGGCGGGCGGCCAGCCGGAAGGTCACCCTGACCACCGACGCAATGCGCTCGAACCCGACCAGCGTGTGGTCGACCTCGGCATCGAACACCTCGACCAACTCGCTGGCCGTTCGGTCGATCACCGCACTCAGCAAGCGATCCTTCGAGCTGAAGTAGTAGAGGATCGCCTGCTTCGTGAGACCCACGTCGAGGGCCAGCTCATCGAGCGACGTCGACGAAAAGCCCCGTGTCCCGAACGCGCCCAACGCAACATCGAGCACCCGCTCACGCGTCGATCGAGAGTCGGCCACTGCAACCACACCGACGAACATAGCCCGAGCACTTACCAATTGGTAAGGGGCGTGATAGAACTTCTGGTTGTGATTGCCGAAGCCCTCGCCGGGAAACGTATCGCCATCACCGGCAGCACCGGTTTCCTCGGCACCGCCCTGGTCGAACGATTGCTGCGATCGGTGCCAGACGCCCACCTCATCTTGCTGGTGCGCCCACCCCGCCGAGGCGACGTGCAGCGCCGTGTCGACCGCGAAATCCTGAAGAACGACGCCTTCGACCGCCTGCGCGAACAACTCGGCGCCGACTTCGACCAGTACTGCGCCGACCGGGTCACCGTGGTAGCGGGCGACGTTGGCACCGACGGCCTCGGCCTGTCAGACGCCGACCAGGCCATCTTCTGCTCGGCCGACACCGTCATTCATTCGGCCGCCACGGTCTCGTTCGACAACCCCCTCGACACCTCTGTCGAGATCAACCTTCTCGGCCCCAACCGCATCCTGCGAGTGCTCCAGGCCGCCAACGTCACCCCCCACTTCATTGCCGTATCGACCTGTTATGTCGCCGGCAACCGACGCGGCCGCGCCGCCGAAGAGTTCCTGGTCGAGACCCCGTTCCACATCCAGGTCGACTGGCGCGGCGAAGTCGATGCCGCCCGCCGAGCCCGGGCCGACTACGACGCCGCCAGCCGCACCCCCGAGATGCTCAAGCAGTTCGGCAAGGAAGCCCGCGAAGAACTCGGCGCCGCTGGCATCCCGCTACTCAGCGCCAAAACCGAACAACGGCGCGCCGCCTGGGTGCAGTCCAAGATGGTCGACGCGGGCCGCAGCCGCGCCACCTCGCTCGGCTGGCCCGACGTCTACACCTACTCCAAGGCGCTCGGCGAACAAGCCCTGCTCGAACTCCACGACCAGGTGCCGCTGACCGTTCTGCGACCATCGATCATCGAGTCGGCATGGAGCCAGCCATCACCAGGCTGGATCCGTGGTTTCCGCATGGCCGAGCCGCTCATCGTCAGCTTCGGCAAGGGCGAGCTCAACCAGTTCCCCGGCTACCCCGAAGGTGTCGTCGACGTCATCCCCGTCGACATGGTCGCCGCCGCCCTGTGTGCCGCAGCCGCCAAGGGCCCAGCGGCCAAACCCGAGGTTTACCAAGTGGCGTCCGGGTCAGTGAACCCGCTGCTGTACAAGGTGCTCACCGGCACCTGTTTCGAATGGTTCAGCCAGAACCCGATCTATGACCCCAAGGGCAACCCGATCGCGGTCGAAGAGTGGACCTTCACCGGTGCCACCGGGCTCGAAGAACGCCTCGAACGTATCCAAAAGGCCATGGACCTGGCCGAAAAGGCCGTCAACGGGCTGCCCATCCGAGGCGCCAAGACGGGCATCAACGAAAAGCTGACCGAGAACCGGCGAGTCCTCGACCAGGCCTACGGCTACGTCCAGATCTATGGCGCCTATGGCCGCTGTGAGGCGCTGTACCAAATCGACCGCACCATGGCCCTGTGGAACGAACTCGACGAAGCCGACCAGGCCGAGTTCGGCTTCGATCCTTCCGTGATCGACTGGCACCACTACATCACCAAGGTGCACCTGCCCACGGTCGTCATCCAGGCCCGCGTCAAGATGACCCCCGACCGCCGGGTGGGACCCAGCCGAAGCGAACGACTGCGCACCCAGGTACTCGACGAACGCCGCACCTTCGCAGCATTCGACCTCGAAAACACGCTCATCGCGTCCAACGTGGTCGAAAGCTATTCGTGGCTCGCCACCCGCCACCTCGACCTTGGCGACCGCATGCGATTCGCGGCCCGCACCATCGCCGAAGCCCCCAACTTGTGGACCCGCGACCGCTACGACCGCACCGACTTCCTGCGCTACTTCTACCGCCGCTACAAGGGCGCCTCAGTCGAACAGCTCGACGCCGATGCCCTCGAACTGTTGAGCGAACTCATTGTCAAGAAGTCGTTCCCCGCCGCCATGCGCCGGGTGCGAGCCCACCGGGCCGCCGGCCACCGGACCGTGCTCATCACCGGAGCTCTCGAACTGGCCGTCAAACCGCTCGCTCCCCTGTTCGACGACATCATCGCGGCCCGCATGGACTCGCGAAACGGCAAATACACCGGCGAAATGTTGTCCGTGCCACCCACCGGCGAAGTGCGCGCCCAAGTCATGCTCGACTGGGCCGCCCAACACGGCCTCGACCCATCCGAAGGTGTCGCGTACGCCGACTCGGCTTCGGACCTACCGATGCTCGAAGCCGTTGGCTTCCCCGTCGCCGTCAACCCCGAAGCCCGCCTGACCACCATTGCCGACAAGCGAGGGTGGCTCACCGAAAACTGGTCGAAGTCGCCTGGCGGCCCCCGACCATTGCTGCCCATCGGCCCCCGGGCCCGTGAACAGCGCATTATTGATCGTTCGTCTTTGCTCGATGGAGTCCGTCGATGAGTCCCCGTCCTGGTT
>CAYGMW010000314.1:0-3461 GCA_964350975.1 uncultured Acidimicrobiales bacterium | reverse complement strand
GCCGACCAGGCCCAGCGCCGCCGGGTACAACGTCTCATCGCGCTCGCTGGTGGTGTTGCTGTGCTGCTTGCCGGGTGGGGTGTGAGTCGCTCGAGCCTGTTCGATGTCGACGAGGTCCGGTGGAGTGGGCTCGATCGAACCGATCTCGATGTCGCGGCCGAACTGGCCGGAGTTGAGACGGGTCGCTCGATTGCGTCGGTCGATTCCGGTGCCATCGAGGCCCGCCTCGAAGAACTCCCATGGGTCGCTGATGCTTCGGTGAGCCGTTCGTGGAGTGGTGTGGTCTCCATTGACGTGACCGAACGGCCGGCAGTGGCGCTCGTAATGAAGGCCCAGGACCAGTGGGTGATGGTGGACGCCACCGGCACGGTGCTGAGCGACGAGATCTCCGGTAGTGGTCTGCCTCGTATCTCTGGTATTGCGGCTGCGGGCGAGCCGGGCACAATGCTTGGGCGGTCAGCGAGTGCTCCGCTGCTGGTCACGTCGTTGTTGCCGGCCACGCTTGCGTCTCGACTCGAAGGTATTGCCCGCGACGAACGGGGCGAGATGTGGCTGTCGCTCGTGACCGCAGATCGGATCTTGCTAGGTGACGACACCCAGCTGGCGCTGAAACTTGCCGCCGTCGTTACCGTCCTCGAAGTCGTCGATCAGTCGGGCCGCACCGGTTGGGAGATGGATGTGTCCGTGCCGACCCTGCCTGTCGTGCGCGATCTGCGCCCGGAATGGCAGAGCAATGTTGTGGTTCAATCCACTCCAGAACTGCCGATTGGATAACGCTTGGCAAGGGGGTCCTTGTCAGTTCTCAACCTCATCGGTACCTTCATCTACATAGCGCGTTACCACACGCTCCACAAAGTCTCAACCAATCATCGAGAGTCGGTGGTTGGTCTGTCCCGGGAGGGCCCATGGCCGGACCACAGAATTACCTCGCAGTTATCAAGGTCGTCGGTGTTGGCGGCGCAGGCTGCAACGCCGTAAACCGAATGATCGATGCCGGGCTCAAGGGCGTGGAATTCATCGCGGTGAACACCGACGCTCAAGCCCTGCTGATGAGCGACGCCGACATCAAGCTCGACATTGGTCGAGAGCTGACGCGTGGTCTCGGTGCTGGCAGCGACCCTGAGGTGGGAGCCAAGGCCGCCGAAGAGCACCGTGCCGAGATCATGGACGTGCTTCAAGGCTCCGACATGGTGTTCATTACCGCTGGCGAGGGTGGCGGTACCGGTACTGGTGCAGCTCCCGTGGTGGCCGAAATCGCCCGCGAGCTTGGCGCCTTGACCATCGGTGTGGTCACCCGTCCATTCCAGTTCGAGGGCCGTCGCCGTTCGGTGCAGGCCGATCAGGGGATCGCAACCCTGAAAGAAAAGGTCGACACCCAGATCGTCATCCCCAATGACCGACTGCTCAATGTGTCGAACGAGTCGACCACGATGATTGACGCGTTCCGCATCGCCGACGACGTGCTGCTGCAGGGCGTGCAGGGCATCACCACCTTGATCACGACCCCTGGCCTCATCAACACTGACTTCGCTGACGTCCGGATGGTCATGCGCAACGCGGGCTCGGCGCTGATGGGTATTGGTCGGGCTCAGGGCGACAATCGGGCCCAGAACGCGGCCCGTCAAGCCATCTCCTCGCCGTTGCTTGAGGCGTCGATCGAGGGTGCCCGTGGCATGTTGCTGAACATTTCCGGTGGTCCTGGGCTCGGCATCTTCGAGGTCAATGAGGCCGCCGCGGTGGTCCACGATGTGGCTCATCCGGACGCAAACATCATCTTCGGTGCCGTGATCGACGAAACCATGGGCGAAGAGATCCGCGTCACGGTCATCGCTGCCGGGTTCGACCGTTGGGACGATGGCCGTGGTGATCGTTCGTCGACTTCTGCATCGTCGGCAGCGACCAGTCGCACCACGCCTGCTCGTTCGACGGTTGATGTCTTCGCTACCGCAGACGACGACCTCGACATCGACGACGACGAGTTCGACGTCCCGTCGTTCTTGAAATAGGCGGGTATCTACCAGGTGATTGAGCTGGTCCGTCAGCTCCGTGATGGGCGTCTTGCTCATCTCAGGTTCACCGACCGTTTCGACGGTGATCTGTCGATCAGCCACCCCGAAGTCGACGACGTTCGCCGCCAGATTGACCCGCGTCCGTGGACGTGGCTGACCCAGGTCCATGGCCGCACCGTTGTCGAGGTGACCCAGCCGGGCGAACATGCTGGTGAACAAGCCGATGCATCCATCACGTCGGTTACCGGCGCGGTGTTGTCGGCCCAAGGCGCTGATTGTCCGCCGATGGGCTTGTGGAGTCCTGAAGGCATCGTCGGGGTAGCCCACGCTGGCTGGCGCGGTCTTGTTGGCGGGGTGGTTGCCGCCACTGCGGCCAGCATGCGCGCTGCGGGTGCCTCAACCGTGTTTGCCGCCCTGGGGCCGTGTATTCACCCCGAGAGCTACGAGTTCGGCTCGGCCGACCTCGACCAGGCCGTTGCGGTGTTGGGCCCCTCGGTGGTTGGACGAACCAACGCGGGCCAACTTGCTCTGGACGTTCCGGCTGCGGTTCGCGCTGCGTGCGTTCAGGCCCACATTGTGTTCGACACTGACCTCGACTGTTGCACCTCGTCGACGTCGTGGTTTTCGCACCGGGTGAGAGGCGATGCCGGGCGCCACGCTGTGGTGGTGGTGATCGACGAAGCTCCGGCTGGGGGCTCTCGTGGCTGACCCAAGTACGGGGCTGTTCGACGCCGACACCATCGCCCGAAACGCCGAAGCAATCTTCAATCGCATCGTTGATGCCGGGGGAGACCTCGATCGAGTGCGACTACTCTCCGTGACCAAAGCCTTGGATCCTTCGGCCGCTCGCGCTGCGCTGAGGGCCGGCCTGTTTGATCTTGGCGAAAACTATGTGCAGGAGCTTGCCGCCAAGGCCGAGGCGCTCTCCATCGAAGAACCAGACCTCGCTGAGGTCGTCCGGTGGCACTTCATTGGCAGCCTCCAACGCAACAAGATCAACCAGCTGCCCGAGGTCGCGTTGATCCACAGCGTCGACCGGCTGTCGTTGGCTCGGGCCATCGCGACACGACGCCCGGGCCAGACGGTTCTGGTGCAAGTCAATATCGGTGACGAGCCAAACAAGGGTGGTTGTGCGCCGCGCGACACGCCGGACCTTGTCGCCCAGGCCAACGATGCCGGGTTGGACGTCGTAGGCCTGATGGGCGTTGCCAGGGTTGCGGCGCCCGATGACACCCAGCGCCAATTCGAGTTGCTTGCGGGCCTTGCCGACCGCCTCGGGCTCGCCGAGCGATCGATGGGAATGTCGTCTGATCTCGACATCGCCGTTCGGGCCGGTTCGACAATGGTTCGGGTCGGTACCGCGCTCTTTGGGCCCCGCCCGCCCAGAGCCTGATTTTGCCGTGGCGGTGATTGGTCGTCGATCTCCGGTACCCTCATCTGCTACTACCGAGG
>CAYGMW010000313.1:0-3471 GCA_964350975.1 uncultured Acidimicrobiales bacterium | reverse complement strand
TCGACCATTGCGATGGCACGGTCGACCGGGAAGAACGGATCGGCCTCACCCCACACCAGCTGCACGGGTGCGCTGATCTGTTGGTGAATCGCGGGCAGCCCAGTGACGTCGGCCATGTCAAAGCTGCGCAGCAACTTGACGGCCGCGTTGCGATGCAACTCGCTTTCGTGGAGCGGCTTCAGGAAGAATTCGGCAAACTCGCCGCCCAGCAGGGACCGATCAACAAACGCGTCACCGAAGACCGCCTTGGACCGAACAATCCGAGGCTTTCCGGCAACCCAGCCCAGGCCAGCAGCGAGACCAGGCAGGTGACGGGCGGCAACGAAGGATCTGAAGCGCCAGCCTGGGTTTGGCGGTTCGGTGTTGATAAGACCCATCGCGCTCAAGCGAGGGTCGCCAGCCATTGCGTGCCGGGCAATCATTCCGCCGCTGTTGTGGCCAACGACCGCAATCTGGTCAAGCCCTAACAGATCAACAACGCGGCGCACCGAGGCGACGTGCTGAGCGATCGACATCGGTGTGTTGGCGTCGAATCGGCTCGATCCTGCCGACGGGAAGTCGATGACATGACATGTCACATGTTCAACCAGATGGGGTAACAGCTTCCTGAACGTGGCCCCGCTCACCGGCCACCCGTGAACAAACAACACATCGGGTCCAGAGCCCACCTTGCGATAGGCGGCCTCTCCCGCTCCGACATTGAGGAAGCTGTCGGGTTCGCGACGAAACAGCTCAGTTGCTTCGGACAGGGTCATGGCGGCCATCGGGTCTCCTCATGGTGCGCTGCGATCGACTCAAACCCTATATGTAGTGATCGCTACAATCAACCGGCTGGCTCAATCCACGCTGACATCGACCATGATCGATTCGAATCCCCGGAGCACGAACCGGGCCCGAACCTCGGGCTCAGCGGCCAATTCGAGTCGTCCGAAACGACGAACCAACGACCCAAGGGCAATCTGGCCCTCCACCCGTGCCAGGGCCATCCCGAGGCAGTGGTGGATGCCTCCACCGAATGACATGTTCCGAGCCGCGTTGTCACGACTGAGATCGAGCACCTCAGGGTTGTCGAACATCGCCGGGTCGCGGTTTGCGGCCCCGAGCAGCGTCAACACCTGGGCCCCTGCAGGGACCATTGTGTTGTTGTAGTTCGGGCCGAGTTCCCATGGCTCGAGGAGCACACGCATCCCCATCTGCACCGGGCTGTCGTAACGCAGGAGCTCATCGACTGCCGACTTGTCGAGGCTTGGGTCAACCCGCCAACGCTGCAGTTGCTCGGGGTGGCGCATCAGTGCCACGGCACCGTTGCCAATCAGGTTGACCGTGGTTTCGTGACCGGCAATGAGCAGCAAGATCACCAGGTTCACCAGCTCGTCCTCGGTGAGGCGGTCCTCGCCGTCTCGCACCTCAAGCAACGACGACAACAGGTCGTCGCCCGGATCAGCTCGACGTCGATCGAGCAAGTCTCGGGTGTAGAGATCCAGGGCCTCCTGGGCGTTCGTGATGGCGAGCTCGTCGGCTTCTGACCTGAGAGCACTGGGGTCGATCCCACGAGCAAGATCGTTCGACCACTCCATAAAGATGGGTTCGTCTGATCGCGGAACGCCGAGGAGTTCGCAGATCACCGCTACTGGTAGTGGATGAGCCAAGGCCGGCACCAGGTCGAAGACCCCGCTGTCAGGCATGGCGTCGATCAGCTGGTCGGTCAGCTCTTGGATCCGGGGCACGAGCTGCTCCACTCGACGCGGCGTGAACGCCGAAGCGACCAGACGGCGTAAACGGGTGTGATCGGGTGGGTCCATAAACAGCATGAGCGGTTCTTGTTCGGCGAAGCGTTGAAGCCGTTCGTCGTGGATTGCGGTCTCGCGAAAGAACGCACTCTTGCGCTCGTCGCTCGACACGTTCTTGGCCCGAAGCAGCGTGTTGGCCAACTCGTAGTCGAAGGTGAACCACAGCTGGTTGCCAGCATCGAGCACCGGCGACTGAGCTCTCATGCGGGCATAGAGCTCATAGGGGTCAGCCCGATTGACGGGGTCGAAGACTTCAGCGAAGAAGAGATCGCCCACGGAAGGGCTCGGCGGCTGCGTGGGGTCGGGTTCGATACACATATGTATTGAGTACAATGATGTATCCTGCTCCCTGTGTCAACCCAACGCACTCGACCGACCCGAGAACAGACCACGCGCCGCCTCTTTGATGCAGCGGCCGAGGTCTTCGTCACCAAGGGAATTGGCGCTGCTTCTGTGGCCGACATCTGCGACGCAGCCGGGCTCACTCGGGGTGCCTTCTATTCGAACTTCGCGAGCAAGGACGAGCTCGTACTTGCTCTGCTTGAGTTCCAAGCCGAGAGCAATATCCGCGACACCCAAGCCGCACTCGACCAGGCCGAGACCCCGTATGACTTCTTCGCAACCATGGATCCCAACGTCCGCCAACCGTCTGATCCGGTCTCGGGCAAAAGCGTGCTCTTCGTCGAGCTCTTGCTTCACGCTCACCGCAACCCGGACTACCGCGAACGTCTTGTTGCTCGCCAGCAAGCAGCCCGCGCCAACGTCAAGGGCTTACTCCAACAGATCGCCGACGATGTCGGCCGCGACATTCCCGGAGGTATCGACGACGCGGTCGACATGTTGACCGCGCTCGACATGGGCATGGCTCTTCAACAGATGCTCGAGCCCGACCGGCATCGGGTCGGCCAATACGGAGACTTCTTGGCCACGCTGCACTCCTTGTGGGCCGAACCTCGGCACCGGAGTTGAATATCCGGCCGTAGCGGCGTCAGGTGTTTGACTGCCTCAACGACACCAAGGCCGCAACCGCTTCGTCAGCTCGATCGTGGGGCACGAGAATGTGGTCGTGAAGGTGGCCGGCGAGCACATTGCATGCGATGCCTCGTGCGCCCAACGCGGCCGAAAATGCCGCCGTGAGTCCGACTGCTTCAAGTGCGCTGTGGACAACCAGAGTGAGCCACACGGCCTCGAACTCAACGGCGTAACCATGTTCGGTTGCGACCTCGGTCGAGACCACCAGCGTGGTCCCCTCGTCTTCTCGGATCATTGCGTCTGCTTGACCCACACCAACGGTCTCAGAGGTGATGTAGGTGAAATTCCCTGGACGACGAACAAACTCAAGGTTCGCCAGCATCTGACCGAGATCGGTCTCACCAGCCATACATCAACTCCATCATTCACATCCACTGTTCAAGCGCTGACTCAGCCGGCCCACTTCCAATGCACCGTAGTGGTCACGCTACGATCAGTGGTCAGCCCGAACTCGAGGATCACAACATGACCGAACCACGCAACGACTTCGCTCCTGGGGTCATCACCGGCTCTGAAGTGCAGGAAGTGTTCGCTCTCGCGAAAGCCAAGGGGTTCGCCCTTCCTGCGGCCAACTGCATTGGCTCGAATTCGATGAACGCCGTGATGGAGACCGCCGCCGAGCTCAACTCGCCGGTCATCATCCAGTTCT
>CAYGMW010000312.1:0-3535 GCA_964350975.1 uncultured Acidimicrobiales bacterium | reverse complement strand
ACCGTTCACGCGTGCCCGAATGGCGCCATCGGCGCCAAAGACATAGGTGGTGGGGTAGGCGGTCAGTTCGAGAGCCCGCCGGATGTCGCCTGAGTCGTCAAACATGTTCGGAAACGTGATGTTGTTGTCCACCAAGAATTGCCCGGCGTCCGCGGCTGCGTCCTTGGATGCCACACCCAAGATGACGACCTCGCCGGCGTACTCGTCGGCCGCGGCTTGCAGCAACGGCATCTCGGTGCGACATGGAGCACACCACGAGGCCCACACATTGACGATCACGGGCGTGCCGGCCTGTCCCACCAACACTGAGGAGAATTCTTCGAGGCTGGCTGGACCGAAGTCGCCCTCGGCCGGCAGTGGCGCTGCGGCACCAGTGGGCACGAACGAGGGCAGCTCGGGCTCGTTCGTCGCGGCATAGGCCAACCCGGCTGCGACCAGCACCACAATTATTCGGAATAGCCTCTTTCGCATACGGGTTCCAGTCTGCATGAAAATCAACCAGGCCCCGAGGTGACTTCATGATCAGCGGGTCAATCACGTTGGCGTTCGCGGCCGGGATGGTCGCAACGTTCAACCCGTGCGGCTTTTCCTTGCTCCCCGCCTACATCGGCGCGTTCGTCGCCGGCGACCAGGTGACCGACCGGGCTGACAAGCGAGTCCTCAGGGCGGTTGGCGTAGCGGCGTCGGTGTCAGTGGGTTTCATCGTGGTGTTCACTGCGATCGGTGTCATCATCGACAGCATCGCCGGCGAACTTCGTCGACAACTGCCATGGGTCACGATCGTGATCGGTGTGCTGTTGTTGGTTGCCGGCACGGCTATGGCGTTGGGCTGGAAACCCATGTTGGCGATTCGGGGCCCCCAGTTCTCGACCAAGACCAACACGCCCAAGGTCATGGTTGGCTACGGCATCACATACGCCATTGCGTCGTTGTCGTGCACGATTGGCCCGTTCTTGGCCGTCACCGGAACCGCCGCCAACCGCACGTTTGCCGAGGGCATTGCGACCTATGTGTCCTATGCGCTCGGTATGGGAACCATCATCTTGGTGCTCGGTATTGCGTCGGCTCTGGCTCACACCGCGGTGGCGTCCAACATGCGACGGATCTCACGGGTCGCCCCGCGTATTGGTGGAGCGTTGATGATGCTCGCCGGCGCCTACGCCATTTGGTACGGACGCTGGGAACTCAACGTCTATAACGGCAACGTCAGCACCGACCCGATCATCGACACCATGGAAGACGTCCGGTTGTGGTTCGTCAACGCGGTGCAGAACCTCGGAGCCGGACGAATTGGCATCGCAGCACTCGGAATCATCTTGGCCGTCGTGCTGGTTGCCCGTCGCCGCCGGCCTGAGGTCAGCGTCGAATCAGCTCCAGCGCCATCGGCTCAGAACTGACCGATCAGCAGCCCGATGCCGACTGCGATGGCGATCGCGATCCGGTACCAGCCAAAGATCTCCAAGCTGTGCCGTTCGAGGTAGCCGACCATCCACACCACGGCCGCAGCGGCGGCCACGAATGCCATCACGAACCCCAGCAACGGGATCAGCACGCCGTACTCGTCAATGATGACCGAACCGTTGGTTGCCGTTTCGTACAGGGTGGCCGCGCTCAGGGTCGCGAGGCCGAGCAAGAAGCTGAATTCGACCGCTGCAGCCATCTTCAACCCGACAAGCGACGCCGCAATGATCGTCACAAGGCTGCGACTCACGCCGGGCCACAGGGCCAACATCTGGGTCAAGCCAATGATCAGGCCGTCCCGCGGAGTGATCATCTCCAGGGCCCGGTCGCCGATCTGGCTGCGTCGGGCGAACACGATGATGGCGATACCGCCGACGAACCAGGCCAACGCCGTAGGCCACAACCCGAACAGGTTTTCCTTGATGGCGTCACTGGTGAGAAAACCAACAATGGCCGCAGGCGTGAACGCAATGATGAGGGCCAACGCCAGCTGACGGGCTTCGGTGGTTTCTGGGCCCGGAGTCGGGCGAACGATGCGGGAGACAGCCGTCGAGATGCGCTGCCAGTACAACCCGGCAACTGCGACGATCGCACCGAACTGGATCGCGATCGCGTAGCTGTCGGCGGCAGCCTTGCCAGCGTCGGTGTCAGTTAAACCCAAGATGTGTTGGGTCACGGTCAGGTGGCCAGTCGAGCTCACGGGCAAGAACTCGGTGATGCCTTCGACCACCCCGAGCAGCAGGGCCTCGGCCGCAGACAGCTCGTCGTTGCCCGCTTCGGCGGCCGCGGCGATGACAATCACCAGCAGCACCAACACCACCGTGACACCAATCGGGCGCGCGTAACGCTGCACGATCGTGCCCATTTTTCCAGTTTCAACCGTCACAGCACTCTCGCCTTCGCTGGCACGTACAGCAGTGGTAGTCGGCGCAGCGCCACCGAACCTGAGGTCAGTACAAGCGGCAGAAGGTACCGGCCGCGGGTCTCATGTGTGGTGTCATGGGGCCCATGGCACTCGATCAGACCCCAGCATCAGCCTCACCGGCGGCCGACACTCCCCCATCTCCACCGGTCGCTGCGCTGCCGTGGCGCAGCATCGGGCCCGCCTTCATGGGCGGCCGGATCGCCGATATTGCGATCCATCCGAGTCGCCCGAGCACCTGGTATCTCGCCGTCGGTTCCGGCGGGGTGTGGAAGACCACCAACGCGGGCACGACCTGGAGCCCGATATTTGAAACGCAGCCGTCGTTCTCCATTGGTTGCGTGTCGATCGACCCCCAGCAGCCTGACGTCATCTGGGTAGGTACCGGCGAAGCCGTCAGCGGCCGCCACGTGGCCTGGGGCGATGGTGTGTACCGCAGCCGCAACGGCGGCGCGTCGTGGGAGCACATGGGCCTGCCCGACTCCGAACACATCGCCGAGATCCTCATCGACCCGCGCGACTCCAATGTGGTGTTCGTCGCCGCGATCGGCCCGTTGTGGTCATCTGGCGGCGACCGGGGCCTGTTCAAGACGGTCGACGGAGGCCAGAGCTGGACATCGGTCGTCGATGTCGATGCCGACACCGGTGTCACCAGCGTGGTGCTGGCTCCAAACAACCCCGATGTGATGTACGCCGCCACCCATCAGCGCCGCCGCACCGTGTGGTCCTACCTCGGCGGGGGTCCTGGTTCTGGCATCCACAAGTCGACCGATGGTGGCACCACGTGGCGGCGCATCACCGAAGGTCTCCCCAAGCAGTCGATGGGCAAGATCGGGCTTGCCGTCACCCCGGCGGACCCGAACCTGGTTTTTGCCACGATCGAGGCCAACGAAAACGAGCGCGGTTTCTATCGCTCAACCGACCAGGGCGAGAGCTGGGAGCGACGCAGCAGCTACATCTCCGGCGGCACCGGGCCCCACTACTACCAAGAGATCTTCGCCTCGCCCACCGACCCAGAGCGGGTGTACCAGGTCGACGTGTTCGTCCACGTCACCCGCGACGGAGGAAAGAGTTTCGCTCCGGCCGAAACCGGACGGCAAAAGCACAGCGACAACCACACCGTGTGGATCGACCCAGCCCAGCCCGACCACA
>CAYGMW010000311.1:0-3536 GCA_964350975.1 uncultured Acidimicrobiales bacterium | reverse complement strand
CCCCCTCTTCTGCCACCGTTTCTCGGGGCCCCAGCCCCGGTTTTCGGTGGCAGGAAAAAAGGGCGATGCTTCTGCCACCGTTTCTCGGGGCCCCAGCCCCGGTTTTCGGTGGCAGGAGAAAAGGGCGATGCTTCCGCCACCGTTTCTCGGGGCCCCAGCCCCGGTTTTCGGTGGCAGGAGAAAAGGGCAGGTGGCGTTAGCCTCGCCGGTCGTGTTGATTTCGGATTTCGACTACTACCTCCCGGCCGACGCCATTGCCCAGACACCGATCGAACCGCGCGACGCGGCTCGCCTGCTGGTCGACCGTGGCCCAGGCCGTGCCCTGGAGCATCGCCATGTGCGTGACCTGGGCGAGTATCTCGGACCCGGCGACGTTCTGGTTGTCAACAACACCCGGGTGATCGCGGCCAGGCTCGACCTGAAAAAGTCGACCGGAGGCGCAGCCGAGGTGTTCCTACTCGAACCGATCGGCGATGGTTCGTGGCAAGCGCTGGTTCGTCCGGCCCGGCGCCTCCAGCCCGGCACCGAGCTGATCGGGGCAGCCGATCAAGGGCTGCGGGTAGTGATTGGCGAGCGTCTGAGCGAGGGTCGATGCCGGGTCCACGTCGACCTGGGCGGCATGGGAATTGCCGACGTCAGCACTGCTGTGGCCCTCGACGGCGTTGGACACACACCGTTGCCGCCCTACATCACCGAGTCCTTGGCCGACCCGAGCCGGTACCAGACCGTCTTTGCCGAACGTCCAGGGTCGGTCGCCGCGCCAACGGCGGGGCTGCACCTCACCCAGGCTCTGCTGGACGACATCAAGCGGCGGGGAGTGGCCGTGCATCATGTCGAGCTGGTCGTCGGCCTCGACACGTTCCGTCCCGTCATGGTCGACGACCTCGACGATCACATCATGCACTCCGAGGCCTACATGGTGCCCGAGTCGACCATGGACGCGTGCCGTCATGGCGAACGAGTTATTGCGGTTGGCACGACCACCACGAGAGCGCTGGAGTCCGCGGCGGCGAGCGGCACCCTCGCGGGTCGCACTGACATCTTCATCCAGCCTGGGTTCGACTGGCAGCTCGTTGACGTCTTGATGACCAACTTCCATATGCCCAAGTCGACCCTGTTGGTGATGATCGAGGCCTTGGTGGGTCCGCGATGGCGCGAGCTCTACGCCGAGGCCTTGTCGATGGGCTACCGATTCCTCAGTTTCGGCGACGCCATGTTGCTCCAACGTCATCGCGACCGGGCCTAGTGTGGCTGGCCTAGTGTTACCGGGCTCATGAGTCTGTCGTACGAACTTCTTGCAACCGATGGCACCGCCCGACGGGGCCGCGTCACGACCAGCCGCGGTACCTACGAGACGCCGGTCTTTATGCCCGTCGGTACTCGCGGTGCAGTGGTGCATCTCGACGCGACCGACTATGAACGCCTTGGCGCGGAGATTGTTCTCGGCAACACCTACCACCTGATGCTTCGCCCTGGGGCCGATGTCATCGAGGGTTTTGGTGGCCTCCATGGATTCACGACGTGGGGCGGCCACATGCTGACCGACAGCGGCGGCTTCCAGGTCATGTCGTTGAGCCCAAAGATCGACGACGACGGGGTCACCTTCACGTCGGTCTACGACGGGGCCAAGGCTCGCCTCACCCCCGAATCGGCGACCCACATCCAACAGCGCATCGGTGCCGACATCGCCATGGTGCTCGACATTTGCCCGGCTCTACCGTCGTCGCCCCAACAGGTGCGAGCGGCGATGGAGACCACCCATCGGTGGGCCGAGCGGGCTCGGGCGGCTCACACCCGACCCGACCAAGCGCAGTTCGGCATCGTGCAGGGCGGCATCGACCCTGATCTTCGAGTCGAAAGTGCCTCAGCGCTCGCCGCGATGGACTTTTCCGGGTACGGAATCGGCGGGCTGAGCGTGGGCGAAACTCGCGCCGAGATGTTGCCTGCGCTCGAAGCAGCACTGTCGCAGCTTCCCGCAGACAAGCCCCGCTACCTCATGGGTGTCGGGGATCCGATCAGTATCGTCGAAGCCATCAACCTGGGGGTCGACCAGTTCGACTGTGTCCTTCCAACCCGCCTCGCCCGCCACGGCACCGTGCTGACCAGCACTGGCAAGGTCAATATTCGCAACGCCCAATACGAGAACGACAGCGATCCACTCGATGAGCGCAATCCGTTCTCTCGACGTTTCGCCAAGGGGTACCTGCGCCACCTGATGAAGGTGAAAGAGCCCACGGCGGGCCGGATTTTGACCTTGCACAACCTGTGGTACTTGCTCGATCTGGTCGAACGCACCCGGACTGCTATTGAGACCGGAACAATGAGCGAGATCCGAGCCGAAGTGGCCGAGTACTGGACATGAGAGTCGGCCGGGCTGTGTGACGCACTAGCCTGCATCGCTGGCCATCTCGGACTTCGGTCCGCCTGACCCCGGGGTCACTCCATGGAACTACTCGTACTACCGCTCGTCATGCTTGCCATGTGGGCGCTCATCATCCGCCCTCAGCAGCAGCGCCAAAAGCAGCAGCTGATCTTGGTCCAAGGCGCTGGTATCGGCGACGAGATTGTCACCGCCGGCGGTTTTGTTGGCACGATCATGGACGTCCACGACCCTGACAACGACGACAACGGGTTACGAGCCGACGAAATCTTGTTGGCGCTGGCTAGCGATGTCGAGGTCGTGTTGCGTCGTCGTTCGATCGCGGAAATCCGTGAACGTTGGGATGGCCAGTTCGCCGACGGCACGTATCTCGACGACGAGCATGACGACGATGCAGCCACAGACGACGACTCCAGCGAGTCACCCGACCAGCACCAAGGTCCCATCATCGACTGATGTGGAGCCCGCTGCGGTCGACAAGGACACCGCTAGTTCATCATTGACACCTGCCAGGGCGCCGCGTGCGCCATCCTCATACAGCTGGCTTCATCCAACCGGGCAGCCCGATCTGTTCGATTCCTTATCCTTCTTGGAGCACCTTCGTGCGTCGTTCCTACATCATCAGCCTCGTGGCGACCGTGGTGATCACCGCGGCCGCAGTTATTGGGGCCGCCGCGGCTGGCTGGGCCCCCGTGCTTGGTCTCGACCTGCAGGGTGGCATTGCTGTGACCTACCAGGCCAGCGAGGTCACCGACGAAGCCAATCTCGATCAGGCGGTCGCGATCATCCGCCAGCGCGTCGATGCCCTCGGCGTTGCCGAACCGGACATCACTCGCCAGGGGGAGACCATTGTCGTCGAACTTCCCGGCGTTGACGATCCGCAGCGAGCCCTCGACCTCATTGGCCAGACGGCCGAGCTGAGGTTCCGACCCGTCGTGCTGGGCCCCATCGACCCCAACAACGCCGAAGCTCGCGCCGGGCTTGAATCGGCATTGGTGACAGTCCAGGGCCTCATCGACGACGCTGCCGGGCCAACCGAACCTGCCGATGCAACGACCACGACGGTTGCTGACGATGCATCGACCACGACGGTTGCTGACGATGTAACGACGACGACGGTTGCTGACGATGTAACGACGACCACGGTTGCTGACAC
>CAYGMW010000310.1:0-3569 GCA_964350975.1 uncultured Acidimicrobiales bacterium | reverse complement strand
TTCGCGGCAGCACGATAGGCCCGTTGTACCTCGTCGCGCGTGGCGTATTCGTCAACCCCGAGGAGCTCGCGGGCCGCTTGCAGTTCGTCCATGAACCGTGCTCACTTGTGTTTGAGCGCCCCCGTCCATGGGAACGCTTCGGCACCCATCGGCAGGTGCAGTGCCAGATGTGAGCAATACGTTTCGATATTCAGGTGGTGTACTGGCCCGATGGAAATCGCCGTGAACACCCCGACCGGCGCCGCAAACGCGGCCGCTCACCTCATTGCAGACCGGATCTCGCGTGCGGCTCGCAGCGGTGAGCGCTTCAGCATCGCTCTCAGCGGTGGGCGAACACCGTGGCTCATGCTGGACGTTCTGGTTGCCAGCGATGTCGAATGGTCGATTGTCGATGTGTTCCAGGTCGACGAGCGCATTGCGCCCCACGGCGACGAGCAGCGCAACCTCACCAAGATCACCCAGCGTTTGGGTTCGACCGCCGCCACGATTGTTCCGATGCCCGTCAACGACCCCGACCTCGTCGACGCGACGGGTCGCTATGGCGCTGTGTTGCCCGACTGTTTCGACGTGGTCCAACTCGGAATGGGAGCCGACGGACACACCGCGTCGCTGGTCCCGGGCGACCCGATTCTCGATCTTGTCGGGCACGACGTCGCGATTTCCGTCGAGTACCAAGGGACCCAGCGCATGACCCTCACCTATGAACGTTTGGTCCGGGCCCGAGAGATCTTCTGGATAGTGACTGGTGCCGAAAAAGCCGATGCCATGGCCCTGTGGAGAGCCGGCGATCGGTCAATACCGGCCAGCCGGATCGTTCATGATCACCAGATCATGGTGACCGATGTCAGTCGTCGGTAGCCACGTCGTCTGACACGTAGTACGCGAGCATCGCCACTTGCTCGTCGCCGCCATAGGGGTGCACCCGTTCCAGTTCGACGAATCCGAACAGCTCGTGGAATCGCAAGCTGCGGGGATTGATCGGCACGGTGTTGACCTCGGCGATCAGCACAGGTGCCCCCGCGGCCCTGGTGTTGATCAGCGCTCGTTCATACAGCTGTGGACCGAAACCCTTACCGCGTCCGGCCTCGTTGATCGCGATGCGATCGACGTATACGAAGCTGTCGAAACGAGCTGAGAACCAGCCGTAGTTCGGGCTCGCGTAGTCGGCCCCGGGCGCGAGCAAGATGATGAAGCCCACCACTTCATCATCGAGCTCGATGACCTCAACGGCGACGGCCTGGGCGGCCAAGGAATCGAACTTGGCCCCATCCATGGGACCTACTTCGGGAATGTTGGCCTCGTTGATCGCCAAAATGGCGTCGCGGTCGCTGGCTACATATGGTCGGATCACGCCGACATTGTGACCTACATCAGCCCAGCTGTGCGGTCGATGTTGGAGTTCTGATCCAGATTCGGTTCAGCTTGGTCCCGAGAACATGGCCATGGGCTTGATCTCGGTGTCTCCGGGCGACGTCGGCAGTGGCACGTGGGCGTTGACCTCAGCGCGACCCACCACAAAGTTGTGCACCTCGTCGGGGCCGTCAGCCAAGCGCAGGGTGCGCTGTGAGTGGTACATCTGGGCCAGCGGAGTCCACTGCGAGACACCAGTTGCGCCATGCATCTGGATGGCTTGGTCGATGATCAAGCAGACCCGCTCGGGCACCATGGCCTTGACGGCACTGACCCACACTCGGGCTTCGGCGTTGCCGAGGGTGTCCATGGCCTTGGCGGCCCGCAAGACCATGAGGCGCATGGCCTCGATCTCGATGCGAGCCCGGGCGATGATTTCCATATTGCCGCCGAGGTGCGACAGCTTCTTGCCGAACGCCTCGCGCTTCACGGCCCGGTCGACCATGAGTTCGAGCGCCCGCTCGGCGGCACCGATTGAGCGCATGCAGTGGTGAATACGACCTGGGCCGAGACGGACTTGGCTGATCTCAAAACCGCGACCCTCGCCAAGCAAGATGTTGTCCTTCGGTACCCGGCAATCAGTGAAGCGCAGGTGCATGTGACCGTGAGGAGCGTCGTCGTTGCCGAACACGTGCATGGGGCCGAGGATTTCGACGCCAGGGGCGTCTGTCGGCACGAGGATCTGGCTCTGCTGAAGGTGAGGAGACGCATCAGGGTTGGTGCGCACCATCACGATCATGATCTTGCAACGCTCGTCGCCAGCACCTGAGATGTAGTACTTGTCGCCGTTGATGACCCACTCGTCGCCGTCGAGCACCGCTCGGCACTGGACGTTTTTGGCATCGGAGCTCGCGACCTCGGGTTCGGTCATGGCATACGCGGAGCGAATCTCGCCAGCGAGGAGCGGCTTGAGCCACTTTTCCTTCTGCTCTGGTGTCCCGACTCGTTCGAGAACTTCCATATTGCCGGTGTCGGGTGCCGAACAGTTCATGGCCTGTGAAGCGAGCGGGTTCTTGCCCAGTTCGGCGGCGATGTAGGCGTAGTCGAGGTTCGACAAGCCTTCGCCGGTCTCAGCGTCGGGCAGGAAGAAGTTCCACAGGCCGCGGGCCCGGGCCTCGGCCTTCATGCCTTCGAGGATTTCGAGGGCCTCAGGTGCGTGAGCCCATCGGTTCGTGCGCTTCTCGTCGAATTCGAAGAACGCCGCGGTGCCGGGCTCGACGACCTCGGCCATGAAGGCCTTCACCTTGTCAAACAGGGGCTGGGCCCCAGCCGACATCGACAGATTGACGTCGTCCGGTCCTGACATCTTCAATGCGGTCATCGATCGTCCTTTGTACGTGATTGCTGTATCGAAGCTACCCGAGGCAGCGCTGCTGGTACCAAGCCGTCGCTGGGTTGTGCTTCGATTTGGAGATGACACCACCGAGTTGCCCGTGACCATCACCAGTGTCGAGACCGCTGATGTGGTCATCATCGGCGGCGGAATTGCCGGGTTGTCCGTGGCTGACGCGCTGGTCCGCTGCGAGCCAACCATCAGCGTCATCGTTGTTGAACGCGAGCCAACGCTGACCGCGCACTCGACTGGCCGTTCCGCAGCGGTCTACGTTCCCGGCCTTGGTGGTCCGGCTTTCAGCGCGCTCGCGGCGGCCAGTCGACGTTTCCTGGAGGATCCGCCTGACGGGTTTGCTGACGGGCCGCTGATGACTCCCCGCGGCGATGTCAACCTGCGCGTCCGTGGCGCCACCGAAGTCGAATGGTCCGACGCCAACAGCATCGACGGCGAGTTTGTTGAGCTCACCAACCGCGAGATTGCCGAGCTGGTGCCATGGGTTGACCTTCGAGATGTCGACGGCGGCACGCTCCAAGCCGACGTGTTGGACCTCGACGTCCTCGGACTCCACCAGGGCTTCGTTCGTGGAGCCCGCGCCGCTGGGGTTCAGTTGCGACGCACCTGTGAAGCCATCGCCGGCTCGTTCGACGGTTCCGCCTGGACCATCACCGGGCCTGAGGTTGCGGTGGTGGCGCCGGTCGTGGTGAACGCCGCGGGAGCCTGGGGCGACGTCGTGGCCGAGCGCTGTGGGGTCAAACCTGTTGGCTTGCGCCCGTGCCGCCGGACTGCGTTCACGGTTCCGACTCCAGGAATCGATGGCGGCCCCATG
>CAYGMW010000309.1:2294-3599 GCA_964350975.1 uncultured Acidimicrobiales bacterium | reverse complement strand
GGGTCGGTGCGGCAGATGACGATGGCCCGGTCGCACAGGTGGGCGTTGGTGGTCCAGACCTTCTGACCGTTGAGGATCCACTCATCGCCGTCGCGCACGGCCTTCATCTGGAGGCTGGCGACGTCGGATCCGGCACCAGGCTCAGAGAACATCTGGGCCCACACCTCGTCGGCTCGAATGAGGCCGCGCTGGTATCTGGCTCGCTGGTCGTCGGTGCCGTACTCGTTCAACATCGGCAGGCACATGCCCTGTGAGATGGCGAGCTGGGCGGTCATGACCGGTCGTTGAGCGGCTTCTTCTCGCCAGACGACTTCATATTCGCGGTCGAGGCCGAGGCCGCCATATTCGACCGGGTAGGTCACGCCGGCGAGGCCCGCGTCGGCGAGCGCGGCCTGGAATGCCCGGGTGCGTTCCATGACGAGGGCGCCTCGAGGGTCCTCAGCCGGTGAGTAGTGCAGCGGTTCGGCGTGTTCGTCGAGGAACGCTGCGGCGCGGGCGCGGAACTCGTCGATCGTCTCGGTCACTGTTTCCCCCTGTGTCCGTTCTGCTTCGTCGCCCGAGGCTATGGGGCGAACTACGGCGAGCGGGAATCGGGAACCGGCGAAGAACGCCCAGAGCCCGTGGGGGGTGAGCGGGCCGAGCGGCTCAGCTCAGGGTCGCGGTTGCTGCCTTGGCGAGGGCCGAGAGGCGGCGCCGGTAGACGGCAGGTGACGGGTTGTCGCTCTTGAGCCCCGTTGGCGACAGGATCAACAGCTCGACAGCCGCCGTCTTGGTCGCCCGGTCGGCGTCGACGTTGGCGCCGATGAACCGACGGAGTCCCGTCCGCGCTCGTTCGATGGCAGCAGCAGCGACGTCGGCGGCGAACTCGTGCTTGGCCTCGATCAGTTCACCGCCGAACGGTGTCGCCGCCATGGCCTCATATGCGTCGCCGACCAGTCGTTGGAGGTAGCCCTCGACGCGCTCGACGAGCGTGCCATCGTCCCGCAACGCCGCGAGGGCCGCGTCGGTGCCGTCGTCAAGGACGGTCCGCAGCGCGGCGCGAAACAGGTCAGACCGGTTGTCGAAGTATTGGTACAGCGCCGGGCGTGACACGCCGGCTGCGGCGGCGAGGTCGGCCATCGACGTCTTCTTGAAGCCCTGAGCCGCGAAGACGCCCACCGCGGCGCGGCAGATCTGGTCGGCCCTTTGGTCTCGCGCTTCGTCCACGGTCATGGCCACCCGCACAGGTTGACATATCGACCACAAAATGTCAGTGTCAGATCCTGCTGACATTTCAGAGCACGAATGTCAGAGCACGAATGTCAG
>CAYGMW010000309.1:0-2194 GCA_964350975.1 uncultured Acidimicrobiales bacterium | reverse complement strand
CAGCACCGTACGACAGGAGCCATCGATGACCCGCCTCGCCTACCAGATCCCCAACTTCACCTACCCCGGCGGCGAACCTGCCGGGATCATCGAAAGCGTCATTGCCCAGGCCAAGGCCGCCGAGGACGCCGGCTTCGATCGCGTCATGGTGATGGACCACTTCTACCAACTGCCCATGCTCGGCGCCCCGAACGAGCCGATGCTCGAGTGCTACACCCTGCTGTCGGCGATCGCCCAGCACACCACAACCGTCCGCTTGTCATCGCTGGTCACGGGAAACACCTACCGACACCCGACGCTGCTCGCAAAGACCGTGACGGCGCTCGATCACGTGTCTGGTGGGCGGGCCACGCTCGGCATCGGCGCCGGCTGGTTCGAACTCGAGCACACATCGCTCGGCTATGAGTTCGGCACCTTCACCGATCGGTTCGACAAGCTCGACGAGGCACTGCAGATCATCGTGCCGATGCTGAACGGCGAGACCGTTTCCCTCGACGGCACGCACTACCAGGTCCGCGACGCCATGAACTTCCCAGCACCAATCTCCGACATCCCGATCATGATCGGGGGCAACGGTGAGAAGAAGACACTGCGCATGGTCGCACAGTACGCACATGAGTCGAACCTCGGCGGTGCCTCCGTCGAGGAGATTCCGCGCAAGCTCGATGCCCTGGAGGCCCACTGCCAACGTCTCGGCCGTGACCGCTCCGAAATCAAGGTCACCTCGCTGCAAATGGTCCACGTGGCCCCGACCATGGAAGAGGCCGAGGCCGACCTCCGCGAGATCGGTGCCGCCAAGGGATGGAACGACGAGATCATCGAGATGGCCAAGATGCTGCTCGTGTACGGCGACCCCGACACTGTTGGCGAGAAGCTGCAGGCGGTCATGGACACCGGCATCGACGGCTTGACGGTGAACCTCGCCGGCAACGGACACAAGCTTGACCGGATCGGCCTGCTCGCCGAGGTCGGCCTGGCAGTCACCGCCTGAGGGCTATTCAGCAGGATCTGCGGCCCGGGGAGGGCGTTCGCAGAATCCTCTGATCACGGTGTACTTGTGGTGGGCCATACAGGAATCGAACCTGTGACCTCTTGCGTGTCATGCAAGCGCGCTAACCAACTGCGCCAATGGCCCGTGAGGAGACAAAGATAGCACCATCGCGACGTCGACCACCCAAAGTTCTTCGACGAAGTTGCCACAGGACTCCCACTAGCGTGGAGAGCTGCCACACACCCTGGAGGCCGGCATGGACAAGCACCTCGAAGTTAAGGCCTTGGCCGCGGTCCGCTTCGGCGCTGGCGCCTTGCTCTTGTTGGCTCCGAAGCGCGCGACCGAACTCTTCGCGGGCGCCGGGAGCGCTTCGACGGGCGGCGACCGGATGATGATTCGCGCCTTGGGCATTCGCGACGTCATCTTGGGAATCGGCCTGCTGATCGGGCTGCAAGAGGGCCGCGTTCGGCCGTGGTTACGCATCGGAGCGCTGGCCGATGGAGTCGACGCGGCGTCAGCTCTGATGGGACGAGGGCTTCCAGCCAGCAGGCGTTGGCTGATCGTCGCGATGGCTGGAGGCGCAGCGGTACACCAGAGCCAGCTGGGCGAACAGGTCGACTGACACACAGCCAGGCCCACAACAAAACGCAGAAGGGGCGGGTGAATAATCACCCGCCCCGGTGCGAGGCGCCGACCGGAATCGAACCGGTGTACACGGCTTTGCAGGCCGCTGCCTCACCACTCGGCCACGGCGCCACGAATCGACCATGCTAGCGCTTCGACTCCGACCGCAGACCCGCATTGTGTCAACAGCTGGGTGAATATCACTCTGTGCAGTTGACAACCACTCTTCGTGGTCATATGGTGCTCACAGCGACACCTGGCCTCACGAGCCTGACCAGATGCGACATTCAGCCTGGTTGGGCATCGGGTTCCGCCGTGGAGCCGTGCCCACATGGGGGTGCACGGCCCCGCGGCGGAGCGGGTCGAGAGCCCCGCGGCGGAGCGGGTCGAGAGCCCCGCGGCGGAGCGGGTCGAACCGTGTTCGCCATCGCCAAATGAGCTGACGAGCCACGCCGCGTCTACCGTCTGGGACGATCCAAAGGGGCCACGCTGTGAGCACTGACGACGTCGACGACACTCCAACACCACTCGAATCGCTCGAGAGTATTGCCGCCCTCGAAGTCGAAGTCGCCCCCGGTC
>CAYGMW010000308.1:0-3659 GCA_964350975.1 uncultured Acidimicrobiales bacterium | reverse complement strand
CATCAACTACACAACCCGTCGAGCGGTTGGTCCCGTAGGGGTCATCACCCCGTGGAACACCCCATTCATGTTGTCCACGTGGAAGATCGCGCCAGCCCTCGCGGCCGGATGCACGGTGGTGCACAAGCCCGCCGAGTGGAGCCCCCTGACCGCGGCATTGCTGTCGGAGATTGCCCTCGAAGCCGGGCTTCCTGCCGGGGTGCTCAACACCGTGCACGGCAGGGGAGAAACGGCCGGCAAGTCGCTCACCGAACACCCCGATATCGCCGCGATCGCGTTCGTGGGCGAATCGGTCACCGGCTCACACATCCAAGCCCAAGCTGCCCCGACGCTCAAGCGGCTCCATTTCGAACTTGGCGGCAAGAATCCGGTGATCGTGTTCGCCGACGCCGACCTCGACCGGGCCCTCGACGCCGCGATCTTCATGATCTATAGCCTCAATGGCGAGCGGTGCACCAGCTCGAGCCGGCTGCTGGTCGAAGCATCGATCTACGACGAGTTCACCGATCGTCTGGCCGCCAAGATGCAGGGAATCCCGGTCGGTCATCCCCTTGATCCGGCATCGGTGGTGGGCCCGCTGATCCATCAGCGCCATTGCGACAAGGTGCGCAGCTATATCGACCTGGCCGCAGCCGAAGGGGCCAAGGTGCACCAGACACCAACCTGGTCGCAAGCCCCCGAGGGCGGGAACTTCATCGCCCCGACCTTGTTCACCGGCGCCACGAACTCCATGCGTATTGCCCAAGAAGAGATCTTTGGTCCGGTGCTCACCGCGATCGCGTTTGCCGACGAAGCCGACGCCATCTCGATCGCCAACGATTCCGACTACGGGCTCGCGGGATATGTCTGGACCGGCGACGTTGGCCGGGCCCACCGAGTTGCTGGTGCGCTCGACGCGGGCATGGTGTGGGTCAACTCCCAAAACGTTCGCCACCTGCCCACCCCATTTGGTGGCACGAAACGCAGCGGAGTGGGCCGCGACGGGGGAGACTGGAGCTTCGATTTCTACATGGAGACCAAGAACATCTCCGTGGCCTACGACACCCATCACATTCCGAAACTCGGAGACTGACATGCGCGACCAATTGTGGATCGGCGGACGCTGGACCGACGGCGCCACCGGCGAACGAATCAGCGTGACCGACCCCGCAACCGGGCTAGAGATCGCATCGGTGGCATCAGGAACCCCAGCCGACGCAACTGCCGCAGTCGACGCGGCCGCGGCCGCCCAACGAGGCTGGGCTGCGGCGTCGCCTCGTGAGCGGGCCGAGGTGCTGCGTTCGTGTTGGGAAACCCTGGTCGCCCACACCGACGAACTGGCCCAGATCATCGTTGCCGAACACGGCAAGCCACTCGCCGACGCCAAGGGCGAGATTGCCTACGCGGCCGAGTTCTTCCGCTGGAATAGTGAGGAAGCGGTCCGCATCCACGGGTCGATCGGTACCGCTCCGTCGGGAACCAACAAGATCATCGTGCGCCACCCACCGGTGGGAGTTGTGGTGATGGTGACCCCGTGGAACTTCCCGGCCGCCATGATCACCCGCAAGGTGGCTCCGGCCCTCGGCGCGGGCAACGCCGTGGTCATCAAGCCACCGAAAGAAACACCCTTAACGGCGCTCCGGGTAGCCGAACTGCTCCACGAGGCTGGCGTCCCTGCGGGCGTGGTGAACGTGGTGCCGACGATGTCGTCAGGGTCGTGGTTCGACGCCGCAACCGAACACCGGGCAACACGCATGGTGTCGTTCACCGGGTCGACCGAGGTCGGTCGGGTGCTGTTGAAGCGTTGCGCCGACCGGGTGCTGAAGGTCGCGATGGAGCTCGGCGGCAACGCCCCGTTCATCGTGTTCGACGATGCCGACGTCGACGCTGCGGTCCAGGGGGCGTTAGTGGCCAAGATGCGCCATTCGGCTGAGACCTGCACTGCTGCCAACCGATTCTTCGCCGAAGCCGGCATTGCCGAGGAGTTCACCCACAAGCTGGCTGCTGCGATGGGCGCCATGAAGGTCGGCAACGGCCTCGAAGCCGGCGTTGCCTGCGGACCCATGATCAACGCCGCAGCGATCGACTCGATTGGGTCACTGGTCGACCAGGCCGTCAGCGCGGGCGCTTCAGTCGCCGTCGGCGGGTCGGCCATCGACGGGCCAGGGTTCTTCTTCGAACCAACCGTGCTCGGTGGAGTTGCAGCCGACTCGCCGATCACCAGCCAGGAGATCTTTGGTCCCGTCGCTCCGGTCATTCCGTTCGACAACCTCGACGCCATGATCGACCAGGCCAACAACACCGAGATGGGGTTGGCCGCCTATGTATACAGCCGCGACTTGGGCAAGGCCCTCGGTGTCGCTGAGCGGCTCGAGTCAGGCATGGTCGGCGTCAACCGAGGCGCCATGTCTGACCCCGCGGCCCCGTTCGGAGGCATGAAGCAGTCGGGCCTCGGACGTGAGGGCGCAAGCGAAGGAATCTATGAGTTCTGCGAAACGCAGTACATCGCTGCCAGCTGGTGAGGAACGACGATGACGCTGTACAGCGTGCAGAAGTTCCTCTACGAACTCAACCGAAGCCCGGCCGCACAAGCTGAGTATTCGGCTGATCGCGTCGCCGCACTCGACAACTTCGTGACCACGGGCGGATCGTTGACTGATGAGGAACGCCGCGCCCTGACGGCCCCCGACATCGGCCTGCTCTATCACCTCGGGGTCAACGGCCAGATCTTGATGCACTTCGCGGCGTTCCATCAGATCGAGTGGTCGCACTACCTGCAACTCATGCGTGATGGCATCGAAACCCATGGTCCGGTGCGAGAAGGGGTGTACGCCATGACGGGATATGAAGGCACCGCGGCCCATGCAGCGTCGCTCGGGCAAACCGAATCTGGGGCCGACTCATGACCCTCGTGTACGCCGGAGTGTGCAGCCACGCCCCAGGCATCACCGGTCGTGCCGATCGGGCCGACCCGATTGCTCGCGACAACCTGTACCGGGCCTTCGACGAGATGCGCCAGCGGCTCGAAGCAGCGCGACCCGATGTACTCGTGGTCATCGCGGCCGAGCACTTCGCCAACTTCTTCATGAACAATATGCCGGCCTACGCCATAGGCATGGCTGACGAATACTCCGGCCCCATTGAGGATCCTGGGTGGTTGGGAATTGCCCGAACCAGCGTGCCGGGCAACCGCCGGGTCAGCGAGTTGCTGATCCGCGAGGTGATGCAGACCCACGACGTGTCCTATGCCGAGGAATGGAAGTTCGACCACGGCATCTCGGTGCCGCTGCACTTTTTGACCCCGCGGTACGACCTGGCCGTCGTGCCGGTCAACATCAACTGTCAGGGACCACCCCTCACGCCCCTGCATCGGGCCTGGAACTTCGGCGAAGCGCTCCGGCGGGCCGCGGACTCGATCCCCGAACGGGTCGCCATCGTGGGTACCGGCGGCATTTCACACTGGCCCGCGACACCGGACTCCGGGAAGATCAATGTCGAGTGGGACCACGACTTCCTCGACCGCTGGTGTAAAAACGACCGCTCGGCGTTGCTCGACTACACCGATGCCGAGACCTATGCCGACGCGGGACAGGGCGGTTTCGAGATCCGCACGTTCGTCGCGGTTGCGGCTGCGGCCGGCGGGTCACAGGGCACGGTCCATTTCTATGAGCCCATCCCGA
>CAYGMW010000307.1:0-3666 GCA_964350975.1 uncultured Acidimicrobiales bacterium | reverse complement strand
GAGCAGTAGTGGCTGAGCCGACAACTCGCGGCGGCGAGATGACCTTCTGGGATCACTTGGGCGAGCTACGCACCCGGCTCATCCGCTCGCTGATCGCGATTGCGGTCGGCTCGGCGATCGTGATTGCGCTGTGGAACGTGTTCGTGGTCGACTTCTTTGTGTCGCCGTACTGCGATGTCCTTCGAGATATCAGGCCCGACGAACGGTGTTCGCTGTTCATCCGCGATCCGGTTGAGGGGTTCCGCACCCGCCTCAGGGTGGGGTTCATTGGGGGCATCGCGATCGCAATGCCGGTGGTGCTGTGGCAGATCTGGCGATTCATCACCCCGGCGCTCAAGCCGAACGAACGCCGCTGGGCCATGCCGTTCGTGATCAGCGGCATGATCCTGTTCGTCTCTGGTGCGGCCCTCGGGTACTGGACCTTCCCCCGAGCGCTCGTGTTCTTCATCGAGTTCGGTGGCGACTTCATCGATCCGCTGTTTGGGCCTGCTGAGTACTTCAACCTCATCACGTTCTTGATGCTCAGCTTCGGGCTCGGTTTTGAGTTCCCGATCCTGTTGATCTTCATGCAGTTGGCGGGCATCGTCGACCACAAGCAGCTGGCCCGCGGTCGTCGGTTTGCCATCGTCGGCATTGTGTCGCTCGCGGCGATCATTACCCCGACGGGCGACCCGATCACCCTCGGGGCGCTGTCGGTGCCGCTGTACCTCTTTTATGAGGCGAGCATCGTGATTGGTTGGCTGCTGACCCGCAAGCGCAATAACCCCGACGCCAAAGACTTGACGGCGCGACTTCCGTCATGGATGCGGCCTCGCCGGTGACCGGAGCGTCGACCAGGCGGCTGGACTTTCTGGACGGGCTCACCTTTCGGCCAGACGAGTTCCAGATCGCAGCCTTTGACGCCATCGATGACGGCGACAATGTGCTGGTCGCAGCACCAACGTCGAGCGGCAAGACCCTGGTCGCCGACTATGCGATCGCGGCCGCCTTGGATGCAGGCCAGCGGGTGTTCTACACCACCCCGATCAAGGCCCTGTCGAATCAAAAGTTCTCCGACCTTCGGGCCCGTCTCGGCGCCGACCGGGTGGGATTGCTGACGGGCGACAATGTCGTGCGACCTGACGCCGATGTGGTGGTGATGACCACCGAGGTGTTGCGAAACATGATCTATTCGGGCTCGTCGAGCCTGGACGATCTTGGCACCGTCGTGCTCGACGAGGTGCACTACCTCCAGGACACCTACCGGGGCCCGGTGTGGGAGGAGGTCATCATCCAGACCCCACCGGCTGTGACGATGGTGGGCCTGTCAGCAACGGTGTCGAACGCTCGCGAGCTGGCCGAGTGGATCGAGACAGTTCGGGGCACGTGCCAGTGCATTATCGAGACCCGCCGACCGGTCGAACTGCAACAGCGGTTTGTGGTGAGCGACCGGGTCGAGCACAAGCTCATCGATATGCGCACGCTCAAAGGCGATGCGCCCCACAGCGAGACAGCCCGGTTCATTGCCCGCCATAGCCAGGGCCGAGCAGGTGGGCGTAACCGCCTGGCTCGGCCTCGCCGAACCGAGCTGATCCGCCACCTCGATGCTCGAGACCGGCTGCCTGCGATCTGCTTCATTTTCAGTCGCCAGGGCTGCGACGACGCGGTGGGTCAGTGCCTCGGCGGGGGCCTCGACTTCTTGGACCCGCTCGAAGCCCAGCGAGCTGCAGCCATTGCCGGTGAGCACACACGCGACCTGTCAGATGCCGACCTCAAGGCGCTGAACTATCGCCAGTTTCTCCAAGGACTTCAGGCCGGGATTGCCGCCCACCACGCCGGAATGGTTCCGCCGTTCAAAGAAGCTGTCGAAGAGTGTTTCCAAGCGGGCCTGCTCCATGTGGTGTTCGCTACCGAAACCCTGGCCCTCGGGGTCAATATGCCCGCCCGTTCGGTCGTCATTGAGCAGCTGAGCCGCTATCGCGGTGAAGGTCACGTCATGTTGACTCCAGCCGATTTCGCCCAGCTGACGGGCCGCGCCGGACGTCGCGGCATCGACGACATCGGGTACGCATACACCGTGTGGTCGCCCTTCGTGGAGTTCGAACAGGTCGCATCCTTGGCTGGCAGCAAGGAGTTTGCGCTCACCTCGGTGTTTCGACCCACGTTCAATATGGCGGCGAACCTGGTCGCCACGCGCACCGAAGAAGGTGCTGTCGACCTGCTCCAACAGTCGTTCGCCCAGTTTCAAGCTGATCGCCAGATCGTTGGCCTCACCCGTCAGCTGGGCCGGGCTCGCGAGACATTGGATGAGCGGGCATCACTGCTACGTGAGCTCTACGCCACGATGGATCCGCCGCCGTCGAAACGCTCCGAGCTGCGCGCCGCGGCTCGCTCCGGTGGAGCGCCGGTTCAAGACGACCCTCTGGTCATCGAGCGGGCCCTCAGCAGGCTCAAGCCCGGCATGGTGTTGTCAGACGATCGCCGTCGCAAGGGCGACCTGCTGTTGGTGCTTGGCGTGTCGCAGCGTCGCAACAGCGGAACCCGTCTCAGGGTGGTGAACAGCCGCGGTAAGACCATGATGGTGGAGGCCACCGATCTGGCCACCGTGCCGGTGACCGTCGAGACCATCGAGTTGCCTCAGCCCTATCGGCCCGAACGGCGCGAGTTCCAAAAGCAGGCGGCCGCGTTGTTGAAGTTTGCCCAACGCGAACTCGTCATCGAAGACGACGAACCTCAAGTGCTCCCAACCGAAGACCTCGAGCGGTGGCGCCGCGACTACCAACGCTACGAACGGGCCAAGGTCGAAACCGAACGCATCGAACGCCAACTCGACACCGCAACCGACGGTCTTGGCCACGCGTTGCGGGCCGTGGTCGACGTGATGCGCGAGCTCGGACATGTTGAGGGTTGGGCCCTGACCGATCGCGGCGACATCTTGCGCCGGGTGTTCCACGAACACGACCTGTGGATCACCGAAGCCGTCGTGACCGGCGTGTTTGACGGTCTGGACGCCGCCCAGCTGGCCGGAGTGGCCTCGTCGATGACCTACGAGCGCCGTGGCGGGGGAGCAGGGCCGACGCCCTGGTTCCCCGACGACGTGATGCGAGCGCGGGTCGGCGACCTTCGAGGTGTGTCTCGGCGGGTTGCCGCCGTGCAGCGCCGTCACGGCCTCGTGGAGACTCCGGAACCCGACGCAGGCTTCGTCGCTGCAGCCCACGCGTGGGCCCTGCAGATCGACTTGGGCGAACTCCTGCAAGAAGAGGAGCTCTCGGGTGGCGACTTTGTTCGCCAGATCCGTCAGCTGTCCGACCTGTTGCGCCAGATTGCTTCGATCGCGCCGAACCCGGCCACGGCCAAGGCGGCCCGCGCTGCTGGGGCCGCGCTTGACCATGGACTCGTGGCCGCAGCCAACAAGGTCAGCGACGGCCCTGCCGAGCCAACGGACTTCAGTTTTTGATGCCGGAGCCGGTGTGATGACGGAGCCAGTTTCGTGACGATTCAACCCGGTAGCGCCTGGGGTGAGCCGGGGGTGCTGCCTGCCGGCGCCCCGATCGCCGATAGCGACGAAGCATTGGGCAAGCTGGTTGCCGAGCTGATGGCTGGGGCGTCGGCGGGTGGCTCTGGGGCTGATCGTCTGCCGCTTGGCCCCGTTGGCATCACCGGGGGATCGTTGTGGCGAACCATGGG
>CAYGMW010000306.1:0-3677 GCA_964350975.1 uncultured Acidimicrobiales bacterium | reverse complement strand
CCCGCAACCATTCCAGTCGCCGGCCGACCCTTCGTTGGTGGCGCTACCGACGACGGCACATCGTCAGAAGACGCCGACTTCGGCGCCGCCGCCGGAATCAATCCCGATGTGGTGATGGTGTCGCGGGGCTGGTCGAACGCAGCACCGGACCTCGCCACCGTCGAACGAATCACCGCCGACGGCCACCTGCCGATGATCGCGTGGGAGCCGTGGAATTTCGATATTGAGTCAACGTTCGATCGGCGCCGCGGCGAACAGCCCGAGTTTGCGCTGTCGACGATCCTCGATGGCAGCCACGACGAACTCATCGAGGGGTGGGCCGCCGAACTTGCCGCCTGGGGTCGTCCCGTGGCCCTGCGATTCGCCCACGAGATGAACGGGTTCTGGTATCCGTGGGCCGAATCAACCAACGGCAATCGTCCCGGCCAGTACGCGGCCGCATGGCGTTATGTCCACGACAAGTTCGACCAGGCCGGAGCTGACAACGTCATCTGGGTCTGGAGCCCCAACAGCACCGACCCCTCGCTGACTCCCCTCGCGGGCCTCTACCCCGGCGACGACTATGTCGACTGGGTCGGCCTCGTGGGCTATCTCGGCAACGGCATCGACCCGTCGGTCTATGTGCCGACGTTCGACCAACTCTTCGGCCCGACCATCGACGAAATCCGAGCCTTCACCGATCTGCCGATGGTCATCACCGAGATTGGGGCTACCGAAGACGGGGGCCAAAAGGCGTCATGGATCGGCCACATGCTCGGCGAGATTGGTCGACGCGACGACATCATTGGCTTCATCTGGTTCGAGATCGACAAGGAAACCGACTGGCGGATCGTGTCGTCAGATGAGGCAGCGGCGGCATTCGCAGCCGCAATCGACAACGGCTCGTTCGGCATCCCGCGCGGCTAACAATCGGACCCTATCCCTCGGCAAAAACGCTGCGAATCGCGGCGGCGACGCATTGCTGGGCAAGCCATGCAACCAGGTCGACGGAAGCCTCAACTTCGCCTGTGGCCAGAGCAAAGATGGCGTCGCCGTCGAGCGAGGTGTGGGCCGGGCGAACCGCCTCGACGATTCCGCCGTGCGCGAGGTCGGCGCATCGGTAGGTCTCGAGCTTGCTGAGCCTCGCGTTGGTGACCACACATCCAATCGTGGTGTTGCCACGATGTTGAGGCCACGCTCCAGGGCCAGCACCGTGAGCAACAGCCTCGGCCATGGAGACATCGGGGAATCTCGGTGCGCCTTCGGGAGCACGCGTGGCTGCGAGTAATTGCCCGTCGGGTCCAACCACTTCTCCGACCGGGTTCACCGCCACGATGGCCCCGACGACCAGATCGCCACGCCGAATCACGCCAACGCCTTGACCTGCTGGAACGCTGTGGTCGCGGCCAGCAACCTTGGCTGCGGTACAACCACGACCCACACCCACGCGACCAATGGCGGGTTCGGCGACCGACGCCGCCTCACACGCCAGCCACCCGTCAGCTGCTGTCGGGCGCCGCTGATCGGGGCCCGTCAGGTCAAAAACGACCGCAGCAGCGACCACGGGGACATAGGTCGCGGCCAAAACGAGCCCTCGTTGGTTCTCGCTACACCAGCCAACCACACCATCGGCGGCGGCGAGCCCAAAGACCGATGAGCCACACAAGACCACCCCATGGCACTCAACTCCGGAGCTGTGCGGGCTCAGCGCCGCGGCTTCTCTCGTGCCGGGTGCGGCGCCTCGCACCGACACCGAGCCAACGGTTCCAGGGGGCGGAAGGACGACGGTCACTCCCGTCGCCGCGACCTCGTCGGTCCAGCAACCAACAAGAACAGTGTCAAGACCGAGCGCCATGGATCGACTCTACGTTGGTGAATCAGTGTTCATCTCGCGGCAAGTATTCTCCTAGAAAACGCGCACCGCTGGGGTTGACACCCTATGTTGAGCGGCGTTCAGGTAGGAGTCCGACGTCATGCAAGATGATTTGGTGAGCTTGCAGAGCGCTGCTGAGCTACTCGACGTTCATTACATGACCGTCTACCGGTACGTTCGGACTGGTCGCCTTGAGGCCGGTAAGGTCGGCACCGAGTGGCGGGTTCGTCGTGATGTCCTGACCCAGTTCTCCGCTGCACGCACGAACTCGGCGGCCGAACCCCCAACGGCGCCCGTTCGGGCCGCTGATCTCGTGCAACGGCTGGTGAAACGGGTCACCGCAGCCGACGAGGCTGGGGCGTGGTCCGTGATCGAGGACGCCTTGACGAGTGGCCACCAAATTTCGACGCTGTACGTCGAGCTGTTGGCCCCAGCGATGGAGACCATCGGCGACGACTGGGCCAACGGCAAGCTCTCGATCGCTGAAGAACATCTGGCGTCAGCAACCATGACGAGGCTGATGTCGCGCCTCTCGCCGAGGCTCAATCGGCGAGGCCGAAAGAGAGGCACGGTCATTGTCGGTGCCCCACCGGGTGACATGCACCACCTGCCGTCGCAATTTGTCACCGACTTGCTGCGCGGCGCCGGGTTCAACCCGCTCGGACTTGGAGCCAACACCCCCGCGTCAGCCTTCGTTTATGCAGCCGGCGCTCACGCGTCAACGATCGCCATCGTCATCAGCTGCGCGGCACCCGATCACGAATTCGCTCTCGCTGAGGTCATTCGCGAGATTCGTCGGGATGTACCGAAGATGCCGATCGCGATTGGTGGGTCGGCGGTCGATAGCGAGCTCGCCTCAGCTGTTCGGGCCGACTACTGGTCCCACGACGTTGACAACTTGATCCACTGGCTCACCGGGTTGGACGACTCCGAATCCGATGCTTCCAACTAGTCAAAAGTTGAACTGCGCTCAATTAGCGCTAAATTAGATCCATGGCACCGGTACACACTGACGAAGTAGTGGCCAACTCCGAAGCTGACGCCGAGGTTGAACGCTCGCTTGCGTTGCTCGACGAACGCGGGTGGACGGCTCGAGCCGTCTGCGCTGGCCGACAAAAATGGTTCTTCGATCCCTATCGAGAAACCGAGAACCAGCGGGCCCGACGCGAAGCAATCGCGTCGATGTTCTGCCAAGCGTGTCCTGTGATGCTGGAATGCCGCGACTACGCCCGCGCCCACTACGAGCATGGGTTTTGGGGCGGCGAATCCGAAGAAGACCGGACCCGAGCCGGCTTCATGCCTCGATCGACGGGTCGGCGCTCTGTGCTCGAAGCCCGTCGCGAGATGAACGCCAGCTCATAGATTTGGTCTCATGCCAGAGGGCCACACGATTCGCCGACTGGCACGAGACCTCGAGCGTGACCTCGCCGGACACGTCATCGTCGCGACCTCACCTCAGGGCCGCTTCGCCGACGGAGCAGCCTCCATCGACGGAGCACGCTGCACCGGATCGGACGCGGCCGGCAAGCACTTGTTTGTCAATTTCGACGACGACCAGGTCCTCTACATCCATCTCGGGCTGATCGGGAAGTTCCGCCGCTACCGGGCAAGCACCGAACGGGGCGGAACCGTTCGGCTCAGACTCACTCAGCCCACCTGGGCATGGGACCTCACCGGGCCCCAAACGTGTCGCCTGGTGAGCCCGCTCGAAGCCGACGAAATCGCGGCGAAACTCGGACCCGACCCACTGCGGCCAGACGCCACCCCACAACGGTTCTTCGATCAGGTTCAGCGGTCAAACAAGGCCATCGGGGCCCTGCTGCTC
>CAYGMW010000305.1:1269-3705 GCA_964350975.1 uncultured Acidimicrobiales bacterium | reverse complement strand
GGGCGAGAGTATCGACCGAGCCATGGACCGATTCGTTCAGCTCGCGTCGCTGACCGGAGCCATTGCCCTCAGCGGCCAAGTCGACGTTGCCGGCAACACCCCCAACCGTGCGCCGGTGCGGGTCCGGAGCTCGAAGATCAACGGATTGTTGGGCACTGACCTCACCCCCGAGGCCATGGCCCGACTCCTGACATCGATTGGTTTCGCTGCGGTCAAGGTGGCAGGACCAGGCGGGTCTGATCTCGGCGTCACGATCCCGACGTGGCGATGGGACACCACCACCGAGACCGACATCGCCGAAGAGGTCGCCCGCCTGTACGGGTACGAGAACATCGTGCGTACCGTTCCCCGTGCCGCGATGGCCGGCGGACTCTCGCCGTATCAACAGGACCGTCGTCTGGTCCGCCAGATCTTGGTCGGCGCCGGATGCGACGAAACCCTGCCGATGCCGTTTCTGGCGCCCGGCGACCTGCGTCGAGCCGGGCTGCCTGAAGATGGCGTGACACTGTCGAACCCGTTGGTGGCCGAGGAGTCCGTGCTGCGAACATCGCTGCTTCCGGGACAACTCAAGGCCATTGCCTACAACCAGTCATATGGTTCGACCGACCTTCGGTTCTTCGAGATCGACCATGTCTATCGTCCGGGGCCAGCCGACTCGGTGTTGCCCGACGAGCGCGAATTCTTGGCTGTTGCCCTGACCGGCCATGAGGCTCCAGCCGCAGTCGCCGTACTCGATCTGCTGGAGTCGGCGTTGGCATTGCCCAACGTTCAACTTCGGCCCTCGACACCTGCGGGATTGCATCCAACCCGGTCTGCCGATGTCGTGATCGCGGGTCGCGTGCGCGGCCATGTGGGCGAAGTCGACCCAAGTGTGCTCGACAACTATGGCGTGTCTGGGCGGGTCGCCTGGCTTGAACTCGATCTCGAAAACGTGCTGAACGGGCCCCACGGCAACCGCAAATACACGCCGGTCAGCAAGCAGCCCGCCTCCAGCATCGACCTCGCGTTCGAGACAGCTGACTCCGTCGCCGCGGCCGCTGTCGAAGCCCAGCTACGCCGAGCAGGCGGTTCGTTGTTGGCAAGCGTTGACTTGTTCGACGTATATCGCGGCCCCGGCGTCGCTGAGGGATGTCGGAGCCTGGCGTATCGTTTGCGGTTCCAAGCCGCCGATCGCACCCTGACCGACACCGAGGTGTCGACCCTGCGTCAAGCCTGCATCGACGCCGTGGCCTCCAAAACCAAGGCCACCCTGCGCGCCTAATCCTCCCGGCGCCGAAAACCGTCGCCCCAGCGACACTTTCGTGGGTCGGGTCGAACCTCCCGGCGCCGAAAACCGTCGCTACCACGACGAGTTCGCGGGTCAGGTCGATCCTCCCGGCGCCGAAAACCGTCGCTACCACGACACGTTCGCGGGTCGCGTCAGGCGGTGCGTCGCTGGCGCTGGCCGACGGCGATCTCGATTCGACGCATCGGCAGTTCCGGGTTCGACCAGATCTCGCTGTCCCAAACCTCGACGACGGTCAGGCCCTCACGACGTAGCGCCGCAAGGCGGAACGCATCGTCGCGCTGGCTGGTCAAAGCCGCATGAAACCGCTCGCTCTGAACCTCGATGACGACACCGACTGGGTGAAGGAAGTCGACTCGACCCAACCAGGTGTGTCCGCCGAGATTCACCTGACGCCTGACCTCACCCAGCCCTCGCGCTCGAAGCAGCTGATTGACCCGAGACTCAAGGTTGCTCGCGGGAGCAATCCAGTGCGGGCCCCGATCGTCGAGCAGCCGCATCACGGCGGCCACACCCGGCCGGCCTAGGACCCCAAGGCGTTCGCAGCACTCAATCAGGTGGGGCCAGTCGACCAGGCCAAGGGACCACGCTTGGTCGAGGGTGCGCTCCAGACGGCCCAATGGAACCTGGGTCGCGAGGTCGACCAGGGTGCGAGCCGGAGTGGTAACAGCAAACCCGTCGAGGACGGTGACGTCGTCAGGTGGCAAGCGCCTCGACTCGTGGGGAACAAACAGCTGACGAGCCTTGGCCGAGTTCGACCACCGCGACCGAGTGATGTGGATCGGTGCTGGTCGAAACGAGCCCAGACGCCACGCCCAAGCGGCCGTCGCGTGAGACACCGTGGACCCCGGCCCAGCAGCAAGTGCGCCAGCCACAACCTCGGCCCGCGGCGAATTGGGCGACGCCGTCGACCGAAACACCCTGCGCCCCAGCCGGAGCCAACGATCGCGGTTCGATAACTCGTGTCTGATTGCGGACGCGCTGAGCTGAGATCGCAATTGGTACGGAGCAACAACGCCGTACTGTTCGGCGGCGAGTGCGGCACAGATTGCGGCGGCGGAACCCGGTTGATGTCTGGTCATACCGACATCTCAGCAAGGGGATGGGACATTTTGGCCCAGCACTGAGACCCGACCCACAAAAACGTCGCG
>CAYGMW010000305.1:0-1169 GCA_964350975.1 uncultured Acidimicrobiales bacterium | reverse complement strand
GACCCACAAAAACGTCGCGCTAGCGACGGTTTTCGGCGCCAGAAGGATCGGTCCGGGTTACTCGGCGGCTGACTTGGCGCGTTCTTCGTCGCGCAGGAAGCGGCGCAAGATCTTGCCGGAGGCCGACTTGGGGATCTCGTCGCGGAACTCGACCAGGCGGATCTTCTTGTACGACGTCACCTGGTCGGCGACGAAGCTCATGACGTCTTCGGCGCTGAGTTCCATGCCCGGCTTCACCACGACATAGGCCTTGGGAAGTTCGCCCGCTTCGACGTCATCAATACCGATGACGGCCACGTCGGCCACGGCTGGGTGGCTGATGATGAGCGCCTCGAGTTCGGCTGGTGGAACCTGGAACCCCTTGTATTTGATGAGTTCCTTGACCCGGTCGACGATGTACACGTGGCCATCGGCATCGATCTTGGCCACGTCGCCGGTGTGCAGCCAGCCATCGGCATCGATCGTGGCCGCAGTCGCCTCGTCGTTGTTGAGGTACCCCTTCATCACCTGTGGACCCTTGATCCACAGCTCGCCGACACCATCGACGTCCTGGTCAACACCGTTATCGCTGACGATCCGGATCTGGGTATTGGCCATGGTGACGCCCACCGAACCGGCACGCTGGTCGCCGATGACGGTGGCGTGGGTGATCGGTGACAGCTCGGTCATGCCGTAACCCTGGATAACCGGGCACCCGACTCGGGCTTCGCATTCGTCGGACAGTTCGGCGCCCAGCGGGGCCGCGCCCGAAAAGATGAACTTCAACGACGACAGGTCGTAGTCGTCGATCATGGGCTGTTTCGCGAACGCCAACACCATGGGTGGCACTGCGTAGAACGCGGTGACCTTGTGGTCCTGGATCAGGCTCAGCGCGAGCGGCAGGTCGAACCGCGGCAGCGTGATGACCCCACACCCCTCAGCCAAGATGCCGTTCATGAGCACCTGCATGCCATAGATGTGGAAGAACGGCAGCGCAGCAAGAGCCAGATCGCCTTCGACGTAGTTGAGCGCAGCCTTTGACTGGGCCAGGTTCGACACCAGGTTGTGATGGGTCAACATCACCCCCTTGGGCAGGCCCGTGGTGCCCGACGAGTACGGCAACACCACTACGGAGTTGAACACGTCGACCGGCACCTGTTCGATCGGATCGCCGAACAAGGCTTCATAGC
>CAYGMW010000304.1:0-3713 GCA_964350975.1 uncultured Acidimicrobiales bacterium | reverse complement strand
CATCGTGCAACCAGGCCGAATGCACCACCGTGGCGTGGATCATCATGTTGTCGTAAATGAACTCAGCCGGCCGGGTGCTGTTGGCATAGATGCCGCCCACGGTTCCAGCAACGAGGAACACATAGTCGGGCCGGTTGGCCTTGAACCAATAGTTGACCGCCATCTGGTCGCGCAGGTCGAGCTGATCTCGAGTCGCGGTAATGACGTTGCGATAGCCGGCATCGAGCAAACGCTTCACCACCGCAGCACCCACCAGGCCACGGTGCCCCGCCACGAAGATGCGAGCGTCGAGGTGCATTGGCTGATCGACCAGCCCGTCAACCGTCAAATCGTCCATCGGGCCAGCGTACCGACCGGGCGCCCCCAGGTTGGTGGCACTACTCGTCGGTGGGAACGGCGTCGACCAAACAAAACACAACGTTGCGGGCCCGCGGCTCGAACGGAACCGCCAATGGGTCCTCACACGCCTCGTCGGACCTCAGCTCAGTCACCAGACCGTCGTGAGGTCCACTACAGGGCACTTGGCGGTAGTTGCCCGGACCAAAACGCGAAATGCACTCGCCCACCGTCACCCAGTTGTCGACGCTTTCGCCCGACCCGGTCTCGCTCGACGACGTCGCCGCATAGGCCGTGAAAATGAAGATGCCCAAGGCCAACACCGCAGCCAGGAACCACGGCCCGTACTGCATGAGCGCAGCAACCCGAGGCGACGCCACCATGAAGTCGCCACCGCTCGGATCATGCGTCGGCACGAAGGTCGCCGCCGGCCGGGCCGCAGCAGCAGCCGTCGAGGCCTTGCTCGACGCAGCCCGAGCCCGATCGCGGTCGTACTGCTTCTTGAGCTCGGCATCGCCCAAGATGCGCCACGCCTCATTCGCGGCCCGCATCTTGTTCTCAGACACCTGACGACGGGCCGCATCGGCACCAATCACCCGATCCGGGTGATGCTCCCGAGCCGCGGCCAAATAGGCCCGCCGGATCGAGGGGCCATCGGCGCCAGCCGCCACACCGAGCACCCGGTAGTGGTCAATAGAGATGTCGAGACGGTCAGGACGGGCCACTAGTGCTCACAACTCAGTCGTTGATGCTGTGCACGGCGCCGCCGCTGCGCCAGTACACACCGTCGCCGCGGTCGAGGAAGCTCTCGTCGATCAAGTAACGACGGATCGCGGCATAGTCGTCGTGCCATCGACCCACGATGGCATTCACCTCAAGTTCTGAATACTTGAGGCCGGGCTCGAAATCCTGGGCAATCAACTCGAGCACCACCACCCGCTTCGACCGAGCGGTCGGAATCGACTTCAGCCGGCCATCGGCGACAAAGGTGCGAATGACCCGCTCGGTTGGGTTGGCCGCCGGTTCGGACGGCTCGGCCGAAGCCCGAGCCGCCGCACCAAACGCAGCCTCAAGCAACACCAGCGTGCCATCGCGGCCGACAATCACCAGACCACCCGAGGCCAGACGGCCCACAGCATCGTGAGCCGCCTTCGGCTCGAGACCACTGCGCTCAATCACTGCTTCGACGGTGCTCGCTCCCAACACCATGCACGACACCACGACCAGACGATCGTGATCGGCCAGCAGGCCCACAAGTTTGGCGGCAGTTGGTTCTGGCGAAGTCACCCGAACACGGTAGCGAGCAACAAGCTCAGCCCGCGAGAGAGATTTCGGTCGACTCCCGCTTGAGCCACAACGCGACATGGGGATAGTGCTGCGCCAGCCACGCCATCGCCAACGACGGCACGATGTACGTGCGCACATCGGTGAGTGCGGTGGCCGTCACCGGAAGCGCTTCGCCGCTACTGCGAGCATCGCCAAACGCGGAACCCGGACCGGTATCGACGTGCGTCGAACCGCTGTCGAGCCGCACCATACCCTCGACCACCACAAAGACACGACGATCGACGCTGCCAGCTTCTTGCAAGGTGGCCCCAACCGGGAAGGTCATGGGCCGGGCCGTCTTGAGCAGCCACTTGCGGTCTGCGGGCTCAAGGGCTGCAAAAACACCCAGGTCGGTGATGCGCGCTTTCGATCTGCCGTTCATTGGCCGCACGCGATTTCCTCCGTGGTCGAGTTGGGTAGGTAGTGAACAAGCCGGACATTTGTCACATCACGTGGTGACCGCCCCGCCACCACCAGTGACGCTGCGTCCCGCAACCTAGTCGCGAGATTCGCACTGTCGTGTTACAGAACGTTGAATAATTGTGGTTTCTGCGTCACGCTCCGCAACTGAACCTTGTTCACGGTGCGCGACAAACTGACTCGGCGACTCGATGTACCCGTCGCGCCTTGCACAACGCATCTATCGTGTCTGGCCGTGACGGTCATACCCCTAACGCCAACCCCCACCGCGCGATGACACTGAGCGCCATTTGCGGAGGAAAGTTCTTCGCCCGACGCCACGGCGACGGTGTGCCGAACGTGGTTGCGCTCCACGGCTGGGGCCGCACCGGCGCCGACTTCGACGCCTCGCTGCGAACCTTCAACGCACTCGCCATCGACCTCCCCGGGTTCGGCGCCACCCCCGAACCAACCACCGCCTGGACCACCGCCGACTACGCAACGGCCCTCAGCGACGTCCTCGACGAGATGGACCGGCCCGTCATCGTCGTCGGCCACAGCTTCGGCGGCCGAGTCGCCGTCCACCTCGCCCAACAGCGACGATCCGCCATCGCCGGCCTCGTACTCACCGGCGTGCCCCTGCTCCACCGAACCAACCGGCCCAACACCTCACCCCGGTCGTTCCGATTGGGCAAACAGCTCCATAAGGTCGGCCTCGTGAGCGACGAACGCATGGAGGCCCTGCGCCACAAGTACGGAAGCGCCGACTACCGCGCCGCCCACGGAGTCATGCGCGACATCTTGGTCAAGGCCGTCAATGAGTCCTACGAAGAACAACTCCACGCCATCACCTGCCCCGTCGAACTCGTATGGGGCGACAACGACACCGCCGCACCAGCCGACAGCGCCCGCCGCGCCGAGGCCATGCTGGCAAACGCCCGCCTCACCATCGCATCAGAGATCGACCACTTCTTACCCCTGAGCCGCCCAGACCTGTTGGCGTCGGCCATCACCCGCCAACTCGAATCGCGCACCCCATGACCATCATCGTGATGCTGCTCCTCGCAGCCACCGTCCCGATCGCCGATGCCCGCTGGCTCCGGGTGGCCCAACGCGAGCACTACCTGCCCGGCAGCGTCACCACCTTCGCCATGCGCTGGTGGACACTCAACCGGCGCAACGCGGCCCTCATGGCGCTGTCGGTCGCGGCCGCCGTGGCCTCAGCATTCTTTGGCTGGGCCGCAGTTATTGCTCTGGAGATCACCGCGCTTGGCCCCCTCGGACTGTCGATGCGCGGACGGACCTCCAAGCTGGCCTGGACCCGACGCCTCAAGCTGCTCGCCGCGGTCCACCTGCTCATTGTTGTCGTCATCGTGGGCATCGGAACCGCACTCGGCATCGGCCCCGTCGTCGCCGCCGTCGCCGCCATCACCTTGCCCCTCACCCTCGACGCGGCCCTCTTCGCCGTATTGCCCCTCGAACGACGAGCCGCCAAGAAATTCGACGACCAGGCCCGCTCCCGACTCGACCGAGTCGGGCCCACCCGAGTCGCCATCACCGGTTCGTACGGCAAAACCACCATCAAGGGCTACGTCCGCCACCTCACCGAAACCACCCGATCCGTCGTCGCCAGCCCCGCCAGCTTCAACAAC
>CAYGMW010000303.1:0-3718 GCA_964350975.1 uncultured Acidimicrobiales bacterium | reverse complement strand
GGCCAAGGTGACCCCGTCCAGCCGGTGGTATTGGCTCGCTGGGGCGCTGGCAGTTGCTGCTGTCGCAACCGCAATTGTCGCGATCGTCGGAGTTGTGGCGTTCTTCAACGACGTCGAGCGCTTCCAAAACCCCGAAACACTCACAGTCACCACCGACCGAGCAGTGAGCCGCGACGTGTACACGTCGTCGTTTTCGTCTCGCGCCACGATCGAGGTTGTCCGTCTCGACGACGGCCCTCCCGCCATTGTTCGCCAGCGATTCGGCACCAGCGAGATCTCTGTCAACGACGAGTTCTGGTACCTGGTGGCCGAAGTGACCTTCCCAGATGCTGGCCAATACGTGGTGGCTGGCACCCCAGTTGGTTCACAGTTCGCACTCGCTCCCAAGCTCGAGGACCGGGTGGTACCGGTAGCCATCTGGGGCGGCATAGCAGCGGCAGCCTCCGTCGGCGCTGTCGTCGTCTGGCTCATCACCATGGTGCGCCGACGCCGCTCCAAGCGGGCCTCGGCATTCCCGGGTGGCCAAGGGCCCTACCCAACGAAGGGGTACTACTACCCACCGGGCCAATACCCACAGCCCGGCCAATACCCACAGCCCGGCCAATACCCACAGCCCGGCCAGCCAGTGTCACAGCCACCCGGTACGGTGCCGTTCCCCACCCCAGCGCCTCAATCGCCGCCGCCACCGGGCCCAACTCCACCGGGTCCCACCCCGGCGAGCGCCCCAATTGCTGGCGGCGCCCCCATCCAAAACCCACCGAGAGACGACGGCCCGATCTCCAAAGGCTGACCCAGCACCGATCACGCCGTCACCACCCCATCCACCCCCATCAACTCCGGAGTTCCAGTGGCTGAAGTCACGATTTACCACAACCCCAATTGAGGTTCTTCCAAGAACGCCTTGGCGGTCGCCGAGGCTATGAATGTCGAACACGACGTGGTGCTGTACATGAAGCAGCGCCCCGATCGGGCCACCCTCGAACACCTGGTTTCCATCCTGGAAGACCCAGTCGAAGACCTCGTCCGCAACGACAGCCTGTTCAAGAAACTCGAGCTCGATCGAGCCGACTTTGTTGGCAATCCAGCTGCCGTTGTCGACATCTTGGTCGAACGCCCGGCGCTTTTGCAGCGGCCAGTGGTAGTGCGTGGCGAACGGGCCATCATTGGTCGGCCCAAAGATCGCATCGCAGACCTCCTCGGCTGACGCAATCACACTCCGCCCAGCTTCGGGCCCATCTCACCCTCCTCCCTGGTGTCCCCACTGCATGAATGCACCTACCCCGACGCGCTCGAACACGCCTGTGTTACGACTCAGGCCATGGCAGCGGGCCGCGCTCGACGCGTTCTTGAGCAGCGAGCACGACGACTTCCTGGCCGTCGCCACTCCAGGAGCTGGCAAGACCACCTTCGCTCTCGCCGCCGTTCGACAGCTGCTGATCTCTCAGCCCGACGCCATCGTCATCGTGGTCGCTCCCACATCTCACCTGAAGCTCCAATGGGCCGACGCAGCCGCCCGGCTCGGTCTCGATCTTGAGCCGTCGTGGAGCTCCCAGCATGACGGGCTGCCCGATGAGGCCGACGGGTTGGTCACCACATATCAGCAGGTGGCTACCTCGGCCCATGCGCTGGCCAAAATTGCGCCTCGAGCCATCGTAGTTTTTGACGAGATCCACCATGCGGGCTCCGACCGGGCCTGGGGTGACTCCGTGCTCACTGCGTTTGGTCGGGCTCGTCGGCGGCTGGCTCTGTCGGGAACCCCGTTTCGTTCCGACACCTCAGCGATCCCATTTGTTCGCTACGAGTTCGACGAGGCCATCTCCGATTTCGACTACGGCTACGGCCGGGCTCTGGCCGACGGCGGCGTCGTGCGCCCCGTCTATTTCCCACGCTTCGATGGCTATATGGAGTGGTCAGCGCCTGACGGTTCGGTGCTGGGGGCCACATTCGACGACGAACTCGACCGGACCCGGGCAAACCAACGACTACGTACCGCATTGTCCACCCAGGGCGAGTGGCTGCCCGATGTCATTGCCCAGGCCAACGCCCAGCTGATGCGCATTCGCTCGAGCGAGCACCCCGACGCCGGAGGCTTGATCATCGCGGTCGATCATGAGCACGCTCGCTCGATCGCCCAGCTGCTGAAGGTTCGGCACAACACCACCGCCACCGTCGTGTTGTCCGATGACCCCAACGCATCGGAACGAATCACGACCTTCGCGGCCGGCACCCAGCCGTGGATCGTGGCCGTCAGGATGGTCAGCGAGGGCGTCGATATCCCGCGCCTACGGGTTGGGGTGTTCGCAACAACGACCACAACCGAGCTGTTCTTCCGACAAGCAGTGGGTCGCCTGGTGCGGCTCTCGCCCGGTGGCGGCGCCCAACGAGCGTTCATGTTTATCCCTGACGATGGCCGCCTACGTCGATGGGCCGAACAGATCGCCCACCTTCGCCGCCACAGCCTCAAGGCTCGGCGCGACAGCGACGACGAGTTCGCCGAACCATCAGACGATGTTGACCCAATTCCAAGCCCAGACGACGACGCCGAACAGCTCAGCTTGTTCCACGCCTTGTCGGCAGTCACCCTGTCGAGCGGTGCCCCCGAGCTCACCGTGTTTGACGATGCCTTCGAAGACATCCCCGAAGCGTCCGCAACCGACATCGACGACGCACTCCTGATCGTCGACCTCGCCCCACTCCCTGGTCGCGAGGGGCGCAGCATTGACCCGGCAAAACCGACACCTCGTCGCGAACGCGAGCTCCTTCGTGAGCGAAACGCCGCCGCGGTTCGAGAGCTGGTCGCCATTACTGGCCAACCACACGGCGAGGTGAACGCCGAGCTGAACAAGCGTTCCGGGGTGTCCAAAGTCGCCGAGGCCAGTCGCGCCCAGCTGAGGCGGCGACTGATGTCGGCCGAGTCGTGGCGGCGCGAGCTGAGCGGACAACGGTCGGCGTGGCGAGTGCGGTAAGTGACCCCTTGTGGGACCTTGACCACTCTGCGTAGTATTTGCCTCCTCGGAGGTTCCCATGACCGCTACACCTAGCGCCCACACCAACCCACGCTCACGCCGCCGCCACATCGTGGCCTTACTCACCATGGCCCTCGTGGCCCAGTTATGTGCATCGGTGCTCGCGAGCCCAGCCTCAGCGAGCGCTCTCCCCGAGCGCATCAAGATCAACTTCCAGCCCGCGGAGGCCGAAGTCCCTGCGACCTATGTCGCCGACAGCGGCGAGGCCTACAACTCCGAACGCGGCTATGGGTGGGACGCCGCCGACGGCACGACCCGCCAGTGCACCGACCGCAACGCCGATGCGGTCCAGCGAATCGACACGTTCTGCCACGCCACCATGCGGTACGACACCGATGGCGTGTACTGGACCCCGGTCTGGTCAGCCGCCACGTGGTCTGCCGATCTGGCGAATGGCACCTATGACGTCACCATCACCGTTGGCGACACTGGCTACAACCACCCAGACATCGTGGCATCGACCCAGGCCAACGGCGTGTCGTTCCACAACCAGGTTCGCACCACCGCCAAGTCGCGCACCAACACCATCACCCAGCGCATCACCATCACCGACACCAAGCTGCACCTCACCTTCTGGGGCGGCAACGACACCAAGCTCAACTCGGTGAAGGCGATTCCCGTCGACGACTACCCCACCACCACTGTTCCGGTCACCACAGTTCCGGTCACCACTGTTCCGGTCACCACAGTCC
>CAYGMW010000302.1:0-3729 GCA_964350975.1 uncultured Acidimicrobiales bacterium | reverse complement strand
GGCGAGGTGGTGCTCTCAGCTCGCAACCTCGGGGTGGTTCACGACGCGGGCTCGCCGTGGGCGGTGTCCGCGCTCGAATGCATCGATCTCGAACTGCGCGAGGGTCAGCTGACGTTGCTGACCGGGGGCAATGGGTCAGGCAAAACAACGCTGGCGTGGACGCTGGCTGGGTTGTTGGCACCAACATCGGGCGAGCTCACGTTCAAGGGGAAGGCATTGACCGGGCCCAACCTGGCTATTGGGTTGGCGTTCCAACACGCTCGCCTTCAGTTGCTCAACGACAAGGTGTCCGACGAGGTCAAATCGCTCTCGGGCCAAGACGACGTCAACCCGTACCTGAGGTCGATGGGCCTCGACCCCCACGGCTTGGGTAGTGCAAGGATCGACCAGCTCAGCGGTGGCGAACAACGGCGGGTGTTACTTGCGGGGCTGCTCGGCCGCAAGCTCGATGTCGTCATCCTCGACGAGCCATTGGCTGGGCTCGACGGCGAGGGCCGAGAACGATTGCGCGCGGCAGTCCACCGGTTCCTTGCATCACGAGTGGCCGTGGTGATCGTCAGCCACGAACCCGATTGGGTGTCAGATCTGGTCCATCAACGGATCACCTTGAGCGAGGGCCGCATTGCCACCACCGAGGTTCGCTCATGAGCGGACGGGTTCTTCGCCACCTCGACATCGATTCGGCAATCCATCGGCTGTGGGCCGGGACCAAAATCTTGTGGGTGCCCATCGTGGGCACGACGATTGCCTTCCGCCTCGAGTGGATCACTGTGGGCATTGGATGGGCGATTGTGTGCGCCCTGTTCTGGTTGTCGCGGCTACCGCGAGGTGTGGTCCCGAGACCACCGAAGCTCATGTGGATCATGGTCGGGATCTCGTTCGGGTTGGCAGCAATCTCAAGCGACACACCCAAGGTGTCGTTCGTGTCGATTGGGGCCATGCTCGATCTCGCCAAGTTCATCGCCTTTGCTTGGATGATGACCGCTTTTGCCCTGCTGATTGGCTGGACCACACAGCTCAACGACATCGCGGCGGCCCTCAACCGCCTGCTTCGGCCGTTTCGACGGCTGCGGCTGCCGGTCGACGAGATCGGCACGGTGCTCACCATTGCCGTGCGCACGGTGCCCCTGCTTATCGACGAGGTCAGGGTCATCGTGGCCGCCCGTCGTCTGCGACCTCAAGACACCAAACAGCCCTACATCGATCAGGGTGCCGATATCGCAGTCGCGCTGGTCGTGAGCACGTTCAGACGGGCCGGCGACATGGCCCGCACCCTCACCGCACGCGGCGGGGTTCGCACCCCACCGCCCGACCGGCGCCGGGCCGGCCGAGCTGACGTCGTAGCCGCGCTGATTGGCGCAGCGCTCATCAGCGTCATCGTGGTGGCGAGCTAGGAGATTCCACCATGTCAGACGACGCACGCCCCCGCTTCTTGCCGAGCGACCCCACGAAACTGATGGGCCAAGGCCATGGGCCTGGCGACTTCGTCGAGGCCTACCGATGGGAAGTCCTGTCCGAATCGATTGGCCACCTTGAGGTGATGGCGGTCGTACCGGACCGCGCTCTGAACCCGAGCGGGGTGCTTTTCGGCGGCTTTACCGGCACCTATGTCGACCTCATGGCGTTGCACACGGTTCGTTCTGGGCCGTCGCGGCTCGACCCGACCGCGCCGCGGCCTCGGCTGCTGACTGTTGACATGAACATCACCTATATCGCCGCGGTCCGGGGGCCAACGTTTCAGATGACCGGCACGGTCGAGCATCGTCGAGGTTTTCGCCACTACGTGACGATTCGGATGTTCGACAACGACGAACTCGCTGTGCTGGCCACTGCAACCATGCAGGAGCGGCGCGCCTAGTACATCTTGTCGGCGCCCTCGACTGCACCGTCGCCGCGAGCCAGCGCCATCTCGGCGGCCAGGCCGACCGACATGGCAATACCGTCTGACACGACCGTCACCATGGAAAAACCGGCGGCCAATCGGCGAGGCGTCAGCGCTCCGGTCGAGTGGATGCCCACCACCACACCCGCGGCCTTGCCCGCGGCGACGATGGTGTCGAGGGCCTCAACAAAACGGGGCTCTTGGTCGTTGTTGCCCGGCGGCAGACCCAGGCTGATCGACAGGTCAGCGGGGCCAACATAGATCCCGTCGATGCCGGGCACGGCCAAGATGTCGTCGAGGTTTTCAATGGCCTGCACCGTCTCGATCATCGGGATGCACGCAATATTGTCGTTGGCCCATTCAACATAGGCACCGTCAACGCGGGGCGATGCCAGGATCGGGCCGAAACTACGAGACCCCGCGGGCGCATACCGGCACCGGGCCACCGCGGCTTCAGCTTCGGCAACAGTGTTCACCATCGGGATGATCACCCCGTGGGCGCCGGCGTCGAGCACCTTGCCGATAATGCCAGCTTCATTCCATGGCACCCGGACAATAGGAGACGCCGAGCCCAACAGCAGGGCTTGGATCATGCCGGGCACATCGGAGTAGTCGATGGCGCCGTGCTGCATGTCGACACAGACATAGTCGAATCCGGCTCGACCATTGATCTCGGCGCTGACCACGCTGGGTATCGACAACCAGCTTCCCAGGGTCGTTTCGCCGGCGTTCCACTGCTGCTTGAGAGTGTTCATCTTCTGAGCATCGCGCATCACGGCCGACTGCGCCGCAACTGGCCGCAGCGGCGTGCGAAAACGAGAAAGGCCGACATCGTGTCAGCCGGCCCCATTGACGGCTCACACGATGTCGACCTGGCTCTCGCCGGGTGGAGATCCCTGATTTCTTCACCCGTGCCAACGATTGGTGAGGGGGGGAGAGAGCACCTCTCGTTGGCGGCTGAGAGGCAATGTAGGTGGCCAACAATTCGTGGGCGTCGCGTCGGTATTTCGTCCATGTGAACAGTCGCGCCGTTTGGTAGCTGAACTGCTTCTGTCTGGACAACTCGCCTGCTCGGTGTGATTGACTCACCTCGATGGAAGCACACAACGCGTTGCTGGCTGAGTACTTGTCTGGTCATCACTTCGACGAGGCCGTTGATTCAAGCGGCGCGGTGCGGCCCCACTATCAGGCAATCATCGAGCGCTTCGGGGCGATGACGATCGACGAACTCGGCCGCGCCGCGGCGATGCTCGAATCGGCGTTCGTCAACCAGGGCATCACGTTCACGGTGTACGCCGACGGGGCCGGAACCGAACGAACCTTTCCGATTGATGTCATCCCGCGCATCATTCCCCACGACGAATGGGCCATGGTCGAAGCCGGGCTGTTGCAGCGCACCACCGCGCTCAACGCCTTCTTGGACGACATCTACGGCGGCGACGAGGCCATCATCAACGACGGGGTGATTCCCCGCCGTCTTGTCCACAGCTCAACGGGGTATCGCCGTGAGGCGGTCGGCCTGCCCGCGCCAACCGGAGCCAGGATCGCGGTAGCAGGCGTCGACATCATTCGCGACATCAATGGCACCTACATGGTGCTCGAGGACAATCTGCGGTCGCCCAGCGGGGTGTCGTATGTGGTCGAGAACCGCCAAGCTATGACCCGCCTGCTCCCCGGCCTGTTCAGCGCCGACGCGGTTCGGCCCGTCGACCATTACGGCACCATGTTGTCGAATGCGCTCAAGGCCACCGCTCCCACCCAGGCTGGCGATAGCCCAAACGTGGTCGTGCTCACGCCGGGCGTCTACAACTCCGCCTACTTCGAGCATGTTTTCCTCGCAACCCAGA
>CAYGMW010000301.1:0-3758 GCA_964350975.1 uncultured Acidimicrobiales bacterium | reverse complement strand
GACCAGCGCGATCTCGCTACGTTGGCGTGATGGCCGATGTCACGCTGGATCACTACGTCGCTGGGTTGATTGGGGTGTCGATCCTTCGATGCTGGTACCGAGACGGCGACTTCAACACGGCTCGAATGGCTGAGCTCGACACGGTGTTGAACGGTCGGAGCGAGTTTCCGTACTCCATGAAGCTCAGCCCGGTTCAGCGAGACCTGCTCGAGGGTTACGCCGAGTGGGCACCGACCTATGACGGCCCGAACCCGATGATCGCGATCGAAGACGTGGTCGTCGGGCCCATGCTCGAGCGTCTTGTTGGGCCCGGCGTGTATGCCCTCGATGCTGCCTGTGGCACTGGTCGCCACGCGGCGACGATGCACGCCCTCGGGGCCAGGTGTGCTGGGTTCGACCAGTCGGCAGCAATGCTCGACGTGGCGCGGCTCAAGGTGCCCGAGGGGCGATTTGAAGTTGCCCAGGCCGACTCGTTGCCCTTCGACGACGAAACCTTCGACCTGGCCGTCATCTCGCTGGCTTTGTGCCACCTGGAAGACCCGACGAAGGCTGTGGCTGAGCTGGGCCGCGTGCTGCGTCCGGGCGGCACCCTGGTGATCACCGACCCCCATCCGGCCTCTGCAGTTCTGGGCGGCCAGGCGTTCTATGGCGGAATCGCACCCGACCGGCCGATGCAGTATGTGCACAACCACTATCACTCTGCGTCGACCTGGCTGCGGGCGTTCCGCTCGGCTGGATTGGTCGTCGTCGACTGCATCGAGGTTCCCTACGGCGAGGAACAAGTCCAGGGGGCGCCGGTGTATGCCCTGATTCCCGACGCAGTCAGGGCAGCAATGGACGGCCAGCCAGCGCTGTGGGTGTGGGAGCTTCAGATGCCGGACGCGAAGTAGCGTGACCGACGTGATTGATGGCTGGGATCCCATTGGCGAAGCGGCGCGAATGAATGCCTTCTTTGGTCCGCTCATACCGGGTCAGTTGGGATGTGTCTTCGACCATTCGGCCCGTGACCTCGTCGTTGGCCACATCGACGTCACCGGCAACCTGATCGCCGGGACGGGCTTCTTGTTCGCTCCGGCCGTGATTGCGCTGGCCGACACGTGTGCCGCGATCGGGTGCGGAAACAACATCGCCGAAGGTGCATCCTTCACGACGATTGAGTTGAAGTCGAACTTCTTGTCGAGCGCACAGGTCGGTCAGCGGGTGGTCTGTCGGTGCACTCCGGCGCACCTGGGCCGCCAAACCCATGTCTGGGACGCCGAGGTCGTGAACGAAACCACCGGTCGCACGATGGCGCTGTTCCGCTGTACCCAGATGGTGCTCGCGCCCCGCTCGCCGTAGCCGTACCAACCCGCGTTCTGAATGCGGATCGTGGCGATATTGACGAATATCGGCATTCAGAACGGGAGGAGGCGGGGTTAGGTCGACGGGGCCAAGATGACGAGGGGGATTTCGCGGTCGGTCTTGGTCTGATAGTCGCCGTAGCGGCTGTACTCCGCGGTGATCTTGGGCCACAGCTCGGCCCGTTCAGTCTCAGAAGCTACCCGAGCCGTCATCTTCGATGTGCCCGATTTGGTGGCAACAGTGACCTCAGGGTTGTCGCGAAGGTTCAGGAACCACGCTGGGTGGACATCGTCGCCGCCACGCGACGCGACGATCACCATCGTGTCGCCATCGGTGTGAGGGGTGGTGAGCATAACCGTGCGGGGTTGGCCCGACTTGCGGCCGATGGTGGTGAGTTCGATCACCGGCATCTTTCCCGCAGACCAGCCGATGCGGCCACCGCTGACCGTCTTGATGGTGCGGTGAATGGTGTTCATCGTCTTGAGGGCGAAGTTCGAGGGCATGGCCGGACCCTAGTTCACGGTCCAATCTGGTTGCCGGTTGATTGGTTCTGGCCCGCTACGGTGCCCCGGTGCTCCGTCGTGCCACATTTGTCGCTGCCATCGACCGCCAGGCGATCTCTGACTCAGTTCCGCTGGTGATTCCGGCGATCCCATTCGGTTTCGTTCTGGGCCTCGCGATCACCGAAAGCGAGCTGCCGCTTGGTGTTGGGTGGGCCACGTCCCCGCTCATCTTCGGCGGGGCGGCCCAGCTCGCCGTCGTGACGTTGGCCGGAACGGCGTCGCTGTGGGCGGTCATCGTGGCCGGTCTCGTGGTGAACTCGCGACACGTCATGTACAGCGCGGCAATGGCCCCGATCTTTCGAGCCCAACCGCGCTGGATGCGCTGGCTCGGACCCTTTGTGCTGATCGACCAGGTCTTTGCGCTGGCGTCACTGCGGCCCGACGACGACCCGGTTGCGTTTCGGCGCTACTACCTCACGGTCGGCGGGTTCTTCTATGTCACCTGGCAATGCACGACGGTGCTCGGAATGTTGATCGGGCCAGTCGTCCCCGAGTCGTGGCAGCTGGGTTTCGCAGTGCCAATCATGTTCGCCGGCCTGGTGTTGTTCGGAATCAACCGTCGACCGGCTGCGGTGGCGGCCATCGTGGGCGGCTTGGTCGGGCTCGCAGCGGTTGGCTTGCGCGACCGCCTGGGCATCATGGTCGGTGCCATTGCCGGCGTCATCGCCGGCGCCATCATGGAAACCATCGACGAGCGGCGCTCACTTGGCTCAGGGCAGGGTCAGACCCGATGAGCGTGGCGTCCGGACTCCTCATCGTGCTCGGCGTTGCGCTCGCCACCTATGCCATGCGCGGCGGACTGATTTTGGCTCTGGCCGATCGTTCGTTGCCCGCCATTGTCGAACGGGCACTGCGAAACGTGGGTCCGGCCGTACTCGCCGCCCTGACGATGAGCTTGGCGTTCGGCAGTTCAGAGGGCGGTTCGGCGTCGTTCGAACTGGCCGAGATTGCAGCTCTCGTCGCCGCGGGCAGTGTCGCCTACCGGCGTCGGAACATGATCATGACGCTCGTAGCGGGCATGGTGACACTCTGGGTGCTGTCAGCGATCGTCTGAGTTTCAGGCCTCGGTGGCCCGACACACAACGCTCGCACAGGCGTTAGCAGCCCACTGGTTCGGTGCGAGCGGGGTCGGGTTCGCCGGGGCCTGCAGCGGTGCAAGTTTCAGCCCGTTGGGGGCGTCGACGGCCTCGCCGAACTCGAATCGCGACGGCACGGTGCGCTCGGGTGCGGTGGTTGTCGGAGCTGGGGTCGTGGTCGGTGTCGGCGCGGCCGTGGTGGGCGAACCGCCTCCGCCGCCTCCGCCGCCACCACCGCCCGGGGTCGTGGTCGTGGGGGCCGGCACGACCGTCGTGCCGGGCGAACCGGCGATGGTGGTGACCGGCGAACCCGGCCCCGTCGTCGGTGGTGCCGTGGTCGGTGAACCTGGAGTGGTGGGTGCCGGACCAGAACCAATCGTGGTGGTCGGCATCCGGTCGGAGAACGAGTCCACGAACAAGAAGCCGTCAGGCACGGTCAGCACCGTTCCCGAATCGTCGACCAAGCGGATGTCGACAAGCCCGGCTCGAGCGGTGCGAGGCAACGCCACCATCATCACGTCGGGTGCGCTGAACAAGGTGTTCGCCGCCGCGTCGCCGAACCACACATTGACCGGTCCGGGGAACTGTCCATACAGCGTCACCAGCCCAGTGGTGTTGACGAACCCTTCGTTGGGTGTGACGCGATCGACCCGCCAGTTGTCATTCACGACTGGCGCCATGGTGGTCGTGGTTTGGGGGGCTGTCGTCGCCGGTGCCGGGTTCGTCGTCGGCGTTACTGGGCCGGTTGGGCCGGTTGGGCCGGTGGTCGGGGTGGTCG
>CAYGMW010000300.1:0-3770 GCA_964350975.1 uncultured Acidimicrobiales bacterium | reverse complement strand
CACTGTTCTTGGTCACCAGGCATCGCGAGTTCTTGGCACGCGGGTTCAGTACCCCCGAGGCCGCGGGGCGGGCGGTCGCGACTGCGGGTCAGGCAGTGATCTTCGCCGGCGGCACCGTCGTCATCGCCATCTTGGGCTTGGCTGTGGCGGGAGTTCCGTTCATGACGGCGGCCGGGGTTGCCACATCGGTGGTGGTCCTGATCATGGTCGTGGCGTCGGTCACCTTGTTGCCGGCGTTTCTCGGCCTTGCGGGCGACTGGATCAATCGGTTGGGCATCCACCGACGTCATCATGTGGCTTCCGAGGTCGGGGCCGGATGGTTGAGGTGGGGTCGTCATGTGTCCGATCACGCCTGGGCCTATGCGATCGGTGTGACCGCGGCACTGTTGGCCCTGTCGGCCCCCGTCTTGTGGTTGCAGTTGGGGTTCCCCGATGAGGGCACGCTTCCGGAATCTCGCACCGAACGGCGGGCCTATGACCTGGTGGCCCAGGGGTTTGGGCCAGGGGTGAACGGTCCGCTCGTCATCGCGGTTGACCTCGCTGGGGACGCCTCGATTGTCGATCCGTTGGTGGTAGCTATCGGTGCCGATCCGGGTATTGCCTCAGTTGCGCCGCCTGAGGTCAACCCCGACGCGGGCGTGGCCACGATCGTCGCCTTCCCGACCACCGCGCCCCAAGACGAGGCCACGCTGGTGACGGTGCAGCGTTTGAGGTCTGAAGTGTTCGGCTCGGTACTCGGGGCGAGCGAGGCGACAGCCCACGTGGGTGGAGCGACGGCCAATTTCGCCGATGTTGGCGACCGGGTGACCTCGCGCCTGTTGCCCTTCATCGCCGCGGTTGTTGGGCTGTCGTTCGTGTTGTTGATGCTGGTGTTTCGTTCGGTGCTGGTACCGCTCAAGGCCGCACTACTCAACCTGCTCAGCATCGGTTCGGCCTACGGGGTGTTGGTGATGGTGTTCCAGTGGGGCTGGGGCAAGGAACTGATCGGTCTTGAGTCGACGGTGCCGATCGTGTCGTTCATCCCGATGTTCATGTTCGCCATCTTGTTTGGCCTCTCCATGGACTACGAGGTGTTCCTGCTGTCGAGGGTCCGCGAGGAGTACCTCGCGACGGGCGACAACGAGATGGCCGTCATCCATGGCATTGCGAGTACGGCTCGCGTGATCACGTCGGCGGCGCTCATCATGATCTCGGTGTTCGGCGGCTTCGTGCTTGGAAGTGACCCGACCACCAAGATGATGGGTCTCGGCCTGGCCACTGCCATCTTCGTCGATGCCACCATTGTGCGGATTGTGCTGGTGCCGGCAACGATGAAGCTGATGGGTGATGCCAACTGGTGGCTTCCGGGCTGGCTCGACCGGATTCTGCCTGTGGTCGATATTGACGGCGCGGCGCCGTCAGCGGCGAGCTCGACCGTCGTGCCGGTGTCGTCGTGAGGGCACCGTGTCCGTGAGCTTGTAGGGCGGTTCGAACACAGCGACGAAGAACGTGTGGTTCGCCGAGATCGGTGGGGATGTTGGCCGTGTGTTTGCGCCAGCGTCGGCGGCGGTTCCCGGTAGGTCTCGCAGTCTCCACGACGCCCATACCCCCACGGCCATGGATGCCGCGAGTGCTAAGGCGTTGACTGTTTGAGCTAAGCCGAAATCGAGAGCCAGCACGCCAACGTTTCCGATGCCTGTGCCGACCGCTCCGAGCGCCACGAGTGAGCTTGCCTGGGTCAACGCTCGCGGACCCAACACGCCAATCCACAAGAACCCAATGCCCACGAGCGTGGCGCTCGATCGCAGACCCCAGTCAGTGGATGCAACCGGCTGCAGGAACGCAGCCATGGACAACGTCAGTAGGCCCAGCGTTGCGGTGTTGACCCGCCACGATTGGCTCGTTGGTCGCCGCGATGGGTCGGCCGCGAGTTGCGCTCCGTTGGCAAACGCGCTGAGGGCGATGAGGGCATACAACCACCGCGGAACCCCGTCGCCGCGCGGGGCGACCGCAACTTGGGCGGCACCGGCCGCGGCCGTGATCAAGACAAGAGCGGCCGGCAGCGACGTGGTTACCCCGTCGGACAAGCGGTAGCGGCAAAGACGCAGCGTCGCGATTGCTACCGAGGCTGCAATGCGACATGGAGGTTCGCCGGTGCTTGCGAGCGCCTCGACGTGTTCATCAAGTTCGGTCGCGATGGCATCGGCGGTGGGTAATCCATACAGCGCCAACCGGTGTGCGGCTGAGGAACGCCGCACAACACATCGACCGGCCCGAGCGGACACTGAGCGTCGAACTGAGCCGGGAAGGACCATGATTTTCGCACGATAGTCGCTCAGAACTCACGAAGTGACTGGATCGCCCTTCGTTGATCGTCCAACGGTCTCGCTAGGGTGTTTTAGATGTCGAGCCCCGCACCGTCCACACCCTCAGTTAACCCGAACATGGAGTACCGCCGTCTTGGTAACAGTGGTCTGAAGGTCAGTGTGTTGTCGTTCGGGAGTTGGGTGACCTTCGACAACCAGCTCGACAACAACCTGGCGGTCGAATGTATGGCTGCGGCCGGCGATGCTGGTTGCAACTTCTTCGACAACGCCGAGGCTTATGCGGGTGGCAAGAGCGAACAGATCATGGGCCATGCGCTGCGCGAACTCGGGTGGGCCCGGTGGAGCTATGTGCTCACCACCAAGGTGTTCTGGGGCATCCACGGCGACGTTCCCAATATGCGCAACACCACGAACCGCAAGTACCTGATGCAGGCCATCGATGGTTCTCTGGAGCGCTTCGGGCTCGACTTTGTCGACGTGTTGTACTGCCACCGCTCCGACCCCGACACGCCGCTCGAAGAGACCGTGTTCGCGATGCACGACATCATCACGTCCGGTAAGGCCCTGTATTGGGGGACCAGCGAGTGGTCTGCCGACGAGATCCGGGGTGCCATCGAGATCGCCGATCGTCACCACCTGCACAAGCCCATTACCGAGCAGAGCCAGTACAACCTGCTCGAACGGTCCAAGGTTGAGGTCGAATATGCCCGCCTGCAGGCCGACTATGGCTACGGCAACACGATCTGGAGCCCCTTGGCGTCAGGCCTGTTGACCGGTAAGTACCGCGACGGCATCCCGGCCGACTCTCGAGGTGCCCTTGAGGGGTACGGCTGGCTGGCTGACCGACTGACGAATGCCGAAGAGGTGGCCCGGGTCGAGCGGCTTCGGCCCATCGCCGATCGTTTGGGTTGCACGATGGCCCAGCTGGCGTTGGCGTGGTGCACCAAGAACCCGAACGTGTCGACCGTCATCACGGGCGCGTCACGTGTCTCTCAGGTGGTGCAGAACTTCGAAACCGTCGACGTCATTGGCCTACTCACCACAGACGTGATGGCTGAGATCGATTCGGCTCTGGGCTAGCCGCTGGCTCCGACCGAGCAGGCGAACCGGGCCGTTTCTCGGGCTGTTGACGGTTGGGTTTTCGGCGGGGTGGCGGGTTGGACCATTGGTCGAGCAACCGGTTGGTGTGGTCTTGGACCAGGTGCCAGTCTGAGGCTGTGTTGCCCATCCACAGGTGGGCGCCCATGTTGTGCAGCCGGCGGTGATGGGTCGGACACAACAAGGCCATGTTTTCGATCGCGGTGTCGCCGCCTTCGCTTCGGAAGCGCAGGTGGTGAGCATCGCATTTTGAGGCCGCCATGTTGCAGCCTCGCCAGACACACCCGCCGTCGCGCACTGCCAAACACTGTTTCTGCGCTTCGCTGGCGAACCGGTGTGCAGTCATGAGCCGATAGTGCTTGCCGT
>CAYGMW010000299.1:0-3775 GCA_964350975.1 uncultured Acidimicrobiales bacterium | reverse complement strand
CGTCTAGCGCCTCGCCGGCGAGCGGTTGTGGTCATCGCGAGCAGGGCGACAACCATGATTGGGGTCAGGAGTCGGCTGTAGAACCAGCCCGCGGTGTCGTTGCCGCCGATGAATGGCCGATAGGTGCCAATGGCGACCACGGCCGCGGCCGCGCCCAACGCACCAACGGCCATGAGGTCGGCCCGGCCGAGGCGACGACGTCGGGTGTGAGGGTGACGGTCGGCGACGATGAAGAACGCGACCGCGACCGCCACCGCAGTCACGGGCCACAACCCCCACGCCAGGGCGTCGTTGTCGGCAAAGGCATGGACGCTGGTGCGCAGCGAGGTCCGGGTGAGCGCTGTTCCGGCAAACACTGCGGGCCACACGAGCGCCAGGGTTGTGGTTCGGGCCGTTGTGCTTGGCGTGGCGTGCAGTCCACCGATGAGCAACAACCACACGACCAGGGCGACGTTTTCGACCGGGTCCCACGCCCACCAGCCTCCCCACCCGAGCTCGCCATAGGCCCAGATTGACCCGAGGGCCAACGCCACGGTCGTGATCAGGATCGACCCCAACGTCCGACGTCGAGCCCGGCCTGCGTCGGCGGTCAGCGCCGGGGTGAGGGCCATCGCCATCCCGAGATAGAGCAGTGGCGGATGGATCAGCATGGCCCAGTGATCAAGGATCGGGGTGATGCCCTCGCCGGTCAGCGGCACGACATCGAGCCGGTCGAACGGCGAGGCCGCAATGATCGACGTCAGCACCAGGGCGACCACGATGACGGCCTGGCCGACAACGACCCGATGGGGTTGCGGGCCGATCGACGGCCGCGCCGCAACCGCCAAGGTGGTGGCGACGACGGCCAAAAACACCAAGAGCGAACCTTCTGAACCCGCCCATGCCGCCGCAATCTTGAGTCCCGTCGACGCTGACGGTTCGACATGACTCGCGACATAGGCGTACTCGTAGCGCTCGGTGACCAAGAGCCGAACCAGCGCGGCGACGGCCAGCCAGCTCATCGCCGAAGTGGCGACGAGCACGGCGAAGCCCAGCTTCTTGGTGTGCTCGCGGCCCTCGGTCATCGGCGTGCCGTTCTCAGACGAGAGCTCGGCCATCGGCGAAGCGAGCGATGCGTTCGGCTGCTTCGGCAATCAGCTCGTCGGCCACGGTGACCGAGATGCGGATCATTCCTGCGCCGTAGCGACCGAACGACTCGCCAGGCATGACGGCCACGCCGGTGTCGTCCAACAAGCGGCGGGCGAACTCTGACCCGCTGAGCCCGGTGGCCGACACGTCAGCAACGACGAACATGCCCGCTTCGGGCGGTTCGCACCGCACGCCACCTCGCCCGTGGAGCGCCGAGCACACCACGGCGGCCCGCTTGGCAAAACTGGTGCGCAGCGCATCGACGGTCGACCAGTCGCCATTGATGGCCGCGGCTGCAGCGTCTTGCAAGAAGTGCTGGCTGCCAAACATCATCGATTCGGCGATCGGCAAGATGGCCGTCGTTGCTGCTTCGCTGGCGAGCAACCAGCCCATCCGGAACCCCGGCATGGCGTGGCTCTTCGACAAGCTGGTGGCCACGAGGGTTCGTTCGGCCAGGCGGGCGTCAGCAAACGGTGAAGCCGCAACTGACCCGTCGGCGGGGTAGTGGGCGTACACCTCGTCGGACACAATCCACAGGTCGTGGGCCGCGCAGATCTCGCCGATCTGGCCAATCTCGTCGCGGCTCAGCGTTGCGCCCGTCGGGTTGTGGGGCGAGTTGAGCATCAACGCCTTTGATGCGGGCGTGATCGCCGCTTCGAGGCGCTCGGGTCGCAGGTGGTACCGATCGTCGGCCGACAACTCGACGTGCACCATCGCCGCGCCCGTCGCAGCCACGACGCCGTCATAGGTCGCGTAGTACGGGTCGGGTACCAACACCTCGTCGCCGGCTTCGGCCACTGCGGACAATCCGACAAACAACGCAGCCTGGGTGCCTGGCAGAGGAATCATCTGCTGCGGAGTGATCTCACGTTCGAACCGTTTGCTGTAGTGATTCGACAAGGCGTCAAGCAAGGCAGGAATACCCCGCCCAGGGGTGTAGCCCGTATTGCCGCGGCGCAGTGACGAGATGGCCGCGTCGACGACTTCTGCCGGAGTGTCGACGTCGGGTTCGCCGATGGTCAACATGATGATGTTGGTGTCGCCTGCTAACTGGCGCTGACGGGCCGCGTGGTGCACGGCCCACTTGGCTCCGCCCATACCTGACAGGCGTTCGACGGTTGATGAAAACTGCATTGGCCAGACTGTAGGGTCCGAATCATGCGCACCATCAACGCCTTGATGTAGTCACTCGATGTTCCTATGATGACTACATGGATGTTGGCGTGCGTGAGCTGAAGGCGAAGCTGTCGGAGTATCTCGGGCACGCTGCGGCGGGCGAGACGGTCATCGTGACCGACCGAGGTCGCCCCGTCGCACGGCTCACGGGACTCGACGCCACGACGCGACTGTCCCGTGGAATCGAAGAAGGCTGGATCGAACCGCCACGACGCCTGGCGCTTGGGAAGGTGCAACGTCACCAGGCCGAAGGATCCGTGCTTTCGACGCTCGATGCCGACCGGGGCGACTGACCAATGGTTTTGTACGTTGACTCTTCGGCGTTGGTGAAGCGCTACATCGCGGAGCACGATTCGGACGTCGCCGATTCGTTGATGGCAGCTGACCCGGTGTTGGTCACCTCACGAATCGCCGAGGTCGAAGTCCGACGCAACCTGGCGCGCTTATTGGGTGAGGACGACGCTGCTGAAGCAAAGCGCCAATTTCTCGAGGACCTGGACGCATTCGCCTTGGTTGCCGTCGATGCGACCACGTGCAACGAAGCGGCTCGTATCGCGGAATCGACGCTGTGTCGCTCCCTCGACGCCATACACATCGCAGCAGCGCTTCGGGCCGGTCCCGACACCCGATTCCTCACATTCGATGTTCGCCAGGCCAAAGCGGCTCGAAGCGTCGGGCTCGAGGTTGTCGGTACCTGACATCGCAACCACCGCTCATCAACAACTTCGGCGCTACCTCACCGGTCGACGGTCGATGAAAACTGCATTGGCCAGACTGTAGGGTCCGAATCATGCGCTTTAGCTTCTGGACTGCAAACACCCACCCGTGGGGCGAGATTGTTGAGGCGTGTCAGCACGCCGAGGCCACCAACTGGGATGGGTTGTGGGTCGCTGACCACTTCATGCCCTTCATGGGCGACGACCTCGGCCCGTTCCACGAGGCCTGGTCGTTGCTCGCGGGCATCGCGGCCGTTGTGCCACGGGTTCGTATCGGTCCACTGGTGACCGGCAACACCTACCGCAACCCTGGTGTGCTGGCCAAAATCGCCACTACGGTCGACCACATCAGTGGGGGCCGATGTGTTCTGGGGATTGGTTCGGGCTGGCAAGAAAACGAACACACGGCGTATGGCATTGAGTTCCTCACGGCGGGGGCCCGGCTCAACATGCTCGAAGAGGCTGCCGAGATCCTGCGTTCACTGCTCAGCCAGGAGCGCACCAGCTTCGACGGCAGCTACTACACCTTTGCCAATGCTCCCGTGCAGCCCAAACCCGTGCAGGAGCGGTTGCCGATCATGATCGGTGGCGGGGGCGAGAAACGCACCTTGCGTATCACGGCCAAATTCGCCGACGAGTGGAATGTGTGGGGGACTCCCGACGTGCTGGCTCACAAGAACTCGGTGCTCGATGCCCACTGCGCCGACCTTGGTCGCGACCCGGCTGAGATCCAGCGAACAGCAGTGGCTCTGCTG
>CAYGMW010000298.1:0-3790 GCA_964350975.1 uncultured Acidimicrobiales bacterium | reverse complement strand
ACGCCGACGCCGACACCCTGCGTCGCACCATGATCGACCGGGTCGCCAACCGGCTCGAACTCGCCGACACCTTCGCTATTGGCCCCGACGGACGCTTCGCGATCCTGGTCGAACAACCGGGCACCAAAACCGCCCAGCTCCAACGGATTCGTTCGCTCGTCGACGAACTGTCCCAATCGGTCTACCTCAGCAACCACCACGAGCAGATGTCGGTACGGGCCGGAATTGCGTTCGCCGACACGGTCCACCGCGACGTCGACACCTTGTTGCGCCAGAGCCGCCAAACGCTCGGAATGACCATTGCCGGCGACGTCGAAGTGTTCGGCGGGTCGGCCCACATCAGCCGCGTCGACCGATTCGAACTGGCCGCCGATCTGGCCCGAGCCATTCGCGACCACCGACTCGAGGTGCTCTATCAGCCCATCATCGACGTCGGCACCGACAAGGTGTCGGGCCTTGAAGCGCTCATGCGCTGGCACCACCCAACGCGGGGCCTGATCGGTCCCGAGACGTTCATCCCCCTCGCGGACGAGTTCGGCCTGTCGGTGCATCTGCATCATTGGCTGACCGAAACAACCGTCAGCCAGCTGCGTTCGTGGCAGATCAGCCACCCTGGCCTGACGTTGTCGATAGCACTCAATGTCTCGGCCATCCAGCTCGCCGACCCGGGCCTGGCCGACGAACTGCGTCGCACGTGTAGCCGGCATTCGGTGTCGCCATCGTCGGTCGTGCTCGAGGTGTCCGAGCGCTCGATCACCGAACACACCAAGGCTCAGCTGGTCGCGATTGCCTCCATGGGAGCCCGGCTCAGCCTCGACGACTTCGGTACCGGCAGCCAAGGCCTGTCCGACATCGAACGCCTGCCCTTCAGCTCGGTGAAGATCGATCGCAGCATCATGAAGGCCCTCGGATCGACCACTGATGCCGAGATTGCCCACTCCATCATCGAACTCGGTGGCCTCCTGGGTCTACCCATGGTCGCCGAAGGAATCGAACGCCCCGAACAGGCTGCCGAACTGGCCTTCCATGGATTCGACCAGGCCCAGGGTCACCTGTTCGCACGACCCATGTCGCTCGATGACACCACCGACCTCATCGATCAGCTGGCCACCAGCGGTGGACGCCTCACCCACCCAACCGCGCTCATTGTCGACTAGGGCTGCATCAGCGCCGGCGAAGCCTCAACATTCCTGCTGCACAGTGCTGCCGTCGGGAGCAACGAGATGTGCGGTGTCGCCATCGTTGTTCCAGACGTTCTGCAGTTGCCACAGGACGATTCCCGAGCCAGACCGTGCGTCTGGACCGCTCGAAATCATCACCTGTTGGCCCGGTGACAGCACCAAACCGGCCGGAAAGTGGTAGCGGTGTTTCGCTCCGTCGTCGTGCAACACGAACCCGCCGAGGTCGAGGTCGGACAGCCCATCGTTGATGATCGTCACGAGCTCACTACGTTCGTCGCAATCAACAATCCGCGCTCGCGCTTGTCCAACCAGCACAACGGTTGTCGTTGTGGACGAGGTCGTCGTCGACGTCGCTACGGGGGCCCGACCGACACCGCTGACCTGGTCGGGCCTCAATTCGCCGTCGACCCCACACGTTGCAAGCATCTCAGCAACGGCATCTCGCTCCGCGGCCGACTCGTACGTCAGCGCCCAACGTTGTTTGCCGTTCACCCAGTCGGCCGCAAACCCGCACCATGCCGACCTGAGCTGTGGCCGCCACGCCGCCGGTGACAAATCGGATTTGGACTGGTTTGTTTCTGCGCCAACAACGGCCAAGGAGCCAGCAAACAGCAGGTCCTCGGCGAACGCTTGCTTTGTGTCAAGATCCCACGCCCACGCACCGTTTCGGTGGGCATGGGCGAGCGCAATGACGTGGTCGATCGACACATCCTCGGCGTCGGTGTACTGCTTGCCGTCGTAGGAGTCGGTCCACAGTCCGGTTTCGACGAAACATCCGGTGGGATCGAACGTCACTTCGACAGCGGATTCCTCGACCAGTACCTCGTGCCGTCCGTTGAGGCAATCGCCGTCGACGTCGGACCACCCATCGGGCTGATATGCGTCGCGGTCGTAGAACGTGGCCGCTTCGACGGCAGTAATCCCAATTGCTGCTGCCCGAACTTCGATCTCGGACACATCGGCATCGATCTCCACCACCATGGTGGACAGGGTCGTCGATGTTGTCGTCGATGTTGTTGTGGGCGAGGCCGTTGTCGGCACGCCAATCTCGTCTGGCGCCGGCTCGACGTTCGAACATGCGGCCACCAAGACCAACCCAACCAGCCACGCCGTTGGACGGACCTGGGGCCCTCGAGCGATGGCGACCCGCATCAGCGTCGGCGAAGCCTCAGCTTGATGGGTGTGTTGCCCAGCTCGAACTCTTCGCGCAGGCGTCGTTCGAGATATCGCAGGTACGACGGCGAGATGTCCTTGTTGGCAAACAGGGTGAACGTGGGCGGATCGGCCGCTCCCTGGGTTGCGTACAGAATGCGGCCGCCATGGGGTGCAGGCTGAGCCGACTGGGCCAGCTGGATGACCTGGTTGACCTGCCTGGTCGGGATGCGCCGGTGATACACGACAATCGAGTCGTTGATCGCGGGCAACAACCGATGCACACCACTGCCCGTCAAGGCCGAAATACGCAGAATCGGCGAATCAGCCAAGAAGTGCAGCATGGTGTCGACCTGATAGGTCAGTTCTTCTTTGGCTTCGGTGCTGAGCATTTCCCACTTGTTGAGCAGCACCACAATGGGCGACCCCGCCGCGTCAACCCGCTCGGCCAAACGCTGATCCTGATGGGTGATGCCCTCGGTGGCGTCGATCACCAGCAACGCCACATCGGCCTCGTCGACCGACTGCAACGCCCGAACCATCGAGTAATACTCGGTGCCTTCGTCGATGCGGGCCTTGCGGCGCATACCGGCGGTGTCGATGAACTTGATCGGGCCATGCTCGGTTTCGACCACGGTGTCGATCGAGTCGCGCGTGGTGCCCGCCATGTCATGCACCACGGCGCGCTCGTCGCCGATCATGCGGTTGAACAGGGTCGACTTGCCCACGTTCGGGCGGCCAACAATGGCCACCGACGGCACGAATCCATCGGCGTCAGGATCGATTGGTTCGGCAGCCTCGACCTCTTCTTCTGGCGGCAGCATGCTCATCAAGAAGTCGAGGAAGTCACCAGTGGAGCGGCCATGCAACGCCGACACGGGCAACGGCTCACCAAGACCGAGCCCGAAGAACTCCCAGATCGTGTGCTCGCGTTCCTGGTTGTCGACCTTGTTGACCATCAACACATGGGGCACGTCAAGACGGCGTAGCACCTCGGCGAATCGGTCGTCGTCGTCGGTGAGGCCGGTGGTGGCATCGACGACCATGATCACGATGTCGGCGTCGGCCATCGCCTTTTCGGACTGGGCTGACACCTTGGCATCGAGGGCCGATCCGCCAGGCATCCAGCCACCGGTGTCGACCAACATGAAGGGCCGGCCCTGCCACTCGGCTTGGCGCTCCTTGCGGTCACGGGTGACGCCGGGCTTGTGTTCGACAATGGCGACCCGCTTGCCGATGATGCGGTTGAAGAGGGTCGACTTGCCCACATTCGGGCGGCCGACGATGGCGATCGTCGGAAGTTTGGGCGCGGTCGAACTACTCATTCGCCCAAGGCTAGAGGCCTCCCGCCGATCGCGTCCTTCCTCCGCCGTCGCCCCCTCCCAATCTGAATGCCGATCGTGGCGATATTGACGAAAACCCGCATTAAGAACGGGAGGGGGCGACGGCGGAGGAAG
>CAYGMW010000297.1:0-3800 GCA_964350975.1 uncultured Acidimicrobiales bacterium | reverse complement strand
GCCGCCCCATCGCTGGTGGCAACAGTGACCGTGTTGTTGTTGCGCCTCACCGAGTCGACACCAGGAAAACCCTCGAGCGCGGCAAGGGCCTGACCCGGTTCGCAGTCGACCTCGACAATGACAAGGTCTTGGCCAACGGAGCGCTTGAGTTCGGTCGGGGTGCCCTCGGCGACCATCTTGCCGCCTGCGATGATGCCGACTCGATCGGCCAACGCGTCGGCCTCTTCGAGGTACTGGGTGGTCAAGAAGACCGTCATACCGAGTTCGGACCGCAGACGTTCGACCTCGCCCCACACCTTGGCCCGACTCTCGGGGTCGAGGCCGGTGGTCGGCTCGTCAAGGAACAAGATCTGGGGGTCATGGATGAGCGACGCGGCGAGGTCGAGGCGTCGCTTCATGCCGCCCGAGTAGCCCTTCACCATCTTGTCGATGGCGTCGCCGATGTCGACAAAGTCGATCACCTTGTCGATGCGTTCGGCCAGAAGTTGGCCCCTCAGGCCATACATCCGGGCCGACAGCTCGAGGATCTCGCGGCCGGTCTGACGCTGATCGATGGCGGCTTCCTGCAGCGCGACACCGATGCGGAGCCGGACCTCGTCGGCTTGGGTGGCAACATCGAACCCCGCGACCGTTGCCCGGCCACCGCTGGGCCGCAGCAGGGTGCACAAGGTACGCACCGTGGTGGACTTTCCGGCGCCATTCGGGCCGAGGAAGCCATAAATCTCACCGCGAGCAACGGACAACGAGATGCCATCAACGGCAACGAAGTCGCCGAATCGCCTCACCAGGTCGACCGCTTCGATCGCAGGGCCGTTTGCAGAGCTGTTGTTCACGAACCAACACGCTAGTTGGACGGTGGGACAGCGCGCTGATGACCTCCCGAGCCCACCAGTCGGGGTTGCTACGATCGCCCAGTGATCATCAGTGCTGGCGAAGCCCTTGTCGACCTCGTGCCGCAGGCGGTTCCCGGCGGCGGGCCGATGAACACGGCTGTGGCCACCGCGCGACTCGGTGTGGCGACAGCATTCCTTGGCCGGGTGTCAACCGATGCCTACGGTGACACGATCTGGCAGCACCTGGCCGACTCCGGCGTCGACATGGCTTTGACCCAACGAGGCGACGAACCAACGTGTCGCGCCGAGGTGGTCGGCGACCCGCCCGTGTTCATCTTCCATGGCGACAGCACCGCGGATGCCGCCATCACCTCGGCCGATCTCACGGTCGTCGGACCAGGGCCCCACATCTTGCACGGCGGCACATTGAGCATGTTCCGCCAACCGGGCGCCGAGTTTTTCGCCAGCATCGTCGAAACCCACGATGGGCTCGTGTCACTCGACCCCAATGTGCGACCTCAGGTCATTGGCGAAGCCGGGCGATCCGAATGGATGGCGTGGCTCGACCGATGGCTTGACCATGTCGGGTTGTTCCGGGTGTCGGATGCGGACCTGGCGTGGATCTGGCCGGACATCGACGTCGAGACCGTGCTCGAGTCGCTGTTCGCGCGAGGTGTCGCGGCGGTGATCGTCACCACATCTGGTGGCGCGACTGCATACACACCAGCCGGGTCAGCCTTCGCTGCGTCCCAGCGAGTCGCCGTCGTCGACACCGTGGGCGCAGGCGACTCGTTCTGCGGAGGGGTGCTGACCATGCTGCACGAGGCCAATGTGCGCACGAATGCTGCTCTCGCCGACGTCGATCTCGACCACTGGCGCACCATCGTCGACTTCGCCGGTCGGGTGGCTGCGGTGACCGTGTCTCGGGCGGGCGCAAACCCTCCATATCGACATGAGGTTGCGCCCGCAGACTGAACAATCGCCAACCGTTCAGACGAGGTGTGGAGCACCCAACCTGACATCGATGCTGTGCGACGCCAGGACATGAGGGGCCCCGACCGGTGCGCTGAATCCGGCGGCCGTAATGAGTTCGTCATGCCAGTTGTGGAGCGTCGCGTGCCTCAGCGGCCACGCTGGATGGTCGACACGGGCCCTGGTGATACGCCCGAAGCGGCCTTGATAGAGGGCCCAACGCGCGGTCAAGAAGTGTTCGAGTGGGCCCACCTCGTCGGCCGGGATCGCGTTGCCAACCTCGACATCAACATGAGACCGAGCACCTCGGGCCGGCCAGATACGGGTCGCGTCGAAGGTCCAACGCTCAGCGCCTGACTGGCCAGCCGGCACCGACGTTCTGGACATCTTCATTTTCGAAAGGGTGTACGGCACACCCCAGATCGAACGGGCGATGCCGACCACGTGGGGTCGATTGACGTCGAGAGAAAAAAAGTAGACACCGGTGCGGCCGTCAGGACCAACGACATAGGTGCGCACATTGGTCTCGGGAAACACCGTCAGATAGGGCAACGGCGGCACGCCGAACAGCCCGACGCGCATCTCGAAGGGCACCAACGCAACCCAGGCAGACCCGTCGAACGTGTCGACCGTCAGCCCGTCAGGCAACAGGGCCTGAACCTCGGCTGGGTCATAACGCCAATGCAGAAACACGAGCCGACGCCATTCGTTGAACAACACGGTGCGCTTGATCGGATCTGGGCAGGTGCCATTCATTGCTCCATCGTCACACCTCGGTGCCCGATGCGAACAACCTGCCGGTAGAGATCTTCGAATCGGCACAGCTCACACGGGTGGCGTACCTTCAGTAGCTGTGAACGGCCCGCGCCAGAGTCATGATTCGTCGTCGACTCCGGCGTGCGTCGATCCCGAATCGCCGCTCGGGCGACTCGCGACCGCCGCCGGATTCGACATTGGTACAGGTGACCGCGACAGTGAGGTCGTCACCGCGGTGCTTGAGGACCTGTTCGACGTCAGCATCCGCACCGAGCACGACGTGGCCGAGGTCAGCGACTACCTCCGTCGCCGGCAACCGGTCGACGACGTGTACGTCGCTTGGGACGGACGTCTCGGCACCATTGACGTCACCGGTCGGCTCGACGGAGCCGTGCTGGTCGACGAGAACGGCACGTCGATCGCAGCGACCATCAGTGGGGCAACGCTTCACTTCGCCGAGCCACTCCCCTATGGCATGCACACCCTGTCGGTTGGGGTCGACGGACGAGAGTCGCTCAGCACGGTGATCAGCGCCCCACGGACCCTTCCGCTGCCCGACCCGGGCCTGTGGGGCGTGTTTGCGTCGACCTTTGCCTTGCGGGGGTCTGAAGATCTCGGTGTTGGCGACTTCTCGGCGCTGCGCGAGCTCGCCGACGCCGTCCACGGGCTCGGCGGCGACTTCGTGGCGACCTTGCCCGTGTTGCCGGTCTACCTTGACGCCCCGATCGACATCAGCCCGTTCACGCCGATCTCACGCACCGCATGGAACGAACTACACGTCGACCTGTCGTTGGCCCCCGGGGCCGAAGCCATTGCCGATGTGGTGATCGACACTCCAGCCACCACTCCCCGACTTGTCGACTATCCCCAGGTGGCCCGTCAGCTGCGGGCGTCGCTTGCTACCTATGCCCGAGTGGTCGGCGACCACCCTGCGTTGAGGGGTGAGCTCGATCGATTTCTGGTGTCGAACCCCGACATTGCGCGCTACGCCCGCTTTCGGTCCTTGGGTGAAACGTTGTCGCGCGACTGGCGGCGTTGGCCCGCCCCATGGCGATACGGCGACCTGTCGTCGGCCCCCGTCGATGCCGATATCGAGCTCATGCACCAGGTCGGCCAGTGGTTGGCCTTCAGCCAGATGGACCAGCTCATTGGCAGCGTCCGCGACCGCGGCCAGCGCCTCCAGCTCGAACTCCCGGTGGCATCACATCCCAACGGATTCGACGTGTGGCGCGAACAGCG
>CAYGMW010000296.1:0-3818 GCA_964350975.1 uncultured Acidimicrobiales bacterium | reverse complement strand
GTGCCATGGTCGTTGGTCCGCTTGCTGGCTTCGTGATGAAGAAGATTGACGAGTTCCTTGAGGACCGCACTCCAGCGGGCTTCGAGATGCTCTTCAACAACTTCTCGCAGGGTCTTGCCGGCCTGTTCTTGGCCATGCTTGGCTACGTCATCATTGGTCCGGTCATGTCGAACATCGCTGAGGCGTTCGGCAATATGGTCGAGTCCATTGCCGACGCTGGCTTGCTGCCACTTGCCGACATCCCCATCGAGGTTGGCAAGGTGTTGTTCTTGAACAACGCCATCAACCACGGTGTGCTCACACCGCTTGGTGCAATCGACGTGACCGAAAGCGGCCGCTCGATCTACTTCATGCTCGAGTCGAACCCCGGCCCCGGCCTTGGTCTGCTCGGTGCCTACTGGTTCGTTGGCAAGGGAATGGCCAAGCTGTCAGCCCCCGGTGCCATCATCATCCACTTCCTGGGTGGCATTCACGAGGTGTACTTCCCGTTCATCCTCATGAACCCGGTCATGATCGGTGCCATGTGGGCTGGCGGCATCAGCGCCGACATCGTCTTTGTGATCTTCGATGCGGGCCTTGTTGCCCCACCGTCACCTGGATCGATCTTTGCCTACATAGCCCAAACGCCGGCGTCAGCAGGTCCCGCCCTCGGGGTCTATCTCGGCGTGGCGACAGGGGCCATCGTCACCTTCTTGACCGGATCGGTGCTCTTGAAGCTCTTCCCAGTCAAGGAAATGGACGACTCACTCGTCGACAACCCTGAGCTCGACGGAATGGCAGATATCCCGGGTATGGCCCAGGCCTAACCCGATTGTTCGATGGTGGACGGGTGCCGTGCGCCGGCACCCGTCCACTGTCATCTTTTTCGAGTCGTGCCAGGCGTCGAGCCGGGCCTCAGAAATGTAGGAGAGACATGTCCGAACTGGTGACGAAACAAGCCAGCGACGTAAAGCTGATCATCTTTGCTTGCGAGGCAGGCATGGGTAGCAGCCTCATGGGCGCCAACCAACTCAAGAAGATGGTCAAAAAGGCCAAGCTCGACATCACCGTGGTTCACAAGCCAGTGAGCCAGCTTCCGGACAACGTCGATGTTGTCGTCACCCACAAGAGCCTCGCGGCGGTGGCCAAAACCAGCGCTCCGAACGCGGCGATCGTGCCGTTCGTGATGTTCATGAACGACCCAGCCGTCAAGGCACTGGTCGAGACGCTTGCCGCCGGCCAGCCAGTCATTTCGAAGGTCTGACGATGAGCGGTGGAACCCTCGCAAGTGTTCTTGGGCTCGGAGATGTCACCCTTGGACAGCCAACGGTTGACAAGGCCGACGCGGTCGATGCCGCCGGTCAGTTGCTCGTGGCCAGGGGCGCCGTCAGGCCCGCCTACATCGCGGGAATGCACGACCGTGAGGCGACCGTGTCGACCTATCTCGGCAACGGAGTCGCTCTGCCACACGGAAGTATCGCCGTCAAAGACGAGATTCTGCGAACCCAGATCGTGATCACCCAATATCCCCAAGGCATCGATTGGGACGGGTCACCTGTCCACCTGGTCGTCGGATTGGCCCCTATCGGCCACGACCATCTCGCGGTCTAGTCGCCCCTGGCTGAGGTCCTGCAAGACGAGGAACTGTGCGAACAACTGTGGGTCACCGACGACGCCGAGTTCTTGCTCGACCAATTGCTCAACCCACCCGCCGATGAGGACGACGAATGATCGAACGAACCGTAACAATCTCCAACGAGCAGGGCCTCCACGCCCGGCCCGCAGCACTACTGGTCGAACGGGCCAAAGCCCTGAGCGCCAAGATCACCCTGACGGTGGGCACAAAGAAGGCGAGCGCCACCAGCATCATGAGTGTGCTGGCGCTCGGCGCTACCACCGGTGACGTGGTCACCATCGTGGCAGATGGCGACGACGAAGCAGCTGCCCTTGATGCCGTCGAAGGCATCTTGACGTCACATGAGGACGAACTATGAGCCGGTTCAACACCGATCAACTGACCCAGGCTGCGATCGACAACCTGTCGGCGGCGCCTGATCCGTCAGGCGAAGCCGACCTCGTTCGTGGCGACGAAAAGATCATCGTCGCGGCCGAACAACGCGACCTGAAGGACGCGTTCAAGCGAGCCAAGAAGCTGTCAGGCGCCGGTCTTCGCTGGGTTGTGATCAACCGCGAAGACGTCTTTGCCGCCAACACCTTGTCGCTTGGCTCCAAGGCTGGCATCTATGACGCCAACGGAGCGGTGCTCAAGGCCGCAGCGCTGCCTCGAAAGTCGCTCTAGTTCGACACGCGCGATGTGTTCACCATGAGCACGCGGGTCGCCTGGCGAACCACCGCGCGCTCCTGGTAACGCGTCAACGATGCATCGATGCGCATATAGACCCGCACAACTCCATAGGTGACCAGGGCCAAGAACCCCAGCAGCACCGCAATCGAAAACAGCGAATCCACGATCTCAAACACCATGTGAAAGCCATCGGCACCGTTTCGGCGTCCGAAAGGCAACCGGGTCAGGTATTTCGTCTGCCTGTCACCCAGGCTGTGCTGGTCCCTGGGTCATTCGACCCAGGCTGTGCTGGTCCCTGGGTCATTCGACCCAGGCTTTGACCTTCTCGATGGTGTGGAGGGGGTTCTCGCCGCCGGCGTTGATGCTGAAGTGGGTGACCCCAACTTCTTTGAACACCTGCAGACGCTCGCGAACGCGGCCCTCGTCGCCGGTGAGGGTCACCAAGTCGAGGTACTCATCAGGGATCAGGGCCATGGCCTCGCCCTTGTGACCAGCCAAGAACAAATCCTGGATCTTGGTGGCTTCTTCTTCCCAGCCGTAGCGGCAGAACAAGTCGTTGTAGAAGTTCTTACCCTTGGCGCCCATACCGCCCACATAAAACCCGGCGTTCATGCGAGCCGCTTCTCGGGCTTCGTGGACCTCGGGCCCATCACCCAGCGCAACGGTGCCGCCAGCGAAAATGTTCAACGGGCCCAGATCGGCCGATCGCTTCGCTGTGCCCTTATCGAGGGGCTCTCCCCAAACGCTGCGGAAACGATCGGGCACAAAGAAGATGGGCTGCCAACCGTCGGCAACTTCGGCCGCCATGGCCACGTTCGCAGGCCCGATAGCAGCCACCACGATCGGGATGCTCGACCGAACCGGGTGATGCATGAACTTCAGGGGCTTACCCAGACCCGTTCCGAGCTCGGCTGGCAACGGAAGCTGGATTGCCGAGCCGTCGTGTTCGACCCGTTCGCGAGCCCACACCTTCTTGCAGATCTCGATGACGTCGCGCGTCGTGCCAATCGGCTTGGTGTACGGCACGCCGTGCCAACCCTCGATGACCTGGGGGCCCGAGGTGCCAAGGCCCAAGATGAACCGACCACCCGACAGGGCATCGATGCCCGCCGCGCTTTGGGCGATCAGGGCCGCAGAGCGTGAATACAGCGGCATGATGCCCGACATCAGCTCGACAGTGGTGGTCTGACCGGCAAGATAGCCAAGGGTCGAGACCAGATCGAAGCCGTAGATCTCCGGCGTAATGACGACATCGATGCCGGCTGACTCGAGGTCGCGGACATGGCTGGCCATCTTCTGCGGGTTGCCAGTGAATGCAAAGGTCGCCGCCAGCTTCATGTCGTGTACTCCAAGGTTTCGATCGGTCCAACGACTGTAGGCCGCGACGGTCCCAGACTCCTAAGCCGGCTGCGCCCCTGCGATCGAAACCTATATCTCTTTATTGCGTTTTGGTGTTGCGATACGAACACATGTTCGATAGATTGGCCGTCATGGAAACGGTGTCGATCGAGCTGAGAAGCCGAGATGAGCTTGC
>CAYGMW010000295.1:0-3821 GCA_964350975.1 uncultured Acidimicrobiales bacterium | reverse complement strand
GGTGGAGACAACCCGACCTACCGCTGGCGGATCTGGCGTGACGGCATCGCCGAGCCCACGGCATGGCAGACCCTCAGCCTGACCGGGGTCACCTCGGGCCAGGGCAGCGTGGGCCTGATTGCCCACGAAGCCGACGCCACGTTCGGCGACGTCGTCATCACCCCCCTGCCGTAACGGGCAGCGAGGAACGGGGCCTAGCCTGATCCGCTATGGCGGGCCGGTCTGATTCTCCAACCAGTACAGATTCACCAACCAGTACAGATTCATCAGCTGGCCGACCACCACACGTCGATACCGACGTGTTGGTGGTCGGCAGTGGTTTTGGTGGATCAGTTACCGCGCTGCGGCTGTCCGAAAAGGGCTGGCGAGTCACGGTATGTGAGGCTGGCCGGCGATTTGGGCCCGACGATTTCCCCAAGACGTCGTGGGATCTGAGGCGGTTCCTGTGGGCCCCACTGCTTGGCTGTCGCGGCATACAGCGCATCAACTTGTTGCGCGACGTCTTGGTACTCAGCGGAGCCGGAGTTGGCGGAGGCAGCCTGGTGTACGCCAACACGCTGTACGAACCGCTCGACAAGTTCTACGACGACCCGCAGTGGGCCAATATCACCGATTGGCGCGCCGAGCTGGCCCCGCACTACGACACGGCTCGCCGCATGCTCGGGGCCGTGGAAAATCCGACCGACACCCCGGCCGACAACGTGATGCGGGCCGTGGCCTCCGACATGGGGGTCGCTGACACCTATCGACGGACCCCCGTCGCCGTCTTTTTTGGACAACACCCCGGCGAGCGGGTTGCCGACCCATTCTTCGGCGGCGTGGGCCCTGACCGGGTCGGCTGCCTGCAATGTGGTGCGTGCATGACCGGATGTCGCCATGGTGCGAAGAACACCCTCGACGTCAACTATCTGCATCTCGCCGAACAGTTGGGCGCCGATGTGCTCGCCGACACCAAGGTGGTCGATCTGCAACGTCGACCAGACAGCTCGTGGACGGTAACCATCGAGCAGGGGCGACGCTTTGGGCGAGCCCAGCGCCGCACCATCACCGCGCAGCATGTGGTCATGTCCGCCGGTGCGCTCGGAACCCAGCGTCTCATGCATCAGCTGGTGGCCACCGGCCGCTTGCCCGGTGTGTCGACTCGCTTGGGCGAGCTGACCCGCACCAACTCCGAAGCCATCGTCGGAGCCACGGCCCGCGCTGATTCACCGGTCGATTTCACCCGTGGGGTCGCCATCACATCGTCGTTCCATCCCGACGAACACACCCACGTCGAACCCGTGCGCTACGGCCGAGGGTCAAACGCCATGGGGCTGCTGGCAACCACCCTGGTCGACGGTGGAGGCCGGGTGCCGCGGCCCGTGCGTTTCGTGGCCCAGGTGCTGCGGCACCCCGTCGTGTTCGCCCGGAGTTTGTCCGTTCGGCGATGGAGCGAGCGCAGCGTGATCGTGCTCGTCATGCAGAGCTACGACAATTCGCTGCGGACCGTGTTAAAACGCGGCCCGTTTGGCTTGTGGAACCGGGTGACGTCACAGCAGGGCCATGGATCACCGAACCCCACCTGGATTCCCCAAGCCAACGACGTCGCCCGTCGCACTGCTGACCATATTGGTGGCGCACCGGCTGGCGGCTGGAACGAGGCCCTGCTCAACACACCGGTGACCGCCCACATCATCGGCGGGTGTGCCATCGGTGCCACCTCAGCCGACGGGGTCATCGACCCGTACCACCGGGTCCATGGCGAACCGGGTCTTCATGTGGTCGATGGCGCCGCCGTCTCAGCCAACCTCGGAGTGAACCCGAGCCTCACCATCACCGCGATGGCCGAGCGGGCCATGTCGCTGTGGCCGAACCGCGATGATGACGACCAACGACCGCCGCCCACGTCGGCGTATGTGCCTGTGGCGCCGATCCGCCCCGACCGCCCCGCGGTCCCGGCGTCGGCCCCCGCGGCGTTGCACTGGTAGCTGACCACTCACGGATGTGCTCGTCCGGCCGATGGACAAGCGGAGAGATGGTGCAGTCGAGTTATGTCGTCAAGGTTGTCCACAGTGATATTGGGTACCGCGCTCGGCTTGTCCGCGTGCGCGAGCCCAGCTCCGGAGGTCACCGAGGCACCCGAAGTCACGGTCCCGACCGCCGTCGATTCAGACGCAGCGATGATCGCGATCCCGGTTCGAGCGGTGGACCCTGTTGACCTGACCATCGACGCGTCGACTGCGGCGGAGATACCCCTGGCTACGGTACCCAGCACGCCGGCGTCCCCGCCTCCAGCATCGGTGCCAGAACCAGAGGCGATTACTCCACGAACGTCCCGTGGCCCCATGCCCGCCTCATTCGTCGCGATTCGTGGTGGCGAAGCGGTGTTACTCATCGACGCCAACACCGGCAACTCCAAGACACTTCGGCAGGTATCGCTCGCCGCCGACACCGAAGATGCGCCTGGTCCCTCAACTCCTCGCACGGTCGATGTTGACCTCGTTCACGCGACGGTGTGGAGCGACGACTGCTGCCTCGACGGCCTGTCCACGGTGTTGGCGACAAGCCTCGACGGCGGCACGGACCCGTCGCCAACGCCTGCCGGGTTCCCGGCTGTCAATCAGCAGGGCAACCTGGTGGCCGTGTCGACCGGAGGTGCGATCGAGCTGTGGGCCCTCGACGCCGACGATGGCACGTTGACGTCGATCGTGAGCTCAGTCGACCTCGAATCGATCATTGGTGGCGATGTGTCGGTCACGTCGATGGCGTGGAGTTTCGATGGACGAACCCTCGCAGCCCAGATAGCTGCCGGGGATCAGCCCACTGTGGCCCTGTTCGAGGTGGCCGCCGATGGGAGCTCCATTGTCATCTTCCACACCCTCGACCATCTCGATGAGGTGCAGTGGGGGTTGCCGACGTTTGGCGCCGATGGGCTGCTGCGGGTGATCGAAAACACCCAGACTTCGGCCATTATCCGCGCCATCGACATCAGCACCGCAAACGTGGTGTGGAGCTATCAGCTTCCGGTCAGCGGTGTGATGGACATCGATGTCGACGCGTCCGGAACCTGGTGGGTGCTCGTCGATGGCCACGGCAACGCCAACGCCTTCGACGGATTCACCCTCGCAACCCTTCCAGGGAGCGGCTACAGCGCCGCTTCCTGGTAACCACCGAGCTACTCGGCGTCTCGATACTGATCGAGTGTGCCGGCAGCCACAGCGGCAATCGCGGCGTCGGCTTCTTCTTCGGTCACGATGCCTTCGGCAATGGCGGCTTCGAGATCGCCACCAGACACGATGATGACCGCAGCGGCCAGCACGCCGTCGTTGCTGACATCGGCGGTTGCCATGCGAGCTTCGGCGTCGCCCACGACGGCTTCTACTGCGGCCGGAACCTCGACCAGGGCAATCGTGTCGCTCTGAGCGGTGGACGTGGTTGCTGGGTCGCCAGACACGGTGGCCGCAGCTGGTGTCAGAGCACTGGTCTCGGTTCCCGATGCACCGGAGGTGCAGCCAGCGAACAACAGGGCCGGGCCGAGGGCCAAGGCCGCAATCTTAGGGGCACGCATCAGATGTCACCTGTGGTCGAGGTCGTGGTGGTCGCATCGCCGCTACCGGACTCAGCTGGCGCGGTGGTCGTGGTAGATGAGTCGTCCCCGGGAGCAGTTGTTTCAGTGGTCTTGGGCTGGGTTGTTTCGGGAGCCTTGGTTGTTTCGGGAGCCTTGGTTGTTTCGGGAGCCTTGGGCTGGGTGGTGGTGGCCTCGTCCTTGCGTTCGTCCTTGCGTTCGTCCTTGCGCTCCTCCTTGCGCTCCTCCTTGCGCTCCTCCTTGCGCTCTTCCTTGC
>CAYGMW010000294.1:0-3844 GCA_964350975.1 uncultured Acidimicrobiales bacterium | reverse complement strand
TAGACGAAGTCGGGCTGGAAGCGGCCCTGAATCTCATCGGCGTAGAAGTCGAGAAACTCGATCAGATACCGAGACTCCGGCAGCACCCTCAGGACCCGGAACACTTCGCCCTTGCTGGCGATGAGTTTGCGCAAGAACCACAGATGGATGCCAGCGACGATGAGGTTGACGATCGCGATGGGGTAGGCCTCGATCGCGACGGCGTATCCGAAGAAGATCACCGCGCTGATCAAGCCGATCAGTCGGAGCCGCAGGATCGACTTTTGGACAATCGAAGCCACCACGAGCGCCGAAGCGACATAGCCCACGATCTCGATGGCAACAGATGAACTCATGCAGTCAAGGTACGCCGAACCGGCCTCGTGGCCGGGCGATGTCAGCGTCTGGTGACGCTGGTGATCCGCCCATTGTCGAGGGTGATGACCTGATCGGCCCGGTCGAGAGCAAGGCGTCGGTGCGACACGGCCACAATCGTGCTCACTCCCTGACTGGCCAGCCGGTCCCAGAGTTCACGTTCGGTCGCGACGTCGAGGGCGCTCGACAGGTCGTCAACCACCAAAAGCTCGGGCTGGGTGAGCAAGCTGCGGGCCGTGGCTACTCGCTGGGCCTGGCCACCCGACAGTCGAAGGCCCCGCGCTCCGACCATGGTGTTGGACCCATCGGGCATTGATTCGAGGTCATAGCCAAGCGAGACCAGGTCGATGACCTCGGCCAGGCGCGACGGGTCGCGGCCGAGCAGCACATTGTCGGCCAGCGACTCGCTGAACAGGCGGGGGAGTTGGGGCAGGTGGGCCACATTGGGTGGGACACACCAGGCCGCAACATCGTCAATGTCGACCCCGTTCCACACCACCGAGCCGCCGCTGAGGGGTACGAGCCCGACCATGGCCCGCAACAGGGTCGACTTTCCGGCACCGACCCCGCCGGTGATGACCGTGAAGGAGCCTTGTTCGATCGTCAAGTCGATATCGCGCACACCGCCCTGGGTGGACTCATATACCGCGGTGACTCCACGAAGTTCGAGCCGATCGAGGGTCACCCTCGCGGGGTCGGCATCGCGTCGGCGCGGCGTGTCGTGGGCCTCGATGGTGACGTGGGCTCGATGCACGAGGTCATCGATGCGTCCTGGCGCCACCATTTCGCCCATCCGGCCATAGGCCACGATGGCCTGTTCGCGGGCCGTGATGAGCCGGGCCACATACCGCGGCACCTCGCCCAATTGCACGGCGTAGGCCACAAACAGGGCCATGTCTCCGGCGCTGAACTGGCCGGACTGCACCGCGGGCACGAGCACCAGCAAGGTGAGCCCAATGGTGACATCGCCAGTGGATGATGACATGCCATCGATGGCTTGCTGCAGCACGGCGTCACGCACCGCGGTGCGGCGTCGAATAGCGGTGTAGTGCTCGAGCTGCGCGACCGCTGCTCGCTCGCGGCCGGCCAAACGGAACGCAAGCTGGCCGCTGAAAACCTCACCCAAGAACGCGTTGACCCGGCTACCCGCGGCCCGATCAGCAGCGCGAGCTTCGTGCAAACGCGGCGTCAGGGCCCGCGTCACGACCGTCACCACCGCGAGGGGCACGAGAGCAATGAGCGCGGCGCGCGCGTCGATCGTGGCCATCACGACCAGGGCTCCAACACCAAAGAGCACGACGCCGGAGCCATCGACCCACGAATCGGGCCACAGCACACCGTCTCGGGCATCGTCGGTGAAGCGGGTAATGGCTTCGGCCGGGCTCCCAGGAAGGGTCGCAGCCTTCGGGCCGCCGCTGACCGTTTGGGCCTCGAGCATGTTGGTGCGAAACAGGGTCATGGCCGCCAGCCACCAGCGCACGACGAAGAAGATGGCTGAGCCAAACAATGCCCAACGGATCGCTTCAGCCATGCCGATGGCCAACAGGAGCCGATTGATTGACTCCGACGACTCCAGCGCGTCGAAGACGAGCTTGAGGAGCCAGCCCGTCAGCAGTGGCACGAGGTAGTACAGCATCCAGAGGGACCAGGTTTTGGACCACAGCCCAGCCCGGAACGTGCCACTCACCCATCCGAAGGCAAAGGGTCGGATGCTGGCACGCTCGCTCCTGCGGCTCATCGCGGGCCTCGGTCAAGCACTGGATCAGCAGCCTCGTCGAGGCCGATGTCGGCGCCAACGGCGAGGAGGCGGGCATAGCGACTTGTCGGATCGGCCCGAAGCACACTCGTGTGACCGTGTTCGACCATCACCCCGTCGTCGAGGACCACGATCTCGTCGAGTCGCTCAACCGTGGAGAGGCGATGGGCAATGACGACCGCGGTCCGACCAGCGATCAGACGGTCGATGGCGGCGGTGATGCGGGCCTCAGTGTCAGGGTCGACCCGCGATGACGCTTCATCGAGCAACACAAAGTCCGGCGAACGCAAGAACAGTCGGGTGAGGGCAATGAGCTGGCCTTCACCGGCCGACAAACCGGTGCCGCCAGGGCCCAGCTCGGTATCGAGGCCCTCAGGCATAGCTTCGACCCAGTCGAGCAGGCCCAGCTCGTTCAGTGCCCCCCGAACAGCATCGTCACCGATGGTGCGGTCGAACAGGACGAGGTTGTCGCGAATCGAGGCAGCAAACAGGTGGACGTCTTGGGACACCACACCCGTTCGGGCTCGAAGGTCGGCCAGCGCCACGTCGGTGAGGGCAACCCCGCCCAACGACACGGTGCCCGATGTTGGTTCGACCAGGCGCAGCAGCAGCCTGGCCAGGGTGGTCTTGCCGCTTCCGGTCCGGCCCAGCACACCCACGGAGGTGCCGGCTGGAATCGACAAGGTGAGGTCGTCGATGACCTTGGTTGGTTCGGATTCGTCTCGGTACTCAAACCCCAGCCGGTCGAGATGGAGGTCAAGGGCACCGACCGGCAACACAGCGGTGCCGGAGTCAGCGATGGTCGACCGCTCGCCGAGCAGCTTGATCGTGCGGCTCATGCCACCAGCGGCCCGCTGGACCCGCTCGGTTTCGTCAGCCAACTTGCCGAGGGGCTCGCGCAAGATCTGGGTGTACTGGAACACGAGGTACGCGGTGCCCAGGGTGATGGCGCCGCGCTGGAGCATGGCCGCGTCGACGGCCAGGATGACCAAGCCACCGATGACAAACACCGCGTTCGACATCACCCACAGGCCAACACCACGGCGTTCGGCCCGCAGCCACGACCTCAACACCCGGGCACTCGCGGTTTGGAGGGTGGCCACCGCATGGCTGCCCCCGCCATTGCTGCGCAGATCGTCGGCTCCGGCCAGGCGTTCTTCGATTTCGCCGAGGAGGCGTCCGGTCGCGGCCTGCTCGCCGGCAGCCTCGTCGACGGCGCGGTTTCGCAACAGGTACATGGTGCCGACCGCGATCACCAGGTAGATCGCCATGCCGAGGCCAATGCGCCAGTCCCGCCACAACACCACCATGATCAGGCCGATGAGCGTGACCCCTGCTGCCGCAGCCTTGACGGCAAAGTTGGCAATGAACTCGCTCACCGCGGTGACGTCACCATCGACTCGGCTCACCAGTTCGCCAGGGCTCGTCGAACGATGGAACGCCAGGTCGAGACCCAAAACGTGGGTGGCCAGGTCGGATCGAAGTTCGTTGGTAACGCGCCATGCAAGGTCAGACGCCGTCCACGCCACCGCAACCGACATGACCTGGCGGCTCAACCCGAGGGCGACATAGATCGCGGCCAGGGTGAGTAGGTGATTACTCGAGGCCCCGTTTGCTGCGTCGTCGATGAACTTGGCAATCAGCAGCGGGCCGATGAGCGGCAGCGCGCCCGACACCGCAAGCACGGCAGCCATCATCGTGACCATGAATCGGTGGGGGGTGACCAGCCCCACC
>CAYGMW010000293.1:0-3849 GCA_964350975.1 uncultured Acidimicrobiales bacterium | reverse complement strand
CGTTCTGGCCCGTCGAAATGAAGTCGTGGGTCTCGGCCTTCACCCCTGGAGTGACCCGTAGCAGGATCTTCGGCGCGGCGGCACCGGCCGCAACGAGGGCTTCGATGCGATCAAGCTCATCGAAACTGTCGACCACGATGCGGCCGACCCCGACCGAGAGCGCCATATCGAGCTCGTCGAGACCCTTGTTGTTGCCATGCAACACAATCCGGTCCGCAGGCACTCCCGCGGAGAGCGCAATGTGCAGCTCGCCCGAGGTGGCGACATCGAGATGCATCCCCTCTTCGTACGCGAGCTTGGCCATGGCTTGACACAAGAAGGCCTTCGTCGCGTACGCCACGCCTTCGCCGAAGGCGGCAACCGCCTCACGGCATCGATTTCGAAGGTGTTCCTCGTCGTACACAAACAGCGGCGTGCCGAACTGTTCGGCCAGCGCGACGACATCGACCCCGCCGACAGTGAGATGTCCCTTTTCGTTCGTGTCGGCCGTTTCGGGGAGGAGGTGGCGAGGAAGCGGGCCGTGTTTGGTCACATCTCCTCCGGGCTAGAGACCCCAACGATCGACAAACCAGAGGCCAGTCCGACGCGAGCCGCTTCGACCAGCCACAACCGCGATGCGGTGAGTTCAGGGCTAACACCGTCGCCGAACACATAACAATCGTGGAAGAACCCGTGGAACGCGGATGCCAGCTCGCGCAGCCAGGTGGTCATCTTGTGGGGAGCTCGATCCCGCGCCGCCGACACCAGCACCTCGTTGAGTTCGCTCAACGAACGCAAGATCTCGAGCTCGCGCTCATGTGCCAGCAACGACAAATCAACGTCGATGAGGTCGGGGCGCACGAAACCAAGCTCGACCTGCTTGCGCAGGATCGAACAGGCCCGAGCATGAGCCATCTGGACGTAATACACCGGGTTGTCCATCGACCGCGTGGCAACCGACGCCAGATCGACGGTCTGCTGGGAGTCGATGCCCTGTAGCAAATAGGTGAAGCGGGTTGCGTCGGCTCCGACCTCGTCGATGATGTCGGCCAGCTCGATGAACACGCCGCTGCGCTTGCCAATCTTGACCTCGTCGCCATCGCGTTCGAGGCGAACCATCTGGGTGATGCGCACCTCGAGCGCCTCTGGGTCCTCGCCAAGGGCTTGGACCGCAGCCTTGAGCCGGGGCACATAACCATGATGGTCGGCGCCGAACACATTGATCAGATGGTGAAAGCCCCGACGGTACTTGGCGCGGTGGTAGGCAATATCGGGCGTGATGTAGGTGAAGTCGCCGTTCGAACGAACGAGCACACGGTCCTTGTCGTCGCCGAAGTCCGTCGAGCGGAGCCATTCGGCCGAATCGTCCATATAGACCATGCCCCGACCGCGCAAGTCGTTCATCGTTGCTTCGATGGCGCCATCGGCGACCATCGATCGTTCGCTGAACCAGCTGTCGAACTCAACTCCCAGACGGCCCAAGGTGTCCTTGATGTAGCCAAGGCAGCGCGCGTATCCCCATTCCATGGGGTCAGCGTCGTCGGGCATTTCGGCAGCCCATTCGACGATGTAGGCACCGCCATAACCGTCATCGGGAACTGCTTCGCCGGCCCTCGTCGCAGACAGCGACTTGGCGAAGTTCTGCATCTGCACGCCGCGGTCGTTGATGTAGTACTCGCGGCTCACGTCGAACCCGACTGCAGTCAGCACGCGAGCCAGGGTGTCTCCGTAGATCGCACCACGCGCATGGCCCGCGTGCAGAGGACCCGTCGGATTCGCAGACACGAACTCGATCAGGACCTTGCTGCCGTTGCCAATATTGGGCCGGCCAAACTCGGCGCCAGATTTGATTACTTCGGCGAGTACGTCATGCAACCACGAGTCGGCGAGACGGAAGTTGATGAAACCCGGGCCGGCGATTTCGATGCCGTCGACGTGGGCGATTGTCTGGCTCTCGAGGTGGGCCACGAGTTCCTGGGCCACATCTCGAGGATTGCGTCCGTGGGTCTTCTTGGACGTCAAAGCCACGTTGGTTGACCAGTCGCCATGATCGCGTCGCGCCGGTCGCTCCAAGTGCACGTCGGGGCGAGGGTCGATGCCAACAGCATCGAGGGCGTCACCGATGGCAACAGCGAGGTCGTCGCGAATCACAGGAACTCCAAGAATTCTGTAGCGGGCAGTCCATGGCCATTTGGGCCAGCGGGTCAGGTTATCGGTGACGCCTGATGCCGCCGCCGGAATTGGCGACCGCTGCGGTCACACACCCCAGCGCCGGTGCCAGGCCCACGCTGTTGCGACAATATTGTCGAGGTCAGACTGCACAGGCTTCCAGCCAAAGGTGTCCTGGAACGCAGAGCTGTCCGCTACCAATTCGGCTGGATCGCCCGGCCGGCGATCGGCGAGGTCATAGGGCACCTCGGCGACGCCGCGGCTGATGGCGTCGAGCACTTCGCGATTCGACCGGCCAACACCCGTTCCCAGGTTGTACGGCCCGCTGGCTGCACCGCCGATGAGACCTTCGATGGCGGCGAGGTGCGCGGAGGCAAGGTCATTCACATGGATGTAGTCGCGCACGCACGTCCCGTCTGGCGTCGGGTAGTCGCTGCCTCGAAGAGCAAGGCGCGGGGCACGACCAACAGCGGCCGCGATCGCGGCCGGGATCAGATGGGTTTCGGGTTCGTGATCCTCACCAATGCCTCCGGCCGGATCAGCGCCGCACGCGTTGAAATACCGCAGGGCAATCCAGCTGATGCCGTGGGCTCGCTCGGTGTCGGCAAGTACCCGCTCGAACATCGACTTTGATGCGCCGTAGGGATTGATCGGCGCAATCGCGGCATCTTCGCGAATTGGTTGTGACTCAGGGATGCCGTACACCGCAGCAGTCGAGCTAAACACAAACGACGTGGTCCCGTACTCGACGCACGCTGCGAGCAAGGTCGACGCCTTCGTGAGGTTCGTGTCATAGAAGTCGAGCGGCTCGACCATCGAGCGAGCAACCTCGATATAGCCAGCAAAATGCAGCACCCCATCGAATGGGCCTTGGGCCGAGAAGATCGAATCGACAAGCGCACGGTCACCAACATCGCCAACGACGAGGGTGGCTGTTCCAACCGCATCGGCGTGGCCCGCGCTCAAGTTGTCGAGCACCACCACGTCGTGTCCAGCTGCGAGTAGCGCTCGCACCGTGTGGCTTCCGATGTATCCGGCGCCGCCGGTGACTAAGAGACGAGACATTCGTCCAGTATGGGTGACCCTGACCCGCCCAATGCGCACCCATTCGAGGTTCGCCACCTCGACCACGCAGCGACAGCGATACGAGGCGCTACATTGTCATCTCTGCGTCGCCGCAGACCCCGCCCTCGTAGCTCAGGGGATAGAGCATTGGCCTCCGAAGCCATGTGCGCAGGTTCGAATCCTGCCGAGGGCGCCACAGCGCTGTTCAGTAGTTGCCCACCGATCAGTTATTGAACGTGAGCTTTGTCTGCAGCGTGATCGGGACGTGATCAGAGACTGAGCCGGGCCCGGTGTAGCAGTAGGCGCCACACCTGTCTGACATCATGAGGGTCTGCGTTGCGAGATCCTTGACCATGATGCGCATCACGTTGGGACCCTGGTCCCACGGGAACGTGCCGCCTCCGAGGACCCACCAGTCGGAGACCCTGCCAAGATCGACTCGGTGGGTCGCAATCTCATCGGTATAGGTAAAGCGCCGCGAGCATGTCTCTTCGAAGCCGCCGCTGAAGTTACGACCGTTGTTCCATCGCCATGCGCACAGCTGGATCTGGATGTGACGACTCCTGGGCTTGCTGAGAATCCCTACGTCCAAGAACACCCGACCACCGACGATGTTCGGCGAGCGCCAATTGCCTT
>CAYGMW010000292.1:0-3873 GCA_964350975.1 uncultured Acidimicrobiales bacterium | reverse complement strand
ATCGTCGACGTCGAGATGTGAGGTCGGGTTCTTCTAGAGTGGACCGGTGAGCGCTGTTGACCGATCAAGACCAGATCGACGTCGTGCGGCCAAGGGCGCCGAAGCGTTTGTTGTTACCCCGTTCATGCGGTTGGCCCGAACCCATGTGATGAGCGCCGCCGGCGACATGTTGGTCACCTTGTCGCTGGCTGGTTCGTTGTTCTTCTCCGTCGATGCTGACGCGGCCCGTAGCCGTGTGGCGTTGTATCTCGCATTAACGGTTGCGCCGTTCGCCATTGTGGGGCCCCTGATTGGCCCGGCGATCGACCGGGCCAAGGGCGGGCGTCGGATGATGATGCTCGGCGCGGCTGTCATCCGGGCGCTCATGGCGATCTTGATGATCTTCCACTTGGACTCGTTGTGGCTCTACCCAGAGGCCTTCACGGTGCTGGTCGCTGGCAAGACCTACCACGTGTCGAAGAGCGCAATCGTGCCCACCTTTGTTCGCCGTTCCGAAGAACTGGTCGAAGCAAACTCCAAGCTGGTGGTCCTCGCCGTTCTCGGCGGGGCGTTCGCCTTTGGGCCCGGGGTGTTGTTGAGGTGGATCGACGACAGCTTGCCCCTGGTGCTGGCCGCGATTGTGTTCAGCCTTGCGGCGGTGTTGACCACCAAGTTGCCGTCGACGGCCGTCGTTGAACAACCACCGAACGAGCGAGAGCGAGCCGAACTGAGGTCGGCCGGCATCTTGTTGGCGGCGTCGGCGATGGCGCTGATGCGCGGCATTGTCGGGTTCTTGACCTTCTTGTTGGTCTTTTGGCTTCGCACCTCCAACGCGTCGCTGGTGTGGTTTGGGCTGATTGGCGCGTCGGCTGTGGTGGGCAACCTCAGCGGCGCGTTCTTGGCTCCGCTGCTCAGACGGGTGTTGCGCGAAGAGATGATCATTGCGAGTGCTCTGATCGCGTCGTCGGTCATGGCGCTCATTGCGGCGTCGTCGCCGAGTCGCCCGTTGGCGATGATGGTTGCTCTGACCGTCGGGGTGTCGACCGTGATCGCAAAGCTGTCGTTCGACGCCATTGTTCAGCGAGACGCGCCGGATGCGAACCAGGGGAGCTCGTTTGCTCGATTCGAAACCCGGTTCCAGCTCGCGTGGGTGTTCGCGTCATTGGTTCCGGTGGTGGGGTCGACGGTTCTTCCGGTTGCTGTGGGGTTCCTGATCTTGGCGGTCGCCGCTGCACTGGGAGCGTTCTTCTACCTCGGTGGTATGCGCGCTGTAGCTCGTGGAGCGATGACTCCAGGAGACCGGCTGAAGCGTCGCGTGCTGACCGACGCTCGGTACGCGAGCGGACGTCTCCGTCCGGGCCGACGCAAAGAACCAGGCCAGCCAGAACCAGCTGGCGACGAATAGTTGTTTCGTTGTTCAGTCGTCGAGCGACGGTAGATCGATCCGGGCGAGCCATAGGCCCGGAGCATCGATCTCGTTCGGGGTGGGCAGGTGTTCTGGCTTGATCCAGAGGCGTTCGAGTTGTTCGTCGCCGCCTCGTTCGACCACACCGTCGACGAAGGCGCGGCCTCGTTCGATGAGATCTCGCCGGAGATCGAGCCCGAGCATCTTTTCGACGAATCGGTCTTGGGGGCCCGCTGACACCCGGCGGCGACGCATGGCCTCGGTGATCTGGCCGTGACCGCTGACCAGGGTTCGCCCAATGGCATCAAGGTGATGGTCGACCCAGCCAACAATGACAGCGAGGAGTGCTTCGAGCACGGGGACGATGGCATCCTGAGCCGGTGTTCGCATGGCACCGAGGAGCACTTCGGGATCTCCGAAGAGCTGCTGCATCTGGGCCTGCATTGATTCGAGGTCGGTGCCCTGTTCGAGACTTCCGAGGCGTTGTTCGAGAGCTGAGCCGTCTGCCTGCTGGAATCCGGCCGAGAAGTCGCCAAGCAGATCGAGCACTCGGGCCCTCACGTGGGGAACTGACAGCACGGCGTGGCTGAGGAGCTCATGGAGACACAACCACAAGATGACGTCGTCGGCGTTGACGCTCCACTCCTCGACGAACTCAGCGACAGTGGGCCCAACCACGCTGATCTGCTTGGAGCCCGACCGCGGAATGGGAAGGTGGTAGCTGCCGAGCGCGGTGTTGGCTAGGTGGCCGACCATGGACCCGGCGCTCATCGCCATCATGGTGGGGCCGATCATTTTCATGATGCCGCCGAGCAGGGCCGCGGTTGGGTCACTGCTGTCGTCGGCGGGTTTGTCGGCGTTGAGCCCGGCCGCGAGGCGTTCGAGCAGGGGGCGATAGTCGTTGAGCGTTGTGACAGCCCACTCGGACTTGGTGGCAGGTACCACGACTGGGATCTGGCCGTCGACGGCCAGATCAAGACCTGTGGCGCGGCTGACTTGGAGTTCGGCGATTCGCGAAAGCTCAGCGAAGCGCACCCGTTGAGCGGGGTCGATGTTGGGTTCTGACACCCCGCCCGACGCCAAACCGACGGCGAATTGCCGGGCTGCGTCCCAGTTCAGGGCGCCACCACCACCGCCACCAGCCCCGCCGAGGAGCTTGCCGAGATCGCCAAAGAATGGCAATCCGCCAAAAGGATTGTTCGGATCGCTTGAACCATCGTCGTTCACAGAGGCATCGTAGGTGGATGCACCTGATCGTCCAACGCGGGCAGCCATGACATCGGCGATCGACGCCCCATTGCCTGACACTGCTCGTGGTCGCCCCGTGGGCTTGGTCGCGGCCGTCACCGGTGCCGGTGGCCAGTTGGGGCAGCTGGTCTTGCAACGGCTGGCTGCTGATCGGGCCTTCTCCCACGTGATCGCAGTCGACCGCGACCTGGTCCCGGTGCCCGCGGGAAGATTCGAGGTTCGCCGGGTCGCCCTAGGCGCCCACGTCGAAGCGGTTGCGGCGATGGCTGTCGATGCAGACGTGATCATCCACCTGGCGTGGCAGAACCCGACAGACCTCGTCGCCGACCCGAACCGCGACGCCCTGGTGCATGTTCTGCAGGCCGCGGCCATCGGGGCGGCAACCCATGTTGTGGTGGTGTCGTCTGCGACCGTGTACGGGGCATGGCCCAACTCGCCGGTTCCGATTTCGGAACGGGAGTCGTTGCGTCCCAACGCTGGTTTCCGGTACGCCGAAGTGAAGGCCGAACACGAGCGCTTGGTGGTCGAGTGGCGCCGCAAGACCGGCCGGGGCGTCACCGTGCTGCGACCCGCGCCAGCGGTCGCTGATGGCCAGATGAGTTGGTTGGGCGAGGCGCTCATGAATGCGGTCGCTCTTCGGGCCGGTACTGACGATCCACCGGTGCAGTTCCTGCATCTCGATGACTTGGCGTCAGCGGTAGTGCTCAGCGCCCGAGAAATGTTGGACGGCCCGTACAACGTTGCTCCCGACGGCTGGCTGACGGGTGTGGAGATGAGGGCGCTGCTTGGCCCTCGGCCGCGGGTTCGCCTACCGGTATCGGTGGCTGAGCGGGTCGAGGCCCGGCTGGCTCGAGTACCGCGATCCCCCCGACCCGCTGGGCTTCTGCCATACACGATGCATTCGTTCGTCGTGGCCAATGACCGTCTCCGTAGCGCCGGTTGGTCGCCTGGTTCGGCGAACGACGAGGCGTTCGTCGAGGCCGACCAAGCTCCGCCCTGGGTGGCGCTCAACGCCCGTCAGCGCCAGTACCTGTCGCTCGGCGCGCTTGGGGTGGCGATTGCTGCAGTAGTCGCAATCGTGGCTGCCTTGATGGTGCGTCACCGCCGAAGCTGAGTTACTCCGGTCGCTCGCCGAGAGCCACGTCGAGTAACAAGACGTCGTTGCCGCGTTGCACTTCGAGTTGACGCCATTCGCCTGGTGCGCCCCGACGGATGTCGACGACAAGCCAGCTCATCGATGG
>CAYGMW010000291.1:0-3919 GCA_964350975.1 uncultured Acidimicrobiales bacterium | reverse complement strand
ATTCGAGATCGAGCACCTCACGAATTCGTTCGTGGTTACGCTCGACGAAGCTGTGACGGGCATGCCAGTCGCCTTCAACGAGGGCGTGGCGAATGAACATCTCGCGGGCCGCGGCGGGGTCGATCCGGCTCAGCTGGGCGGGCCGGTCGTCATAGAGGACCATTCCCAACATGACGGCCCGTTCGAGCACCGATGCCGACCCTCGTTCTGCGTCCCACCACGGCTCGCCGTAGCTGTAGCGGATCAGGTGGTGGCCGACGTCAACAATCCAGTCCCGTTCGACTGCTGCGGCCGAGTGGGCCCACGTCCTGGTCGTCTCGACCAGGTCGGCCGCCACGACCCAGAGGGGTCCCGTTTTGAACAGCGACGACGCCGGCGACAGGGCAAAGCGTGTGCCTCTGGTGCCGAGATACTCTTTAGAGGCCTTGTCGAACTTGCCAATCTGGGACAACAAGCCCGAAAGAATGGCCCGATGGATGTCGTCGGGTCGACCCGGCTGAGTGGTGCCCTTGACTCCGAGGTCGCGACAGGCCCGCTTGAGCTGCCCATGCACCTCTTGCCATTCACGTATGCGTGGGTAGTTCAGGAACTCCTTTCGGCACAGCCGACGAAAACGGCTCGACGATCCGGCGCTGCGTTCGTCGCCGATGTAGCGCCACAGCTCCAGCCAGCCGAGCAGGTCAGAACCCCCGACACGAAAGCGCTTGTGCATCTCGGCCGCGGGCTGTTCTTGACCCTTGGGGCGTTCGCGTGGGTCACGAACCGACAGCCCAGCGGCGATGATGAGCACCTCATCGAGGCAGTGCATCTCGGCTCCGGCCAGCACCATGCGAGCAATCCGGGGGTCGACCGGCAGGCGATCGATCCGGCGGCCCAGCTCGGTGATCTGGTCGCGGTCATCGAGGGCACCCAGCTCACGTAGGAGGGCGATGCCGTCGGCAATCGATCGCGAGTCAGGTGGGTCAACGAAGCCGAACCGTTCGATATCGCCCAAACGAGCGGCCTTCATCCGCAAGATGACCGCTGCTAGGTTGGTTCGCTGGATCTCCGGCTCGGTGAACTCGTCTCGGCTGGCGAAGTCTTGTTCGCTGTAGAGCCGAATGGCGATGCCGGGGGCGACGCGCCCACAACGCCCCGAACGCTGGTTCGCGGACGCTTGGGAGATCGGCTCGATCGGTAGACGCTGGACCTTGGTGCGCCGGTTGAACCGTGAGATGCGGGCCGTGCCGGTGTCGATGACGTACCTGATGCCCGGAACCGTCAGCGACGTTTCGGCCACATTGGTGCTCAGCACAATGCGTCTGGTGGTGTGAGCGGCAAAGACCCGGTGCTGCTCGGCCGCGCTCAGGCGGGCGTACAGGGGCACGACCTCGGCATTGGGCAAGTCGAGTTCGAGCAGGGCCTCTTCGGCGTCGCGGATATCGCGTTCGCCGGCAAAGAACGCCAAAATGTCGCCTGATCCCTCCCGCCACAGCTCGGTGACTGCGGCACACACCGCGGCGGGTTGATCGAGCACCTCAGCGTTCGGATAGTCGTCGCCTGAGTCGCCCCACATCGCCGCGTCGAGGGGCCGGTAGCGGATCTCGACGGGATATGTACGCCCTGACACCTCGACGATCGGCGCATTGTCAAAGTGCTGGCTGAAGCGTTCGGTGTCGATGGTGGCCGAGGTGATGATGACCTTCAGGTCATGGCGGCGGGCCACGAGGTTTTTGAGATGACCGAGCAAGAAGTCGATGTTGAGGGATCGCTCGTGGGCCTCATCGACGATGATCGTGTCGTAGGCCCGAAGGTCGCGGTCGCGCTGAATCTCGTTCAACAAAATGCCGTCGGTCATGACCTTGACCAGGGTGTCCGGGCCGACCTCGTCGGTGAACCGCACCGCGTAGCCAACTGCGGCGCCTAGATCGGTGCCCAACTCTGAGGCCAGGCGCTCAGCGATCGAGCGGGCCGCAATACGGCGGGGTTGGGTGTGGCCGATACGCACCCCGTTTTGACCGCGGCCCAGTTCGAGGCAGAACTTGGGCAACTGGGTGCTTTTGCCCGACCCGGTCTCGCCTGCGACCACCACGACCTGGTTTGCCTCGATGACGTCGAGCAACTCCTCGCGCCGCTCGGTGATCGGCAAGTCGGGGTACGTGAAAGGGAACGGCGCCCGACTGACAAACATGACCCGCCCATCGTAGGAGCCCGTGGCAGTTGTCGTGATCTTGATATCGCTCGACGGCACCGGGGTAGCGTCGGCGCCATGACGTTTACTCTCGGGGTTCACCTTGGTCAGCAGAACGCGACGATGGCCGAGCTTCAACAGCTCTGGCGTCGTTTCGACGACGGCGGAATCGACTGGATCTCGGCGTGGGATCACCTGTACGAGGCGCCGCCCCAAGGCGGGACCACGCCTCACTTCGAGGCCGTCGCGACCATGACAGCGCTCGCCGCCGCGACCACTCGGGCCCGCATTGGGTGCCTCATGTTCTGTGTGCCGTACCGCAATCCGGCGTTGCTGGCCAAGGCCGCTGTCGCCATTGACCATGTATCGAACGGTCGGCTCGAAATGGGGTTCGGTGCCGGCTGGCACGAGCCCGAGTTCGTAGCCCATGGATACGAGTTTGGATCGTGGGGCGACCGGTTCGGCATGCTCACCGAGGGTCTCGACATTGCGACCTCGATGTGGACGACCGCACGTACGACCTATCGCGGACAGCACTTCAACGTCGACGACGTCACGTGTGTCCCAGGCCCGGTTCGGGGTCGAATCCCGGTGTGGGTTGGGGGCCGCGGCCCCCGCCGTACACCAGCGATCGCCGCCAAATACGCCGACGGATACAACGTCCCGTATGTGGCGCCTGACGAGTACCACATGCTTTCGCAGCGCATTGATGCCGCGTGTGAAGCGATCGACCGCGACCCCGCCACGATCGAGCGCACCGTCAACTTGTCGTTCAACCTCACCACAACGCCCGAAGCAGTAGCCGCCGAGAACGCCCGGTTCGCAGCCATGGATGACGACCGGCGAAACGTCTTCTTGGCCGGAGCATTACGAGGCTCGCCCGAACAGGCCATCGAACGACTCGCCGAATACCGGGCTGCCGGCGCTACCGGAGTGAACGTTGCGCTGCGGCTACCCGTCGACACCGACGCGCTCGACACCTATCTCGAGACCGTGGTGCCGATGGCTCGGGCAGAGTTCGCTTGAGCTGATCGCGACCAACGCGCCCTCTGGGGTTACCATCGCCGCCATGGCTGACATGGTGACTTTCGCAAGCAATGGACACGACGCACGCGGGCATCTCGCGCTGCCCGAATCAGGGAGCGGACCCGGACTCATCGTGATCCAGGAGTGGTGGGGGCTCAACGACCAGATCAAGGGTGTGGCCGACAAGATGGCCGCCGCTGGTTTTGTCGCTCTGGCCCCCGATCTGTACCACGGTGAGCTCGCCGGACACGACGAGATGGACAAAGCCGGCCAGCTCATGACCGAGCTACCTGCCGAGCGAGCAGCCAAAGACATGAGCGGCGCGGTCGACTATCTGCTCAACCACGATGCGACCACCGGCGACGCGATCGGCGTCATTGGCTTCTGCATGGGCGGCATGTTGACGTTCCTGCTGGCCGCCAATCGCGGCGATGCCATCAAGGCTGCAGTGCCGTTCTATGGCTTCCCTCAGGGCGATGGCGAGCCCGACTGGTCCGGTCTCACCGCCGCTGTGCGGGGTCACATGGCCGACCCTGACGGGTTCTTCCCGCCCGAAGCCGCCCTCGACTTGGCAGCACGGCTCCAGGCCATGGGCAAAGACGTCGAGCTCACGGTCCACCAGGCCGGCCACGCCTTTATGAACGAGACCAACGCCATCGGCACCCACGACGGCGATCTCGCGGCTCGCTTGTGGCCCGAGGTCATCGACTTCCTCCACACCAC
>CAYGMW010000290.1:0-3931 GCA_964350975.1 uncultured Acidimicrobiales bacterium | reverse complement strand
GCGCAGCTCATCGGAGCGGTGATCCCGGCCAGAGATGGTGCGCAGCGGTGCGGCCCAGATGAGGGCTTCGTCGACGGTTTCGGCCTGGAGCCGACCCGATTCGACGTAATGGGTGGCCACAATCAGGGGTGGCACTCCAGTGTGCAGTGTCTCGATGAGGGCATAAAAGCGAAGGTCTTCGCGGTGTTCGGGTGCAAAACCGCCGGTCTTGACGTCGATAATGACCCGTCCGGCGGTGGTGTCGTTCGGTCCGCCGAGGGTCAGGTCGAACTTTCCGGCGAGGGTGAGGCCGTCGTTGCATAACTCGGAACGTTTCGACACCTCAGTCGCGGGCCGCCAGCCTCGCTTCAAGGGCGGAAACGTGTCGAGGAACCCGGCGGTGAGGGCGCTGGCTTCGCTGCGCAGTTCGGCAGTGCTGGCCTCATCGGCGCGACGCAAGAAGTCGCCAAGCCCACTTTCGCGGTCGATGATGCGCCCGATCGCGTCGTCGACGAGCTCCGATGGGTCGCGTCGGCCAGCCATATGCATCGACAACTCGATCGCCTTGTGGGCCACCGAACCTCGCGCCAGCGGTACCGACCATTCGAAGGGCCGCTCGTCTTCAGCGAGGTGGCGGGCCTCGCAGCCGTGGATCGCCGCCAGGTGGCGCTTGCCAACCCACATGCCTCGGCTCTTGGGGTCGTCGGCTTTGACCCGATCGATCACGGTGACCAGTTCTCGTTCGAGGTAGGTCCGTATGTCGATGCGCAGCGTCGACCGGTACGACGGGCGAGCCTCAGGTGGAGGGCGCAGCCGTTCGAGGTTCTCGACCTGGACGGGGTTCATGTCGAGCGAATCGGACACCGCCCGACACGCTAGCGCCTCACGATCCGATGGTGATTGTTGCCGTGAGCGTCGTCAGCACCACGATGGTGAGCGGCAGCCCGAACTTCACATAGTCCGTGAGGCTGTATCGGCCCGGCCGCCAGACCATGGTGTTGGTCTGATAACCAAACGGCGTCAGGAACGATGTTGACGCCGCGATGGCGACACCGAGGGCGAGGCGTCGAGGGTCGATGTCGGCTTCGGGAGCGAGCGCAATCGCCACCGGAATCATGACCGCGACGGCGGCCACATTGGTGAGCAGTTCGGTCATCGCGATAGTGGCGGCCAAGATGAGCAGGGTCGCAACAATTGCTGAGCGGTGAGCCGCAGCGTCAATGAGCAGGTCGGCAGCTGTGATTGCCAGACCGTTGGCAACAACAGCGCCGCTCAGGCCGAGGGCGGCTGCGATCATGACGACGATTTCGAGGTTCACCATGCGAAAGGCGTCCCGTGGTCGCACGACGCGGGTGACGACGAGGGCTCCGACACCACACAACACGGCGCGCAACACACCGATCTGGCTGAATGAGGCTGCGACCAAGGTGATGGCAGCAATGCCAACGGCGAGCGGAGCCAGGTGCGGTTTGGGCGGGTCGACGTCGAGGCGGGTGGCAAAGGTGAAGTCGCGCGAGGTCGAGGTCTCTCGCACCGCGCTCGGGTCGGCAAGAACGACGACGACATCGCCGCGGTGCAGTAGCTGGGGTCGACTGTGATGATGTCGTTCGGGTTCGATACGGCGAGCAAAGGCGAGAATGCGGCCTTCAACCACGGCCGACCCGAGCTGTTGCCCGATGAGCGAACTGCCCGAGGCCACAACGGCTTCGAAGTACCGCTTGCCGGCGATGTTCTCGCCCGGGCCCGATGCGAGCTCTCGCACGTCGAGCATGGCGTCGATGCTCCCCGTGAGGTGCAGCACGTCGCCCTCAGCGTATGGGTGGTTGTCGCCTGACTCTCGAACGGCTCCTCGCAACTCGCCGACCAGGTTGTCTGGTTCTTGGCCGACGATGGTGCTGGCTCGGTGCACGACGATGCGTCCGTGATACTCGGCAACAGGCTGCTCGTCGTGGCTGTCGTGGAGGCCACCGGACAACATGACCGGTGCGAAGGTGATGATGTAGCCAAAACCAACAATAACGGTGGGGAGTGAGATGACGAGCAGGTCGAATGGGCCGATTGGGGCGAACCCCGACGACTCAAGTAGACCAGACGCTGCGACGTTGGTCGATGAGCCAAACACGGTCAAGGTGCCACCAAGAATGGTGACGAACGACAGTGGCATCAACAGGCCGCGGGGTGAGATGCCCCGGCGTTGTGAGGCCGCAACGAGAGGCGGAGTCAAGGTGGCAACAACGGGGGTGTTGGCTGTGACAGCCGACACCAGGCCCGCCGGTAGCAGCAGTTTGGCCATGCCCTTTCGGCCGTGCCCGATGCTGTTGTCGGCTCGGCGCAGGGCTCCGGTGAGCACACCGCTGCTTTGGACACATCCGGCGAGGACGTAGAGGCCAGCGATGACCCATGGCGCCGATGACGAAAATCCGCCGAACACCACTTCTTGTGGTGCGGCTCCGAGGATGTAGAGAGCCGCGCAACCGCCGAGCATGGCGGGCGCGGGGCCGAGACGCCGCCCGAACAGGGCGACGAGCACGGCGGCCAGAACCGCAAGGGTGATCCATCCGTTGGTGGTCATGATTCTTCGGTTCTGTCGACTGTCCCACCCCCGGAGTTAGATAACAACCGTGTCGAACGTCGCTTTCATCGAACAAGCCCCGTCGGTGCGGTTCGCTGCGACCGCTCGGCTCATCGCTGAAGTGGCCCGCGCCCGCGGCCTGGTTGTGCCCGCGTTCAAGAGCCCGCCGCGTATCGAGGGGGTCGACCGGACGATCAAGCGGGTTGGCGCCAATGTCGTGGTAGCGGTACGAGTGCGCAACCGGCCCTTCGGTGCGGTGGTGGCCGATCTGGTCGAAGGTGTGGTGGTTGCCAACAACTTCAGCGGTGCCGATGCTGGCAAGACGCGAGCCTTGTTGTGGGAGGCCATCGAGGCCTCCGACGCGTTGGCAGCGTGAGGTTGGTGGCCCACGATCACTAGGGTGGCGGCCCGTTGTAGTGCGTCGACGAAAGTTGTTGTCTCCATGAGCGAGCTGCTGTGGCAACCAAGCCAACCCGACGAGACCAACATGAGTCGGTTCGCATCGTCGGTCGGCCAATCGGCGTCGACCCTGCACCAATGGTCGGTCGATCATGCTCCCGAGTTCTGGGCCGCGGTCTGGGACTGGTGCGGGGTGATGGGTACCCGAGGCGAGCGGGCAGTCTTGCCCGCAGCCGATGGGGCCGCCCTGTTCGAGCATCGATTCTTTCCTGATGCCGAGCTCAATGTTGCCGAAACCCTGTTGCGGCCCGACGGTGCCGATCCGGCGTTGATTGTTCGCGGCGAGCTAGCCGACAACAGCCGCGAACTCTCTCGAGCCCAACTGCGTGCCCTGGTTGCCAAGGCGGCCGCGGCAATGACCGAACTCGGTGTTGGCCCGCGCGACGTCGTCGCCGCGTGGCTACCGAACATCGCCGAGACGTACATCACGATGCTGGCGGCCACATCGATTGGTGCGGTGTTCACCTCAACATCGCCCGACTTTGGAGTCGACGGTGTGCTCGACCGCTTCGCCCAAGTCGAGCCGAAGCTGCTCGTGGGTGTTGACGGCTATCACTACGGAGGCCGCACCTTCGACCGGACCGACGCGCTGGCGGCCGTGAGCGCTGGGCTGCCGAGCCTGCTTGCCACGTGGATGGTCGAGTACGCCCGCATCGAGACGCCGTCGAGCGTCGCTGTTTGGTCCCAGGTGGTCGAGCGTCGCGCCGAAACCGAGCCCACATTCGCCCGGTTCGGGTTCGATCATCCGTGGTACGTGCTGTATTCCTCGGGTACCACGGGCAAGCCCAAGTGCATCGTGCATCGCGCTGGGGGAGTGCTGCTGAAACACCTCACCGAACACGTGCTCCATGGCGACGTTCGGCCTGGCGACCGCACGTTCTACTTCACCACCGCGGGCTGGATGATGTGGAACTGGCTCGC
>CAYGMW010000289.1:0-3934 GCA_964350975.1 uncultured Acidimicrobiales bacterium | reverse complement strand
GGAACGACTGCGACAGACGCCCGTCAGCGTGTGAGGCCCATCATCTGATCGAACACGCCAACGGTGGCCCCACCGCGGTCGACAACCTGGCCCTGCTGTGTCCGATCCATCACCGGCAACTCCACCGCACGGGAGCCACTCTCCACCACGGCACCGGCGATCATCACTGGCAACTCATTGACCACACCGGACGGGTTACCGCCACCTGGACCAAACCAGCCCCGGCCCACGAAACGAGCAGTTCGCCGCTTAGCTCGAAAAGCGATCCGGGAACCGGGCCGCGAGCATCGCCGGAAGTACTGAGACAGTGATTCGGTCCTCTTTTTCGAGCTTCGGCAAGTTGTCGACGTCGAACCATTCAACAGCTTCGATCTCGGCACTTGCGGGCCTGGCATCTGAAGGCAATACGCCTGAAGCAAGTGCCAGGGGGTAGTAATACTCGATGCGCCGGGGACGCATTCGGTGTTCGATCACCACGGGGCCAGCGGTCACAACCGTCAGCCCGAGCTCTTCGGATACCTCACGATGAACCGTTGTCTCGGGTTCTTCGTTCCAGCCGATCATTCCGCCCGGCAGACCCCACCCGTTGCGATAGGAGTGGCGAGCCAACAGCAACTGGGCGTCGTCGTTGACGATCACCGCGACCGTTCCGACCCGATACGCAGGCGATGTCAGGCCCACCACGAAATGACGGACCGTCAGCGGCAGGCGTCCGAACTGGCGCAGCGCAGCCGAATGCAACCTGCCGCCACCACCACTCATGCGGGACCGGGCCGAAACGCGGCCAGGATCTCGTCGAGCAAGGCGGGGGTCGCGGCGTACACCACTCCCCTTCGGCCGGCGTGGTCGCGATGCAAGAGTTCGAGGCCATCAAGCTCGGCGGCTACAGCACCGGCCTCCAACGCAATCAGGTGGGCCGCGGCGTAGTCCCACAACCCCAGCTGGCTGACCGAGTCCACAAAAGCGTCAACTCGGCGGGCGGCCACAAAGGAGATGTCGAGCGCCGCAGCGCCGAAGGTGCGGCTCTGGGCCCAACCGTGATGTCGGTCAGGCAGGCCATTCAGGGCCACGATGGCATCGCCGAGCGATGCGCAGTCGCTCACCCGCAACGGCGTCCCGTTCAATCGGGCACCGCCGCCTCGCACTGCTTCAAAGCGCTCGCCGGTGGCCTGATTGATCACAATCGACGCTCGGACCCCGTCGCCGTCGAGCACCGCCAGGCTGGTGTTGTAGTGCGGGATACCGCGGCTGAAGTTCGTCGAGCCATCGACGGGATCGATCACGACCAGCTCGGACGTCGAGCCGACCCGCACACCCGACTCCTCACTGAAGGTGCCAGCGCCAGTGGGCTCGATCACCGCGAGCACCGCGGCGTCAGCAGCGAGGTCGAAGGCGTACTGGTCGGGCCGCACGCCCATCGCCAGCTTGTCTTCAAAGACCTCGAGCTCGGCGGCTACCGCGTCAGCGGCTCGCACCAGCACATCAATCCAGTCGTCGTCAGTCACCCGCTAGACGGTACCGGTCCCGTGACCGTCCCACCCGTGTGGCAGGCTGTCGGGCAATGGCAGCAGTAGATCTCGCAGGTTTCGTCACCGATCTCAAGGAACATGCCGTCGAGCACGGCTTCCACATCCACGATGAACGGCACTTCATCGAGACGTACTCGCTGCGCCAGGCGTGGGAGGTCGACCTGCACCCGGCCGAAGCATGCGGGGGCCCACTCGACCTTCACCTGGGTCTCGAGGCCGAACCTCGGGTGCTGCTGGCCTTCGAAGACGAACTGCTCGCTCTCGAGCCGGGCGACCTGCCCGAGGACGACTTCATGGTGTCGCTCAGCTTCAACTGGGCCCTTCCTCCCATGACCCACGGCCCCGATCTGCTCATCTTGGCCACCGACATGGCTGGCATCGGCGGCACCACGTTGCCCATCGAGGTGTCGGCGATCGATTCGTTCGCGTCCATCACCGACCCGGCCCAGCGGACGCTGGCCATCGTCGGCCGCATTCCGCTGTCGCTCACCGCGATCATCACCGGCAACGAGAACCTCTGCGACGTGCTCGACTTGTGCGTCGAGGTCAGCACCTACCTACTCGACCGGTCGCCGGTGTGGCTCGACGAGTAGTGGGCTGAACACCGCCGACGGGTAGCTTCGAGTTCGGGACACCAGCGACGAGGGGCACATCATGGCGATCGACACCATCGAGTTCGGGCGGACAGGCCACCACAGCACGAGGGTGATCTTCGGCGCTGCTGCGCTGGGAGGCATGAGCCAAGATCGCGCCGATGCAACCCTGGCCGCCGTCCGCGCCGCTGGCGTCAACCACATCGACACCGCCCGGTCCTACGGCGAGAGCGAACTTCGGCTGGCTCCCTGGCTGGCCGAGCATCGCCGCGAAGTCTTCCTGGCTACCAAGACCGGCGAACGCACCGGCGACGGGGCCCGGCGAGAACTTGAAGAGTCACTCGAACGTATGGGTGTCGACCAGGTCGATCTGATCCAGCTGCACAACCTGGTAGAACCCGACGAGTTCGACGTGGCCCATGCTGCTGGTGGCGCCGTCGAAGCGCTGGTCAAGGCGCGCGACGAAGGGCTGGTTCGCTTCATTGGGGTGACCGGCCACGGCACCCGAATCCCCGGCATGCATCTGCGCAGCCTCGAACGGTTCGACTTCGACTCGGTGCTGTTCCCCTACAACTTCACCATGATGAGCGACCCGGCCTACCGAGCCGATGTCGAGGCGCTCCGAGCTGTGTGTGGCGACCGTCGGGTGGCGCTGCAGACCATCAAGTCGATCGCGAAGGGCCGTTGGCCCTCTGGCGACATGCGCAAGTTCAGCTGGTATGAACCCATCGACGATGCCGAGGCCATCGCCACATCGGTCCGCTACGTGCTCGCCACCGACGACCTGTTCCTCAACACCACCAGCGACGCCCGCCTGCTGCCTCACGTCTTCGCCGCGGCCAACGGTCGCGCCGAAGCACCGTCATTTGACGAGATGCAGGCCGTCACTTCCGCCCACGGGGTCACTCCCCTGTTCAACGGCGCCGACCTCGAACGCATCTAACCCCGTCAGCTGAGGCGGGACTTGACGAGGGCGGCGACGGCTCGACCGTCGGCTCGCCCCGCGACTGCGGCGTTGACGGCCTTCATGGCCATACCCATCTGGGACTGTTCGGACAAGCCCTCCGCAGCGAGGACCTCGTCGACCAGGGCGGCCAGTTCGTCGTCAGACAACTTCTGGGGCAGATAGGTCTCGATCACCACGAGCTCGGCTCGTTCCTTGGCGGCCCGATCGGCGGCGCCGCCAGATTCGAACGCTTCAGCGGCCTCGACCCGGCGCTTGGCCTGGGCCGCGAGCACCTTCATCACCTCGTCGTCGGTCAGCGTGACCGCACTCGAACCGGACACTTCGGCTTCCTGGATGGCCGCGATGATCGATCGAAGCGTGGTGGTCGCAGTGGTGTCGCGGGCCTTCATGGCCGCGGTGAGGTCGGAACGGATCTGGTCGACGAGCATCTGGTCACTGTACGAGCACCCGGCAGGGCCGCGCCCTCAATTTGTGGCAGGTACCTCGTCGTCGGACATGACGCGGCGGTCCCGGGTCATGGCGAACAGCATCGATGCCGTCGGGATCAGGGCCAGCGTCAGCACCGCCGGCGGGTACGACCCGAACCCACTTTCGGCCAAGGCCAACACGACCGGACCGAGTGCCGACGCTCCAACCCCGACGAAGTTCTGCACTCCTTGGATAGCGCCAATGTGGGCCGTTCCGAACCACTGGGGCAACAGGGTTGCGGTCACCACCCGAACTGCGCCGCCGCTCGCACCGAGGGCAACGGCATAGACGACCACTGCGAATCCGGGAGCCGCGGTCGCGGCCAGCACATGGGCCGAGACCAACAGCGCCATGCTGATCGCAGGCAGCCAGCGGGC
>CAYGMW010000288.1:0-3938 GCA_964350975.1 uncultured Acidimicrobiales bacterium | reverse complement strand
GGAGATATCGACCAGAACAAGCCGAACACCGACCCCCCTTTCGGGTGCAGGCAACCTCTGGTTTGCGATACGTATGGGCGCATCCGGTGCTGCGGCCATTGGCGCTCAGCGTCGGCGCGTTCTCCTTCGCTGGAGCTGCTACCACGGCAACGTTCGTGGTGCTGGTGACCGAACGGTTCGGTCTGGGTGGTGTTGGTTTCGGGGTGTTGATGAGCGTCGACGCAGTTGTGTCGGTGATCACCACGTTCTTCGTGGCCCGATTCATCTCGGCAACGAGTCATGCAACCAGCATGCGGTTCAGCATCGTGTGCTTCAGCGTCGCGTCGCTCATGCTCGGGTTGACGACAACGGCCGCGATTGCCTTCGCAGCGTCGATGATTTTGGGTCTGTCGGATCCGACATGGAACGTGGTCAGCGCCACGGTGCGACAGCGGCTCGTGCCCGACGAGGTCTTCGGCCGAATGATGACCGCGTACCTGTTCATCGCGTGGGGCATGAAACCCGTCGGTGCCATGCTCGGCGGGGTGGTGGCCGAACAGTGGGGCCCACAGTGGGTCAGCATCGGCGCGGCGTGTGTCGTCGGGTCGCTGCTGATCGTGGCCCGACCCATGTTCGGCCTCGTCAACGCCGCCATGGCCCGCCCCGACGCTCCTTCCGTCGGCCGCTGACTCCGTCGCCCGGTCGGCCGCGACGGCGGCGGTGGTACGGTCACGCCGTGGATCCGGCACTGGTGACCCTTTCCGAGCTTGCGTCGGAACACCACGACGTCATCGACGCGCTGCGCGAGCGCGGACCGGTGAGCCAGGTGCCGGCGCTCGGTGCTTGGCTCGTGGTCGGGCGTGACGCCGCCGTCGAGGTCATGCGCGACAGCGAACGATTCACTGTCGACGATCCGCGGTTCGCTACCGCCCAGGTGGTTGGGCCGAGCATGCTGTCCTTGGATGGACAAGAGCACCGCCGGCACCGTTCGCCCTTTGCCGCCGCGTTTCGCCCGGCCGCCACCGCTGCCGCACTCGGGCCCCGTATTGATGCCGAAGCCCGCAGGTTGGTTGGGGCCATCGAACCCGATGGTCAGGCCGACCTTGCCCTTGGGCTCGCGGGCCCGCTGGCGGCGTTCGCGTCGATGATCGCGTTGGGGCTCGAACCGATTGGCACGGCGACACTGCTGGGCTGGTACCGCAAGATTGTCGACGCGACCGAACGTTCGTCACTCGGACTCGACGACCCGGCGGCCTCGCTGGCTGCCGACACCGCCATGAGTTCGCTTACCGCCGCGGTTGCCGAGGCGTCGGAGCGACCCGACGGCGCTCTTGCTCAGATCGCAGGGTTGCTCAGTGCCGATGAGCTTGGGTCGAACGCCGCGGTGTTCCTCTTCGGTGGAATCGAGACCACCGAAGGCATGATCGCCAACCTGCTGCTTCATCTGCTGTTGCATCCAGAGGTGCTTGCTCGGGTCAACCAGGACCGCGGTGTGATCGCGGCGGCGATTGAGGAGTCGTTGCGGCTCGAACCAGCCGTTGCGCGGGTCGACCGCTTCGCCACGACCGACGTGGTGCTCGCTGGCACGTCGATCTCCCGTGGCGATTTTGTGGTCGTGTCGCTGTCTGGAGCCAATCGCGACCCCAACGTGTACCGGCGCCCGCACGAGTTTGATCTCGACCGGGTCGGCGAACCAGCGCACCTTGCCTTTGTCCAGGGACCCCACGCCTGCATTGGCGCCCACCTGGCCCGGCTCGTGGCCACGTCGGCGCTGAGCGCGGTGCTGGATCTGCTCCCGGCGGTCAGCCTCGATGCGGGGCGTGACGCCGCGGTTGAGGGCATCGTGTTCCGCAAGGCCCGATCGATACCGGTGACGTGGGGCTCTGCCGCCGCAATGGGTTAGCCGTCACTGATCGTGATCGGCCCCATCGTCGAGGTGCTGCCTGATGGTGCTGAGGTCGTGGAGATGGCGGGAATCGAACCCGCGTCCTTCGACGCTTTGATGAGACTTCTCCGAGCGCAGTCGATATCAAATTGTCGGGAGGGCGATGGTCATCGACAACCATCTCGATCCGTATCTGACTGAGTTGTCCCGACCATCGCGTCAGCAGTGACGGCAGGTAAGCCCCGCTTCATGAGGGCACCCAGACTCCGCAGGGCATGGAATCCGAGGCCAACCCACTACCTAACTAGGCCGAAGCCAAATTACGCAGCGAGCGCCAGGTCGTCGTTAGACACGTTGGCGTTTATTGGTGTTTCCGGCTCTTTAACGTGGTTCCGGAGACCACGGCTCGCTTCCCTCACCTCTACTGCCAAAGTCGAAACCCTTCATCCCCATGGTCATGAGAGCCGGCCCGCGCCGACCTGTACATGGTGTTCGCAGGATTGTATCGGCCTGCTGTGACATCTCACTGGCGACAGGTCAGCTCCGGTTGCGGTACGCGAGGGCCCGCCGCGCTTCGAGGTCGGCGTCGCGTTTGGCGATCACTTGGCGCTTGTCGTAGTCGCGGCGACCTTTCGCGAGCGCCAGCTCGACCTTGGCTCGACCGCCCTTGAAGTACATCGACATCGGGATGAGCGACAGGTTTTCTTGATCGAGACGGGGCTTGAGCTTGTCGATCTCGCGCCGGTTCAACAACAGCTTCCGACGTCGATCGGTGACATGGCCGCCCTGGCGGGACTGGTGGCTCCATGGCGAGATGACCACGCCAAATAGCCAGGCCTCGCCGCGGTGGTCGATGCGAGCAAACCCGTCGGCGAGCTGCACCTTGGCATCGCGCAGCGACTTCACCTCGCTACCGACCAACACCAAGCCGGCCTCATAGGTGTCGAGCACCTCATAGTTGCGCCGAGCGCGACGGTTCGACGCGACGGTGCGGTCTCCGTTGTCGGGCAGTTTGGCCATAGCCCAAACACGCTACCGCTTCAGGTCAAAAAGCTGACGAGCAGCCCGATCGGCACCGATGCCCAACCAACAGCCAGGATGATCATCGCAATGAGGGCAAAGGTCTTCGACTGATCGCGGGGCGGTTCGCCGCACCGGCCGATGGTCTGCCACAGAGCGTCGAGCGGATCGCGAGTGGTGAGCTTGATCCGCCGGCGAGCAATGGCCGCGCCCCTCAGGACAACCCAACTGATCGCTGCGAAAATCGCGAACAACACGATCGTGGCTGCGACCTTGCTGAACGTGGAGGTGAACGCTTGGGCGACTGCCTGTTGGGCTGCGGTTCCAAGCGCGGAGACCGCGGCGCCACCGAGCAAGAACGTGGGCACACCGAGCGGGTTGCGCTTGAAGCCAGCCTGAAGTTTCTCGGTGTGGAACCGGGCCCTAGCCAACATCGGCAGGGCCGGGTCGTTGCGCTGGGCGTTGGCCCACCGGCGGCTGTACAGCTTGTGCATGGCGTCGATCACGCTCGACACATAGCTGCGAACAATAAATCCGGTCACGAGCTGGACGAGATAGCTGGCGATTGGGTCGAGCGGCCCCGCAGCGCGAACCTTGATCTTGCGAGTGCCGTTGCGGTCGAGCACTTCGAGCGATCGAATGGCCAGCGCGTGGGCCTGCTCGAAGCGCTCGGGGTGGCCAAGAGGCCGAGGGGAAGACACCTCGAGCAAGATCTCGCGATCGAGTTCGCTGCTCGCGCCCAGATCGTCCAACACGGCGTCGGCTGCGCCCTTGTCGCTCTTGCGTAACGCTTGGAACGCGTCGAACTTGGCTTCGAGGTCGTCGAAAAACAGGCTTCGTTCGCCTTCGGTTTCGTTGGTTGCCATAGTGCCCTCCAGCCCGATCTGGCGACAGAAAGTAGTCGCATGAGGCGAAGGTGTGCTCGCTGACGCCAGTCAACGCGGTGAGGTGCGTACGGTGGTAGCCATGCGTCTCAGGATTCTTGCGGTTTCATTTGCCTCATTGATGGTGCTCGCCGGGTGCGGGGGCTCCAACGACTCCGACAGCTCCGACG
>CAYGMW010000287.1:0-3959 GCA_964350975.1 uncultured Acidimicrobiales bacterium | reverse complement strand
TTCAGCGATGTGGTTCTGGTGGGCCGGCTGCGCGAGGCCATCCGCCAGCTCAACGCTGTTGGCCCGGTGGCGTTGCTCGTCGGCGCCGGATACGGAGACCACGCCGTCGCCATCGCTGACGGAGTCAAGAGCATCACGACGGTTGGCACGCCTGGCGGTCTGATCATTGACGGCTTGCCGCAGGTGGCGGTCGATGGTGCGCCGTTTGCGCCGGTCGAACGCGACGACAGTGTCGAAGCGGGCTTGCTGTTCACCAGCGGCACCTCAGGCGATGCTCGGGCGGCGTCGCTGAGCCATGGAAACCTGATCGCCAGTCAGCGCCACGTTCGCGATGCCCCGGGGTCGACCGTGTCGTCTGACTCGGTTGCGTTGTTGGCTCTGCCGTTGTTCCACATCTATGGACTCAACCTGGTGCTCAACTCATTGTTGGCGGTGGGCGCGACCATTGTGTTACTCGACGAGTTCCACCCGGCTGAGTTCATCGAGGCCGTCGAAAAATACCGGCCCACCATTGTGCCGGGGGTTCCGCCGTTGTGGGCCGCGGTTGCGAAACATCCGAGCGCGACCCTCGACACCTTTTCGTCAGTTTTGTCAGCCACGACCGGGGCCGCGGCGCTTCCGATGTCGGTATTTCATACGGTGAAAGAACGCCTCGGAATCGAACTGAACGAGGGTTATGGACTCACCGAGACAGGCGGCATCGTGTCATCTGGCAGTGGATATCCCATCCGACCGGGTTCGGTCGGCAAACCTCTCCCCGGCGTCCAAATGCGGCTCGTCGACGACGCAGTTGATGTACCGGTGGGTGACCGTGGAGAGATCTGGGTGCGCGGCGCCAATGTCACCGGTGGCTACTGGGAGGACCTCGAAGCCACCGGTCGTTCCCTCACCGAAGACGGGTGGTTCCGTACCGGCGACATCGGCGTAGTGGACGACGATGGCTATCTGTACCTGGTTGATCGATCCAAAGACATGATTATCGTTTCTGGCTTCAATGTGTTTCCCGCCGAGGTCGAAGAGGTGCTCATGCATCATCCCGACGTCACCGGTGTTGTGGTGATTGGTGCCCCAGATCAGCGCACCGGCGAAAAGGTCATCGCTCATGTCAAGCTCACCGAGGGCGCAACAGCTACCGTCGCCGACCTGTCGGAGTACTGCCTCGACAATCTGGCTCGGTACAAGGCCCCGTCGGTCATCGAGATCAATGACGAGTTGCCGATCAGTCTGACGGGAAAGCGGCTCCGCCGCCTCCTCAAGTAGGACTCCGTCGGCGTGAGGATCATCCTCGGGGCCGACGACGCCGACCTGTGAGGCGTGAACAATGGTTGCCATGCACACGGGCAACAACACCAGCGCGGCCACGCTGACCGTCGTCGGGCTGACCAAAAGTTATGGCGACCGACGTGTCGTCGATGGCCTCAGCTTCAGTGTTGGGGTTGGCGAGACTTTGGGACTGCTGGGCCCGAACGGCTCAGGCAAGACCACCACGATCAGCATGATCGCCGGCGTGTTGGCGGCCGACTCGGGCAGTATCACGATCGCGGGCGAGCCGATGTCCGCGGCCGCGAAACAGGCCAAACGCCAGGTTGGTCTGGTGCCCCAAGACATCGCGCTCTATGACGACCTGACCGCAGTCGAGAATCTCAGGTTCTTCGGCCGTCTCCAGGGTCTTGGCCGGCGTCAGCTCAACCAACGAATCGACGACGTGCTCGAGATTGTTGGGCTGAGCGATCGTCGCAACGATCGGGTTGGCGAGTACTCCGGTGGTATGCAGCGGCGGGCCAATATCGCAGCCGGGATGTTGCACGAACCAACGCTGCTGATCCTCGACGAACCAACAGTTGGCGTCGATCCGCAGAGTCGAAACCAGATCCTCGACGCGGTCGCCGAACTGGGCGGATCGGGCCTGTCGGTGATCTACACGACGCACTATATGGAAGAAGCCGAACGGCTCTGCGACCGGGTGTGCATCATCGATGGCGGCCAGCTGTTGGCGACCGGGACCCAAGCCGAGCTGCTGGCAGCGGACAACGAAGGGGCGAAGAACCTCGAAGAGGTGTTCTTGCACCTGACGGGACGGCGGGTTCGTGACTGAGCTGTGGACCATCGTCAGGTACGAACTTGTGCGCCGGTTTCGGTCGCGTTCGATGCTCATCAACGTCGTGGTTGCGCCGGTGATATTGGCTCTGGTGTTTGGACTCTTGCTCGGATCGTCGGATTCAGGGTCTGGGTCGGTGCGTTTCAGGCTCGCGATCGTCGATTCGGCAGGCAATGCAACGAGTGCAACGGTGACGGCGTCGCTGTTGGACATCGACGACGACGCCCTCGTGACCGAGCGGGCTGCAAGTCGTCAAGCCGTTGTCGACCTCGTCGACCGCGGCCAGGTCGGTGCCGCCATTGTGGTGGACGCCGTGGCCGACGGGATTGTTCTCGAGGTGATCGGCGATGTCGAGCGGCCCTTGTCGGCCCAGGTCGCGCAGAGCGTGGCCGACACGACAGCCACAAGAATCGAGCGCCAGGGTGCTGGACCTGTCGAGCTGCAGACCGCTCCCTTGGGAGGGCGCACATTGTCCTTGGTTGCCTACTACGGGGCGGCCATGGCTGGCCTGACGCTGATGTATGCCGTCGGGGTCGCGGCCCGTTCGCTGTTCGATGACCGATCGACGTCTCGCCTGAGCCGAATGGTCGCCGCGGGCACGGCGGTGCCAACGGTGCTGGGTGGCAAGGTCATGGCGGTGTTCATTACCTCCACCCTTGGCTTCGGTGTGGTCTGGCTGACGACGTCGGTGGTATCGGGCGCCGTGTGGGGCTCGCCCGCCGGGGTTGTTGCCCTGATCGTGGCGACGGTGGGTTCGTTGTGCGGTATTGCCTTGCTGGTTGGCAGCGTGGCAACCACACCACAACAGGTCGATACCGCCACCGCAGTGGTTGGCTTTGTGCTGGCATTGATGGGAGGCGCCTTCGTGCCGCCCGGTGACGCCCCGGAAGCCATGCGACTGCTGGCCCGCTTGTCGCCCAACGGCATCTCGTTGCGTGGTTTCACCGAGCTCAACGCCGACGTGGCCAGCCTGGCCGATGTGTCTGGTGAGGTCGTTCAGCTGGTGGCGATCGGAGTCGTGTGCGGCTTGGTTGGAGCCCTTCGCTTGAGTCGGATGCAGCCATGATCGGTCCAACGCTCGCGTTCGGTGCCGCGACCATGCGCCAGTTCGTCAACGACCGATCGTCGCTGTTCTTCTCGGTGGCACTCCCGATCGCCATCATCGTCATCATTGGTTCGACCTTTGGCGGCGCCCAGCCCTTGGAGATCGTCGTCGCCGGAGACGGACAGGTGGCCGATGCGGTTGCGGTCGAACTGGTCGCGAGCGACGGAATCGAGGTGGTTCGGGCCGCCGACATCGACGAGGCTCGGTCGATCATTCGCCGTTTCGACGCCGAGGCCGCCGTCGTTGTGACCCCAGACGGGTTCACGTTCCTGGCCAACGAGGCTCAGGCCGACGTGGGCTTTGCCGCTCGTGGCGCCGTCCAACGAGCTGTCGACTCCGCGACTGCGCCCGTCGGGGTCCAACGGGTTCCGGTGGTCCGCACAACCGTGGGCGAGTCGACGTTTGCCAGCTCGAGCAACTTCTCGCTGACCTCGGCCCAGAACCTTGTGTTGTTCACCTTCATCACGGCCCTCACCTCTGGAGCTCTTGTGGTGAGGGCCCGCCGAGCCGGGGTGCTTCGACGAGCCGCAGCCAGCCCCGCCGGAGTCGGCGACATGGTCGTTGGGTTGTCTGCGACCTGGTTTGTGCTGGCCCTGGTTCAGTCGCTGCTGATCGTGGTCGTCGGTGCCCTCGGGTTCGGCGTCGACTGGGGCGACCCCGTTGCGGGGGCTGGGTTGTTGCTGACCTTCGCCCTCGTCGGGTCCGGAGCGGGCCTGTTGGTTGGTTCGTTAATGCCCGACGAAGATCAGGTGTCGT
>CAYGMW010000286.1:0-4004 GCA_964350975.1 uncultured Acidimicrobiales bacterium | reverse complement strand
ACGCGACGGGGGCGCGACCCGAAGGTGTAGGGCGCCTGGGTGGTCACCAACGACACCAGGTCGACCCCGGCGGTGCCGGTTTCGGCCTGAGCCGCGGCCAGCAGGGTGGCCTCATCGGCGGTGCCGAACGCTCCAGGCAACGCGCCCGTGTCGCGTATGTGGCGGGTGAGGCGCCGGGTGTCGATCCCAGCGATTCCGGCGATGCCATGACGCAACAAGAAGGCGTCGAGATGATCGTCACTGCGCCAGTTCGAACGCCGGCGAGCCATCTCGCGCACGATCACACCCCGGCAGAACGGCTGGGCGGCTTCGTCGTCGATGGCGCTGGTGCCGTAGTTGCCAATGTGGGGATAGGTGAAGGTGATGATCTGGCCCGCATACGACGGGTCGGTGACGACCTCCTGGTAGCCCGACAAGACGGTGTTGAAGACCACCTCACCAGACGCAACCGGGGCGTGACGCCCGATGGCTTCGCCTTCGAAGACCGAACCGTCGGCGAGGACCAGCTGGGCCTCGACGATCTCAGTTCGGCGAAGCTCGGAGTGTTCGGTGCCCTTCATCGGGTTGCCTCCGCGTTCACAACAACGGGGATCCCGCCAGCAATGGTGTGTCGTACACGTCCGGTCAAGGTGCGTCCTTCAAAGATGGTGTTTCGGCTAGGAGACATGGTGTGTTGGCCACTCACGGTCCAGGTGTGGCCCAGTTCGAGGCACACGAGGTCGGCGATCTGGCCCTCGCAGATACGCCCGTCACGACGCGGACCAAGGCCCGCGATCTGAGCGGGCTGCCAGCTCATGAGCGTGAGGAGTTGCTCGATATGGATATCGAGCACGGTCCACGCGACCGCAAACGCCGTTTCGAGACCAAGCGAACCCTCAGGCGCAGAGTCGAACGGCAGCTCTTTGGACTCGGGAACACACGCAGTGTGGTCAGAGACAATTGCGTCGAGTGTGCCGTCGGTCGTGGCCTTGGCCAACGCCGCCACATCGACGTCGGTGCGCAGCGGTGGCGACACCCTGGTGCACGTGTCGAACAACAGGCACGCCTCGTCGGTCAAGGCGAGGTGATGGGGGGTTGCGTCGCACGTGACCGCCAGACCGTCGGCTTTGGCAGCTGCGATGAGCTCGGCTGCGATGCGGGTGCTGATGCGGTGCATGTGCACTCGGGCCCCGGTGGCTCGAGCCAGCGCAAGGTCGCGACCAACACCGAGCTCTTCGGCCAGGCTCGGTCGACCAGCAACCCCCATCATCGACGAGTGCCGACCCTCGTTCATCACCCCGTGCCGTCCAATGTCGCCAGCTTCTGGGTGCAGCATCAAGATGATGTCGGCTCCGGATGCGTACTGCATGATCCGCCGCATGAGCCCGGAATCGCCGATGGGGCGACCGCCATTGCTGAACAGCGACACTCCGAGCGCCGCCATGTCATACATCGGCGCTATCGCCGAACCCGCACAATCCAGGGTGATCGCCCCGATCGGCCGCACCGAGACTGGCGCCGACGCGGCGAGGTGCTGCAGGTCGCGCACGGCCGAAACCGAATCGCGCACCGACATCGAGCCAGTAGCCGAACCAACGATCGAGCCCGCCGTCGGGTTGGCGTGGATGGTCGTGTAGCCGCCCACGGCTGCACCCCACGCGGCCGACCTCACGGTTTCGGCCGCATCATTGCCTGGTTCGCCGACGTTGGCACCAAGGTCAACGAACCCCGACGCCACGACACATCCAGTGGCGTCGAGCACGATGTCGGCCGATGCTCGATCGAGCCCGGAACCCACCGCAGCGATCACCCCGTCACGTATCACAATGTCGGCCTGCCACCGACCGGTCGGGTCAACAATGTCGCCCCCGGAGATCAGCACCGATGGGCCCTCGGCGGCGTGGTTCGCTTGATTGAAGTCGCTCATGCTGGCTCGGTTCGGGCTGGCTCGGTTCCGGACCCGAGCAATAAGAACAACGCAGCCATCCGGACCGCGACGCCGTTGGCGACCTGGCGGGTGATCACCACACCGGGGTGGTGTTCGAGCACGTCGGCTGCGATCTCCACCCCTCGGTTCATGGGACCGGGGTGGGTGATGAGGGCGTCGGGTCGGATGAGTTCCAAACGCTGGGGCCCAATGCCGTAGCCGGCCGCGTACTCGCTCAGCGATGGCAGGAGTGATTCGCCGAGGCGTTCGGTTTGGATGCGCAGGAGGGCTACCACGTCGAGCGTGGGCAATATCGCGTCGAGGTGCGAAGCCATCTCGACGCTGCCGGAGCCAATGGCCCAGCCCTCGATCGACGGTGGCATCAGTGTTGGCGGGCCAATGAGCACAACATGGGCGCCCAACGCAGTGAAGGCCTGCACATCGGAGCGGGCCACCCGTGAGTGCACGATGTCGCCAATGAGGCCAATCCGAACCCCGTCGAGGCTCGGTTCGTCGCCGGCCATGCCCTGGCGGGCTTGGCACAAGGTGTAGGCGTCGAGCAATCCCTGGGTTGGGTGTCCGTGCCAGCCATCGCCACCATTGATGACCGAGGTGTTGGGCCCAACCCACTGGGTGATCTGCCACGGAACACCGGAGCTCTTGTGGCGCACCACGAACGCGTCGACACCCATGGCTTGGATGGTTTCGACGGTGTCTCGCACCGATTCGCCCTTGTTGACCGACGACGACGACACCGAGAACGACATGGTGTCGGCCGACAACCGTTTGGCAGCCGATTCAAAGCTCAGCTTGGTGCGCGTCGAGTCCTCGAAGAACAAGGTGCACACGGTCTTACCGCGCAGCGCTGGCACCTTGGGGATGGCCCGTTCGTTGATTTCAACGAAGCGGTCAGTCAGCGTCAGCAGCTCCTGGATGCCAGCAGGGCCGAGCTCATCGAGACCCAGCAGATGCCGACCCCGAATCACTTGACCATCTCCCCGAGGGCAACCCCGTCGATCGTGACGTTTACGACCTCGTCGCGTCTGGTCGGCAGGTTCTTGCCCACGTAATCGGGGCGGATCGGCAGCTCGCGGTGACCTCGATCGACCATGACGGCCAGCTGCACGGACCGGGGGCGTCCAAAGTCGTTCAGCGCGTCGAGGGCGGCGCGGATAGTGCGGCCCGTGAAGAGCACATCGTCAACCAGCACCACGATTCGGTTGGTGAGGTCTCCAGGGATGTCGGTGGCTGCTTCGGGCAGCACTGGTCTGAGTCCAATGTCGTCGCGGTACAGCGCCACGTCGAGCACCCCAACGGGCACCTCGACGGATTCGATCTCGGCCAAGATCTCGGCCAGCCGGTCAGCGATTGGAGTACCGCCCGTCTGGAGACCCACGATCACGACCTGCTCGAGGCCACGATTTCGCTCGATGATCTCATGGGCAATACGTACCAGCGCCCGCTGCACCTGCTCGGCATCGAGCACTTGGGATCGGGCGACAAAAACGCCCCCGAACGGGGGCGCACCACGTCGTTCGCGTTCGGCCACGCGATGTCCTTCCTGTCCGTATGAGCCTCTCGGACTCACTTCACGGTCAGGCGTGCACCCTAGCCGAACGCGCGGCGAGAACGCGCCTCAATGCGGCGAGACGTGGCGGTTAGCGAACCGAACGACTCACTCCGGACAGCACACCGTTGACGAACCGACCCGCCTCGGGGCCGCTGAACAGCTTGGCCATCTCGACGGCTTCATTGATCGCGGCGCCGGTCGGAACCTGATCTCGGTACATGAGCTCATAGGTGCCGAGGCGCAAAACGATCCGGTCGAGGATCGCGAGGCGAGACAGCGACCATGACCCATCGAGGGCCGCGCTGATCTGTTCGTCAAGGACCTGGGATGTGTCGCTGACGCCCACCACGAGCTCCGACACCATGGGTTCGGGGGCAATGGTCAACAAATCGATGACTTCGGCGCCGCCGATCGACTTGATCTCGGCCTCGTAGAGCAAGGTGATTGCCCGTTCTCGGGCGTCGCGGCGCTCGGTGCGAAGGTCGACGGCGCTAAAGGGGTCGACGCGCCAGGAGCTGCGATGGGCAG
>CAYGMW010000285.1:0-4035 GCA_964350975.1 uncultured Acidimicrobiales bacterium | reverse complement strand
CCCGTGCAGGAGGGCCCCCACAGCCGACTGGCCGAGCTTTCGGTCGACCTTGACGCCAAGATCAGCAAACGCAGTGCGCAACTCGGCAGAGTCGAAACCGAGAGGACGCTTCGTGCGGTAGTACTCGGCGTCGATCAAGGGTTGGCGCTTCGCTCCAGAGGCCCAGAACTCTTGAGCCACATCGTCGCCCCAGGCGATGGCGTCAAGAATCCGGATGGGCTGTTGGATCGCGACGAGTTCGTCAGACAGTTCGCGAACCACGTGCTCGTTGGCCATGTCGTTCTTGTATCACGACATCGCTAGCGTCGTTCCATGCTCGGACTCATCACGGGAAGCGGTTTCTACAACCTGCCCCAATTGCAGAACGCTCGCGTCGAACGCATCACCACCGCATATGGCGCGGTCGACGTCACCCACGCGGCCTGGAATGGCGGGCAACCGGTGGCCTTCGTGGCTCGTCATGGCGCCGATCATTCAATTGCGCCCCACCTGATCAACTACCGGGCCAACATCGACGCCTTGGCCCAAGTTGGTGTGACAGCCATTGTCGCCACTGCAGTGAGCGGGGGTATCACCGAGCGTTTCGCTCCCGGTGACCTGGTCGTGATCACCGACTTTCTCGACTTCACCTCCGGTCGTGAGGCCACCTTCTTCGACGCCCCAGGCAACCTCGCCCACACCGACATGACCACCGCGTACGACCCAGCCCTGTCGCAGTTGATCGTTGACGCCGCAGCCGCCGAGGGCGTGCCCATCACCCACGGGGCCACCTACTGCACCTTCAACGGGCCCCGGTTCGAAAGCCCAGCCGAGATCCGTATGGCGGCCATCGTCGGCGGCGACCTGGTCGGCATGACCGGCTACCCGGAGGTGGCATTGGCTCGCGAACGGGGCCTGGCGTACGCGTCGATCGGCATTGTGTCGAACAAGGCTGCCGGGCTCGGAGACGAGTTGACCCTCGACGACATCATGGCAACCCTGCATGGCGTTGCCGATGACTTGTATCGGGTCATCGACGGCACCATCACCGCGTTCGCACAGGCACAGTTCACAGCCCAATGAACCCGTACCGGCTGACCGCCGACGCGGTCATCGTGGGCGACGGCACCGACCGGATCATCACGGCTGGGGCCATCGATGTGGGAGCCAATGGTCGCATCCTCGCTGTGGGCCCTCTCAGCGAGCCGGCGCCGCACGACGGACCAACACACCACGTTGGCGGGTTACTCATGCCGGGCCTGGTCAACAACCATGCCCACTCGCCCATGTCGCTGATGCGCTCGGCTGGCGACGGCCTGCCTCTCCAGCGCTGGTTGACCGAGGCCGTGTGGCCACGCGAAGGGGCGATGACCCCCGACGACGCCTGGTGGGGTATGGCGTTGAGCTCGATCGAGATGCTGCGGTGCGGGGTGACCACCAGCGTCGAGATGTATTTGTTCGAGGACCAGATCGTCGACGCCGTTTCGGCAACCGGTGCGCGCATCGTCATGGCGGCGGGCATCATCTCGGCGCTCATGCCCGACCGGCACCAGTTCGAACGTCGGATCGCGGCAGTGGCCGACTTCTTTGATCGATATCACCAGCCCAACGCCGGCATCAATGTCGGGTTCGGCCCCCACTCGGTCTATGACCTCGACCCTGACCGGCTGGCCGAAATCGCAACCGCCGCAATCGAGCGAGACGCTCTGTTCCATATCCATCTCGACGAGACCCGCACCGAACGCGACCTCGTGCACGAGCGCTACGGGCGCTCGGCAACCCAGGTCTTGGCCGACGCGGGTGCCCTCGATGCACGCGTGCTCGCGGCCCACGCTGTCTGGATCGACGACACCGACCGGCGTCTCCTCGGTGAGGCCGGGGCTGGGGTTGCTCACTGTCCTCAGTCGAATCTGAAACTCGGTTCGGGAATCGCCGACGTCGCCGCGATGCTCGAATCCGGCATCACCGTCGGTGTGGGCACCGATGGCCCGGCCTCCAATGACAACCTCGACCTGTGGGAGGAGCTGCGGCTCGCCCCCATGCTCGCTCGCGGTACCGCCATCGACCCACAAGCAATGTCGGCGCCAACAGCACTCGACCTCGCGACCCGCCAATCGGCGCACTCGGCGGGGCTCGACGATGTTGGCGAACTCCGCCCCGGGGCCTGGGCCGACATCATCAGGCTCGACCTTGACCAACCTGCGTTCTTTCCGGGACTGCCCGACGAACTGTTCTCCCAAGTGGTGTGGGCTGGCGGCGCCGAACACGTCACCGATGTGTGGGTCGGAGGTCGCCACGTCGTCGCCGACGGCGAGTGCACCACCATCGACCGCCACGAAGCCCAGCGACAGGTCCACCAGCGGGGTCGGCGATTGTTCGACCAGCGCTAATGTGTGCCAGGCACAACTTGGGGGCACGATGGCTGGATTGGGCCACAACATCATCAGGCGCAACATCATCAGGGTCGTGCAGCTGTCTGACACCCACTTTGTCGAGCCGGGGGTCGAGGCCGAAGGCGGCTTTGCCTATGACACCAGCGAGGCCTTCGACGCGGTCTACGACCACATCGCGGCGCTCCCGGCCCAGCCGGACCTGATTGTTGTCACCGGCGATATTGCCGACCACGGACGCGCCGCACAGTACGACCGCGCCGCGGCCGCCTTTGCCCGTTTCGACGTGCCGGTCAATGTGTGCCCTGGTAATCACGACCAGGACGCCGCCTTCACCGCCCGGGTCGGACGCCCCGGTGTCGGAACCAGCCGTGTCGTCCACACCGACGGTTGGTGCCATCTCTTTGTCGACTCCAACGCCGGGGTCATGCTCGAATCGCCCAGCGGCCGTATGGTCGACCCTGACGAGGTAGGCGACCGCCTTCATCGCAACGGAGCTCTTGGCGAGCGTGAGATGGCATGGGTGCGCGATATGTGCGCCAACACCAACGCCGACCACGTCTTTGTGTGGGTGCATCACCCACCATCGGCTCCACTCAAGATGGTCGACGACGCCGCCTATGCCGCAGAGTGGGACAGCCTGCTCGCTGACCTGCCCATCATCAAGGGCCTCGGTGCTGGGCACACCCACATTCCTGACGTCTATGAGTTGCACGGACGTCCAGTCATCGTGGCCCCGTCGCTCAAACACAGCTTCGACATCGAGGCCCGTACGTGGCTACCGCCGGGCTATATCGAATACGGCTTCTCACCTGACGGCGAGATCACCAGCCAGCTGCACGTCACCGACGACGACCGTTGGCCCCGTCGGCCTCTGGGTCGGGCACTGATGGCGCTTTTCAACGGCGAGATCACCCATGCTGAGCTGGCTGAGATTGCGGCTCGCCGCCTCGCCGGAAGCTGAGCGCCACCAGCCCGGCCAGCACCACTGTGGCCACGCCGGCAACCAGGATCGACGTCGTGTGCTGGCGGGTGAGGCCATCGCCGATGTGGGGCAGCCAGATCGATCCAATTGAGCGGACAACGGCCACCGCCCACACGGCGGCCGCGAGCACGATCACCGGCCGCGAGCGATCAGCCATTCGGCGACCGATGATCGCAGCGGCGAGGGCAACGGCGGCGGCCATAACCCAGCCGATCGGCAGCATCGTCGTCGCTACCCCCGTTGGCCGCAGCCCAATCGACGACGACGGGCCATAGCAGCCGTCGCGCACCACACACGCGGCCTCATATGACGCATACGCGATCATCGCCAGCGGCGCGACCGATGCCAGCGCCAACACCGGGTCCGTGCGGCGATTGACCCACGCCATCGCCAGTGCTCCAGCGCCCACCGCGGGCCAGAACTCGACGCCGCTGCGCAGGATCAACATGTCCGACACGCTGCCGATCGAGCCCGGATCATCGACCGCCAAGGTGACCAGGCGCCCGACCGCGACACCGACCAATGCGGGCCCCAGCACGATGTCGACAAGGTGACGCGATACCAGCGACGGCACCGCCACGGCCACCAACAAGCTGAATGCCAGACCGAAATCAACCATCGGCACGTGCAGCGTCGATCAGGGCGGCGGCAAGCGGGGCGAGTGCGATATCGGTCATGCGG
>CAYGMW010000284.1:0-4043 GCA_964350975.1 uncultured Acidimicrobiales bacterium | reverse complement strand
AACACCTCGGTCGAATGGTTCGACATGAGCCGAGGCAACCTCGACGAACTGGCCAACGTCATCGCCGACCAGTACTGGCACGGCGTCCAGTCATGAGACCACTCGCGTCCAAGATCGACACCAACTCAGCCGACTTCGCCACCAACCGGGCCGCGTACGAAGCCCTCGTCGCCACCTTGCGCCAACGCCAGGTCGACGCCATCGAACACGGGCCTGGTCGAGCCCGGTCGATCGAGCGCCACCTCAGCCGAGGCAAGGTCATGGTGCGCGACCGCATCGACATGGTGATCGACGACGACACCTCCTTCGTCGAGCTGTCAACCCTCGCCGGGTACGGCCAATACAACGACGAGGCCCCCGGCGCGGGCATCGTCACCGGCATCGGCCTCGTCCACGACGTGCCCTGGATGTTCATCGCCAACGACGCCACGGTGAAGGGCGGCTCGCTGCTGCCGGTGTCGATCAAGAAGCACGTTCGAGCCCAAGAAATCGCCGAAGCCAACCACATCGGCGTCATCTATCTGGTCGATTCGGGGGGTGCGTTCTTGCCCCTGCAAGACGAAATCTTCCCCGACAAGGACCACTTCGGAGGCAGCTTCTACCGCCAAGCCCGCATGTCGGCCCACGGACTGCCCCAGCTGGCCGTCGTGCTCGGCGGCTGCACGGCCGGCGGCGCCTATGTGCCGGCGCTGTGCGACGAGGTCATCATGGTCGACGGCATCGGGCGCATCTTCCTGGGCGGTCCACCGATCGTGAAAGCCGCGCTCGGCGAGGTGGTCGACCCCGACGAGCTCGGCGGCGCCGAATTGCACACCTACACCTCCGGGGTGTCTGACTACATCGTCAGCAGCGAAGCTGAGGCCTACGGCAAGCTGCGAGAGATCTGCGAGACCACCAACCGGCGACGGATCCACGACCGCCAGGGCTGGATCGACCACACCGACCCCGTACCGCCCGCCTATGACCCAGCCGACATCTACGGCATCGTCAGCGCCGATGACCGCATCGGGTTCGACGCCGTCGAGATCATCGCCCGCATCGTCGACGGGTCGAGGTTCTCGCCGTTCAAACCCGACTGGGGTTCGTCGATCGTGTGCGGATTTGCCCGAGTCTGGGGCCACCTGGTCGGCGTCATTGCCAACAACGGCATCATCTTCAACGAATCGGCCCTCAAAGCAGCTCACTTCATCGAGCTGTGCGAACAGCGCCGCATCCCCTTGCTGTTCTTACAGAACACGTCGGGATACATGGTCGGCCGCGACTCCGAAGCGGCCGGTATTGCCAAGAATGGCGCCAAGATGGTCGCCGCCGTGGCCAACGCGACGGTGCCGAAGTACACGGTGCTCATCGGTGGGTCGTATGGGGCCGGCAACTACGGCATGTGCGGCCGGGGTTTTGACCCCCGTTTCTTGTTCGCCTGGCCCAACAGCCGGATCGCGACCATGGCGGCCAACACCGCCGAAACCGTGCTGGCCGACATCCGCGTCGGGGGCATGAAGGGCGCCGACACCACCGACGCCGAAATCGACGCCATCAAGGCCGAAATCCGGGGCCAATACGAGACCCAATCCGACCCCTACTACGCCACCTCGCGCCTGTGGGATGACGGCCTGATCGACCCCGTCGACACACGCGACGTGCTCGGCATGTGCCTTGGCCTCGCTGCCATCCAGGACAAGCCGGCCCCCGGGCCCGGCCTCGTATATCGGATGTGAGCACGATGAAACGTCTCCTGATTGCCAACCGGGGCGAGATCGCCCGCCGGGTCATCCGGACCGCCCGACGCCTCGGCATCGAGACCGTCGCGGTGTACGCCGCGCCCGACGCCGACGCACCCTTTGTGACCGACGCCGACATCGCCGTTGCCCTCCGCAGTTCAGGTGTGGCTAGCTCGCGGCTCGATGAGACCTATCTGTCGATCGAGGCCATCATCGCCGCCGCGATCGACTCCGGGGCCGACGCGGTGCACCCTGGTTATGGCTTCTTGTCCGAGAACGCGGCCTTTGCCACCGCTGTTGAGGCCGCCGGGCTGACATGGGTCGGCCCGTCGCCAACCGTCATAGCCGCCATGGGCTCCAAGATCGAAGCCCGCCGACTCGCCCGCACCGCTGGTGTGGCCGTGATCCCCGGTTTCGACTCCAGCCAAGACCCCGCCGACCTCGCGGCCGCAGCCGACACCATCGGCTACCCAGTCCTGGTCAAGGCATCGGCCGGAGGTGGAGGCAAGGGCATTCGGGTAGCCCACTCCCCCGCCGACTTTGCCGAAGCGCTCCGCGCCGCGGCCGACGAAGCCGAACGCACCTTTGGCGATCACAGCGTCATCGTCGAGCGGTATGTGTCGTCGCCTCGCCACATCGAGGTCCAGATCGCAGCCGACCAGCACGGCCACGTCATCCACCTCGGCACCCGCGAGTGTTCGATCCAGCGCCGCTACCAAAAGCTGTTCGAAGAAGCCCCCGCGCCCCACCTGTCGGCGGCAACCACCGACGCCATCACTACTGCGGCCGTGCAGCTCGCGGCATCGGTTGGGTACGACTCGCTGGGAACGGTCGAGTTTGTGCTCGACGGCACCACCGAGGAGTTCTTCTTCCTCGAGATGAACACCCGCCTCCAAGTCGAGCACCCGGTCACCGAGATGGTCACCGACCTCGATTTGGTCGAGATGCAGCTGCGGGCTGCGGTTGGCGAGACGCTGTGGCTCGCACAAGACGACGTGGTCGTGTCAGGCCATGCCCTCGAAGCCCGCATCGCGGCCGAAGACGCCACCGCCGGGTTCGCCCCCCAGGTCGGCACCGTCACCACGCTGGTTGTCCCCGACGGGGTGCGCTGGGACTCAGCCATCGAGGTCGGCTCGACCGTGTCGCCGCACTACGACTCCATGGTCGCCAAGCTGATCGTGAGCGGCCGCGACCGCACCGAAGCCCTCGACCGCATGCGCGTCGGGCTCGATCAGGTGCTCATCGGCGGACTCGTCACCAACACCGGCTTCCAGCGCTGGCTGGTCGACCACCCCAAACTGGTCGAAGGCACCGCCACCACCCGCTTTCTCGACGAGACCGACCTCGAAGCCACCCTCGATCTCGATGCCGACGCAGCAGCACCAGGTGCCGCCGCAGCGTGGCGCGCGGCCCGGCGTTCCACCCAACAACTCGGCCCGTGGGCAGCCAGCCGTCGAGTCACACCACATTCGCCGAGCACCACCATCGCCATGACCGACGGTCGTGGCGACACCTTCGACGCCGTGGCCGCTGCTGAGCCGCCGTCCGTCGCCATCGTCGACCTCGACACCTCGACCGTTGTGGTCAACCACCTGGGCCAGTCACACACCTTCGCCATCATCGACCGCTCCGACCGTTGGGCCCCGACGTCGGCCACCGCCAAGTCGGCCCATGGCGATGTGGTGTCGCCCTTCCCGGCCGTCGTGGCCACCGTGCACGTCGCGGTCGGCGACCAGGTCGTCGCCGACGACGCCCTCGTCACCATCGAGGCCATGAAGATGCTCCACACCATCGCCGCTCCAGGCCCTGGCCGAGTCGCGTCGGTCGCAGTGGCGGTCGGCGACACGGTTGCCCAGCACCAACGCCTCATCACCTTCGAATCTGTTTCCCCCACCGTCTCTGAGGACTCCCCATGACCCATCGCAACGCCTATATGACTGACGAACTCCAGGCCATCTTCGACCAGACGGTCGACTTCGTCAGCCGCGAGGTCGCCCCCCACGGCGACGACTGGGAACGCGATGGCAAGGTGCCCCGTTCGGTGCTGCAACAGATGGGATCGCTTGGCATGTTCTCCCTGCGAGTGCCCGAAGAACACGGTGGCCTGGGTCTGGGAATGCTTGCGTCGGCCGCGTTCTCCGAAGCCCTCGGCGCATCGACCTATGCCGGTTTCGACGTCACCGCCCTCGTCCACACCGACATGGCGTCGCCCCACCTGCTCAATAGCGGCACGCCCGAACAGCTCGAACGCTGGGTGCCAGGCGTGCTCGCTGGCACCACCATCACGTCGATTGCGGTCAGCGAACCCGACGCCGGGTCCGACGT
>CAYGMW010000283.1:0-4044 GCA_964350975.1 uncultured Acidimicrobiales bacterium | reverse complement strand
ATGTTCAACATCGTGCTCTTGCCCGATCCGGACGGTCCGACCACGGCGACCAGTTCGCCCCCGCCGATACTGAGGTCGACACCCCGTAACGCATGGACCGGGGGAGTGGTCGGGTACGACTTGTGGATGTCGCGTAGCTCCAGAACCGGGACTGTCGACGTCACGGGACAACAACTTCGGCGCCGGGTTCGATGGCAGCGTTGATCGAGACCTCGTTGTTCAAGAAGTTCAGCGGTTCAACACCGATGAGGGTGGGCACATCGCCGACCATCACCTCGACGCCATAGCCGCCTTCGGCCAGCGCGAGCAGCGACGACACGGGCACCACGAGGGCATCGAGTTGGATCGCGTCGTCGACGCGCACCGTGACTGGGCTTTCGTCAAAGCTGCCGCCCGACCCGTTCAGTACCAATTCGACATCGATCCACGACGTCGCCGCCTGGCCTTGGCCTTCGGTGGTCACCGCGCCGGCAACAAGGGTGACGGTTGCGTCGACCTCGGTGCTGTCCGGCAGCTCGACGACCACCGACTGGCCTTCGACAAACGTGCCATTGAGGGCCGGATCGAGCTGGACGGAGACGATGCGCGAGGTGCTGGTGTAGTTGATGACCGAACCGCCATTGATGGTGGACCCAAGGGTGCCGTTGAGCGAGCTCACGCGGAAGCCCTCGGATCCAAAAACCACCATTCCGTCGCCCACAGTGCTCAGGTCCGAGATGCCAAAGGTGGTGTCGTACCAGTCCTCGACAGCGTTGGCCGTATACGAGGTGTAGTCGCCATCGACAGTGGCGTTCGCGGTCTCCATCAGGCCGAGGTCGTCGAGATAGGTTTCGAGCTGCAGGACGTCGGATCCCTCGGTGTTGTTGCCCATGGCCCGAAACGCAGGAACATCACCGGGCAGGTAGACCACCGGGACATCGTTCACTTCGTACAACACGTCGCCGATCTCGATGATGGTGCCTGGTTCTGGAAGCCAGGTGAGCACCCCGCTGGCCCGGTTGGGCAGGGCCTCAGACACGCCAAAACCGAGTGTCCCGTCGATCTCGGTGACGGTGACGAGGTCCTTGCGGGCCACCACGGCAGTTGTCAATGTCGCCGGTTCAGCGGCAACCGAATTGACTGGTTGGGCCGAATCACTCGACGTAGCAGCCCAAGCGACGGCCGCTCCTACGGCACACGCGACCGCGATGACCGCCACAACTGGAACCGCCCGCATCACGCTCCACCACCGGCTTGGGCTGCACCATCAGCAGGGTCGCCGCCTGGGCCACGACCGCCGCCCTGTCCACCGCCGCCCTGTCCACCCCCGAAGCCGCCGCCTTCGATGCCGAGCTCGGTCTGGCATTGCTGTGACAGGGTTCGGAACTCATCGATGTCGTAGTCGCCGCTTTGGAAGAGCGCTCGGATGCCGTCGCCACCACCACCAGCACCCCCGGTCAGGTCCGGGTCAGGGAGGTCTTCCCAGCCGGGATTCGTGCGGATGCACGCGAACAGCGCAAGGGTTTGGTCTTGGCGCTCTGCCTGCTGTTCGGGGTCGAGTTCTTGCCGGTCGCCAACAACGCCCTGTAGTTCTTCTCGGCAGGTGTCGAGGACCGTGCGGAACGCGTCGTCGTTGAAGTCGATTCCCAACGCCTGAACATCGACGCCGCCAAAGGGGCCGCCCTCAGCGTTCGGGTCCGGGTCGGGCCACTCGGGATAGCCGCTGTCGCGCATGCACGCTGAGAAGTCGAGTTGGGCGTCTTCGAACGTGCGCTCGTCGTCAACGCCGGCGTCGGCTGCGGCGCCAACCGCAGTTGCGCCGTCACCCGTTGCGAGCTCGTCGATGGTGGCGGTTGCGAGGGTCGCAATTTCGCCGTCAGCGGTGCTGTCGCTGCTGCTTGCTCCGCAGGCCGCAAAGAGCAGAGCTGATACGGCGAGGGCAAGCCCAATTCGGAGTGAAGCGCGGTTCGATATCAACATGTCGACCACTGTGTGACCCCAACCTGAAGGTCTGCTGAGAATCGGCGAGAAACCTCGGCCCGGGGATCAGTCGGGCCGTCCCACCCGTTGCGTAGGCTCACTGCGTGGCCCTGCGACCCGACTCTGGAACCATCCCCGATGCGCCGGGCAGCTATCAGTTCAAAGATGCCGATGGCCGCATCATCTATGTGGGCAAAGCCAAGAGTCTGCGCAGCCGGCTCAACAGCTACTTCCAGGACCCACGCAATCTGCATCCGCGCACCGCCCAGATGGTGGGCACGGCTTCCAGCGTCGAATGGATCGAGGTCGACACCGAGGTCGAGGCCTTGATGCTCGAGTACTCACTGATCCAGCAGCATCAGCCCCGCTTCAACGTTCGTCTGCGCGACGACAAGAGTTATCCGTTCTTGGCCGTGACGCTGGTCGACGACTGGCCCAGGGCCATGGTGATTCGCGGCAAACGCCAGCGCGGCAACCGCTATTTCGGCCCCTTCGGTCACGCGTATGCGATTCGTGAGACCCTCGACTTGTTGCTGCGTACGTTCCCGATCCGAACATGCAGCGACAACAAACTCAAGCGCCACGAACGCTCCGGCCGGCCCTGCCTGCTGTTCCACATCGAAAAGTGTGCGGGCCCGTGTGTCGGCGAGGTGACCCAACACGATTACGACGAGATGGTCAAGAACCTGCTTCGGTTCCTCGAAGGCGAGACCGACGAGGTCGTCACCCAGCTCGAAGCCGACATGGTGGCCGCTTCCGATGCCTTGGAGTTCGAGCTCGCGGCCCGATACCGAGATCGTCTGGCGTCGGTGCGCAAAGCGATCGAAAAGCAGCAGATCGCCGGAACCAAAAACGAGGACTTCGACGTGGTCGGCATTGCCGAAGACGAGCTCGAAGCGGCAGCCCAGGTGTTCTTTGTGCGTAAGGGTCGCGTTGCTGGCCAACGGGGGTTCATCGTCGACAAGGTTGAGCCTCTCGACGGCCCCCAGCTGTCGGCGGTGATGCTCGAACGGCTCTATCACGACGACAATCCGCTGGGTATGCCTAAGGCGGTGTTCGTGCCCGAGCTGCCCGAATCAGTCGAGGTGTACGAGGAGTGGCTGTCGTTCCAGCGGGGCTCCAACGTCGAGATCCGGGTCCCTCAGCGCGGCGACAAACGAGCTCTTCACGACACAGTCACGCGCAACGCCGCCGAATCGTTCAAGCGTCACCGCCTCAAGCGATCGTCCGATCACAACACCCGGGCTCGGGCCCTCAACGAGCTGCAGGAGTATCTGCAGCTGCCGAAGCCGCCGCTCAGGATCGAGTGCTTCGACATGAGTCATTTGCAAGGCACCGACTACGTCGGCTCGATGGTGGTGTTCGAAGACGGTCTGGCCAAGAACCGCGACTACCGGCGATTCAAGATCAAATCTGTGGCCGGCAACGACGACTTCGCAGCCATGGAAGAGGTGCTGACGCGCCGGCTTACGAACTATCTCCAAGACAAGGACAAGCCCGCTCACGAGCAAGGCAAGTTTGCTTACCCGCCCCAGCTGTTGCTGGTCGACGGCGGTAAGGGCCAGTTGTCCTCAGCGGTCAAGGTGCTGGAGCAGCTCGGTCTGAGCGATGAGATCCCGGTCGCATCGCTCGCCAAGCAGTTCGAGGAGGTCTACCTGCCCGGAATGAGCGATCCCGTCACCGTTCCGAGGCAGTCCGATGCGCTGTACCTGCTGCAGCGGTTGCGCGACGAAAGCCATCGGTTTGCTATCACGTTCCATCGCGAGCTTCGGGCCAAACGAATGACGACGAGCGTCCTCGATGGCATCGCCGGCCTGGGAGACAAGCGCAAGAGCCGCCTCATCAAGGAGATGGGCGGTGTCGGCAAGGTCAAGGCCGCGTCACTTGATGCCCTGCAAGCCTTGAGCTGGCTTCCCGACGACGTCGCCCAAGCGGTCTACGACAAGGTCCACTCGGTCCCAGCTCCTCGGTCGGTCGGTCCGTCGGGTGCCCGCCCCAGCCGAACCCCCATCCCGTTTCAGAACTAGCGCCACCGACGCCTGATGCCCTGGCCCGGTTTTCGGTGGCACGAACGCAGGTTTGGAG
>CAYGMW010000282.1:0-4099 GCA_964350975.1 uncultured Acidimicrobiales bacterium | reverse complement strand
ACATAGAAGATCTTGGGCAACCGAGCCCCGTCGCGTTCGCCAATCGCGAGCCAGTGGGCAAAATAGTCACCGAAGTTGTAACCGCAGAATGGCAACATGGCGAACGGGTCGCGTCGAACCTCGCCGACCGTGCCGGCCGCAGCCGCGGTCTTTTCTGACGACATCACCGAGCCGAGGAACACGCCTTGTTCCCAGTCGAAGGCTTCGGCAACCAGCGGAACAGTCGTGGCGCGACGGCCGCCGAACAAGATGGCCGAGATGGGTACGCCTGCAGGATCTTGCCACTCGGGTGCAATCGATGGGCATTGCTCGGCGGCGACGGTGAAGCGGGCATTGGGGTGGGCGGCTGGGGTCGTGGACTCAGGAGTCCAGACCTCGCCGGTCCAGTCGATCAGGCGGGCCGGCGGTTCCTTCGTGAGACCCTCCCACCAGACGTCGCCACTTGGGTCCATGGCCACATTGGTGAACATTGAGTTGTGGGTGAGGCACGCCAGGGCGTTGGGGTTGGTGTCGTCTCCAGTACCAGGAGCCACGCCGAAGAAGCCTGCTTCGGGGTTGATGGCGTACAGCTGGCCATCGTCGCCGAACTTCATCCAGGCAATGTCGTCGCCGACGGTTTCGATCTCCCAGCCGGGCAGGGTGGGGATCATCATCGCCATATTGGTCTTGCCGCACGCGGACGGGAATGCCGCAGCGACGTACTTGGCCTCGCCCCCTGGGGGAGTGACCTTGACGATGAGCATGTGTTCGGCGAGCCAGCCCTCGTCGCGCGCCATCGTTGACGCGATACGCAATGCAAAACACTTCTTGCCCAGCAACGCGTTGCCGCCATAGCCGGACCCGTACGACCAGATCTGGCGAGTCTCGGGGAAGTGAACGATGAACTTATTGTCGGCATCGCAGGGCCAGGCAACATCGGATTGACCCGGTGCCAGCGGAGCGCCGAGCGAATGCACGCAGGGCACAAACGCGCCGTCGCCGAGCACGTCGAGAGCGCCCTGGCCCATGCGGGTCATGATGCGCATCGACGTCGCTACATAGGCGCTGTCGGTGAGTTGCACGCCGATGTGTGCGATCGGCGAGCCGAGGGGGCCCATGGAGAACGGCACGACGTACATCGTGCGACCTTCCATCGCCCCGTCGAACAGTGCGAGCATGTCGGCGCGCATCTCGTCTGGCTCTCGCCAGTTGTTGTTCGCACCAGCGTCGATCTGCTGCTCGGAACAGATGTAGGTGCGGTCCTCGACCCGGGCAACATCGCCAGGATCGGAGCGGGCGAGGAAGCTGCCAGGCCGAGCCTCGATCGGGATCAAGGTCCCACTGTCGACGAGTAGCGACGTCAGACGATCAAACTCGTCCTGACTACCGTCACACCAATGGATGGCCGACGGTCTGAGCACGGACGCCCAGTGGTCAACCCAGTCAAGCAACGGTTGATTCGCCGTTGTTGCAGCCATGTGAAACCTCGATTGTGTGGGAGAGATCGCGACGGCCCCGTTGCCGTTGCGATGAAGGCTGAATCAGCCTCCAGCGCTCTGTACCCAGTCGGGTGATCCGAGGTCGACTTCACTTCCAAGTCGAAGATGGGTGGCGAGCCCCCGGTCGTTGAGGTCGTACACGACCCGCTGACCTTGCCGCAACATCCTGAATACGGACCCGACCAGCGCGTCAGACGCAAGTTCTGTCTCAGCTCGGTTGCGATCGTCGACAATCACACCTGTCCCCGTGTGTGGGTCGTACGACTTGATCACTCCCTGCACTGCAACTCCTGATTCTGACGCGATGAACGTGTGCCGTCTGCCTGTCGGCGGATGACGGGCTTAAACATAGTCAATGGTTCCACGAGTGTACGAAATCGAGCAGCCATCGCGATCGACCGACTTGGGCAATGTTGGGGCGGCGGAGGTGACGTTGGGCTCGTTGGGCTATTACGCTCGTCGGCCATGACACACCCAACACAGATGGGCGTCACCGATCTGCGTCGGGTCGTCTCGACTTTTCGCGACCTGTTGGTGACCCATCGCGACGCCATCAATCGGCTCAATGTGTACCCCGTCCCCGACGGCGACACTGGCACCAATATGGGGCTGACGTTGGAGTCGGTGGTCAAGGACCTCAGCGCTGCCGACGCGGACATGGCAGCGACGTGTGCTGCGATCTCGCACGGATCGCTGATGGGAGCCCGCGGCAACTCCGGTGTGATCTTGTCGCAGATCCTGAGAGGGCTGTCGTCGACGTTTTCAAACCACGACTCAATCGATGGAGCCCTCTTCACCGAAGCGGTCGAAAGTGCAGCATCATCGGCCTACGGAGCGGTGATGAAGCCCGTCGAAGGCACGATCTTGACGGTGGTGCGCGAGGCCTCCGAAGCGGCTCGCGGCAGCATCGAGGGTGGTTCGGTCGATCTTGTTCAGGTGCTTGAGGCCGCGCTGGCCCAAGGACGCGACGCCCTGTCGCGAACACCCGAGATGCTCCCAGTGCTGGCCGAGGCCGGTGTGGTCGACGCTGGTGGTGCTGGCCTGCTGTTGCTATTCGAAGCAGCGTTGCACGTTCTCGATGGCCGCGATCTGCCCGAACCACCCGAGGGCGAAACCGCCGCGGTGATCACCGCCGGGTTCGAGCGGCCCGACGAACACAGCGGCGATGTGTCCGACATGCGCTATGAGGTCATGTTCTTCCTCGTGGCCGATGACGAGCGAGTGCCTCGGTTTAAGGACGCGTGGGCCGAAATTGGCGACTCAATCGTGGTCGTTGGCGGCGACGGTATCTGGAACTGTCATGTTCACACCAACGACATCGGTGCGGCCATCGAAGCCGGTATCGAGGCCGGTCGCCCGAAGGAGATTCGGGTCACCGACCTGGCCGAAGAGGTAGCCGAAGAACGCGGCCTGCGTGCTGCTGTGGCGAGTGCTGCCGAACCAACGCGCCCGGTGGTGCCGTGCGCCATTGTCGCTGTCAGCCCGTCGCGGGGCATCGGTCGGATCTTTTCGTCCCTTGGTGTGCAAGAACTGGTCACTGGGGGCCAGACCATGAACCCATCGACGGCCGACCTGCTGGCCGCAGTCGAGCACGCGCCAGCCAACGACGTTGTCATCTTGCCGAACAACAAGAACATCATCGCGGTCGCCAACCAGGTGCAGGGCCAGACAACCAAGCGGGTCACTGTTGTCCCGACCACTTCGGTTCCGGCTGGGTTCGCCTCATTGCTGGGCTATGACCCCCAAGCAGACGGGGCGACCAATGGCGAGGTCATGTCTGACATTGCCGACGGCGTGGTGGTCGGCGAGGTCACCCAAGCAGTGCGCGATACCAACACCGACGCTGGTCCAGTCGTGGTCGGCGACTGGATGGGACTCGACCGCAACGGCATCAAGGTCATCAGCACCTCGATGACCGATGTTGCGACCGGGTTGCTCGACTTGTTGATCGGACCCGACCATGAGATCGTGACCATCATCGAGGGGGCCGACGCGTTCGCGGCTGACACCACGGTGATCACGAACTGGATCGAAACCCATCGCGACGGAGTCGAAGTAGAGGTGCACGCGGGCGGCCAGCCGCACTACCCCTACTTCTTTGGTGTTGAGTAACCCGCTCGGATTTCGCGATCTGGCAGCGCTCGATGTTGAGCGTCTGCACGGAGTTGGACCCAAGAAACGTGACGCGCTGGCCCATGTTGGGGTGAAGTCTGTCGCTGACCTGTTGACCTACTACCCGCGCCGTTACGTCGACCGCACCGCCGAGGCGCGGGTGCGCGACCTGGTGGTTGGGGAAGAAGCGCTGGTGATCGCCGAGGTCCGCAAGGTCGACAGCCGGCGGACACGCAATGGCCGCACCTTGGTGACGGTGCGAGTGTCCGACGGGTCCGGGTCGATGACGGTCACCTTCTTCAACCAGGCCTGGCGGACTCGCCAATTGACCGAGGGCACCCAGGCCGCCTTCTTTGGCAAGGACGACGAGTTCCGCGGCGCGCTCCAGATGACGAGTCCCATCGTCGACCTGGTCGGCGATCGCACCGGCAAGATTGTGCCGATCTACCCCCAGTCAGAAAAGGCAGGGCTGAACACCTGGGAAACAGCCGCGATGGTGGCCGAAGCGC
>CAYGMW010000281.1:0-4145 GCA_964350975.1 uncultured Acidimicrobiales bacterium | reverse complement strand
GGTTCGGCGTGATCAACCAGCACGAGACCGCCGATGGCCAAGACCGCGCCGGCCGCCAGGGCGACGAGTTCTTCGTCATTGTCGAAGCTGTCGTGCCCCTGCTCGTCGCTGTTGCCGCGTTGAACATCATCAGCTCGATCGCTCCGGGGTCAAACGGCGGCTACAACAACTCGCTCATTGGAGCCCTCTCCAACCAGGTCATCCCGGTGTGGTATTCGATTGCCTTGTGGAGCGGGGCGGCCACCGTCCTGGGACAAGTGGCGCCGATCTGGAACCGTTTTCGCGGCTCCACCGGCATGCCCCCGATGCTGGTGCTCACGCTTGCATTTGCCCCCTGGGTGTTCGTCGCCACAGTGTTCGGGTTCTTGGCCGCGTTCATCGTGACCCGGAACCGCCGACCGGCGCTGATCGTCGGTTTTTTCGGCGGACTCACGATGGCGTGGGCCGCATGGGTGATCGAGCTCAACCCCGCATGGGGTGTGAACCACGGCCCAGAGCTCGCCCTGTGGACGGCCGTGATGATGGCCATGCTCGCGCCGCGCACCCTGTTGGGCCACGAATACTTCGACCCGACCGACCCAACGCGGGGCTAGCTGCGCAACTACAACTCGTCGAGGCCGAAGGTGGGGTCGAGGACCCGATCAAGAGCTTCGTGGCGGTGCTGCCAGTTCTTTTCAGTACGCACCTTGAGCTCAATGAATGCACCCTCGGGCAACGACTGGCGCACGATCGACCCGATCTCTTTGAGCACCTGTCCGCCCTTGCCGATCACCATGCCCTTTTGGCTATCGCGTTCGACCAGGATCTCGCACGTCACGTGGGGCCAATCCCATTCGGTGATCCGGGTCGCGATCGAATAGGGCAACTCCGCGCTGAAGCGGCGCAGTAGCTGTTCGCGGACGAGTTCGGCCACCTGGAACGCTTCTGGGACGTCGGTGATCATGTCGTCGGGGAAGTAGGCCGGCCCTTCGGGCATCTTCGTCAGGAGGTGCTCAACCAGGGTGTCGACACCCTTGCCGGTACGACCCGACACCGGGAACCACTCAGCCGCAGGCAGCGCCGACGTCGCGGTGATCTGGGCCAGCATCTGTGTGCGGTCAGCCCGGTCGGCCTTGGTCAGCACCACGATGAAACCGTCGGGCAACTTGTCGGCGACATAGCGGTCACCCTTGCCAAAGGGGGCACTCGCGTCGATGACGAGCGCCGCGACGTCGATGTCGGCGAGCGCCGCGCTCGCGGTCTCGTTCAGTCGCTCGCCCAACGCCGACACCGGCTTGTGAATGCCCGGCGTGTCGACGAACACGATCTGGGCGTCGGGGCGGTGCAGCACACCCATCACCCGGTTGCGGGTGGTTTGGGGCTTGTTCGAGGTGATCGACACCTTCTCGCCCAAGATCTTGTTCAGCAGTGTCGACTTACCCGCGTTGGGCCGCCCGACGAAGGTCACAAATCCGGACTTCACGAGGCGTCAACCATTCCGTCAAACGATGCTGGAGAGGCCACCAGCGGGCACACAATGATCGACTCGACACGACGTTGCTCGACCAGCTCTGCGGTGAACCGATGACCGTGAGCTTCGATTGATTCGCCAGCTTCGGGGACATGACCCATCAGCTGGAGCACCAGGCCACCCACCGTGTCCCAGTCGCCTTCGGGGATGTCGTCGCCGAGTAGGTCGATCAGCTCGTCGATCGGCAGACGGCCAGACACCCTGAACCCGTCGACGCCGAGTTCTTCGATCAGTGGTCGTTCGTCGTCGTACTCGTCGACGATCTCACCGACGAGCTCTTCGATGACGTCTTCGAGTGTCAGCAAACCCGCCACGCCGCCGTGTTCGTCAACGACGACCACCATGTGCATACGAGTGGACTGCATCTCACGCATCAGATCGGCGGCCCGCTTGCTTTCGGGCACGAAGTCAATATTGCGAATGACACCAACATTGGCCAACGATGCGTCAATACGACCCGCGAGCTGCACCCGCATGAGGTCCTTGGCCAAGAGGACACCGATGACATCGTCGATGGAGTCGCCGACCACGGGGATTCGGGTGTATCCGTGGTCGAGCACCAGACGCACTGCGTCTCGCACCAAGCCCGAACCCGGCACGGTCACCATGTCGCGACGAGGCACCATGATCTCACGGGCAATGGTGTCGCCCAAGGTGATCAGCGACTCGATGATTTCGGCTTCGCCATCGTCGATCACGAAGCTTGCAGCCGCGGCTTCGGTGAGCGCCAGAAGTTCGTCCTCGCCGACTTCAGGGTCGTGCTCAGGCGGTGATGTTGGACCCAAACGGGCCGCGATCGCGAGCAACGGCCTCAACGGGATCGCGAAGAGAGCAAAGGTCGATAAGCGCCGCGCCGTGACCGCCAGAGCTTTTGCCAGCCGGTCGTTGTCCTCGACGGCTCGACGGTGAGGGACGGCCTCGGTCAGTACGAACAAGATGGGGGCCACTACCACCAAGGCCACCAGAGCACCAGCAGTCTCGAGCCGATCCACGGCCACCACGGTCGCGATCGTCATCACAGCGGCCTGACACAGCACCCGCATCAGGGCGGCCGGGCCAACCACCTTGGCCCGATCGTTCACCAACGACACCAGCCGATCGCCGGTCCCGGCGACCTCGTCGAGGCCAGCCGCTCGGGCCCGACTCAGGCGGGTGTAGGTCGCTTCGATGAGGCGAAGCGCAGCCGCAACTGCGGCCAAGGACAGCATCGCCAAAATGGCTGCGAACAACGTCATGGCGTATCACCTGGCGTACTCGACGCCCCATTTGTTTCGGCGAAAGCGGCGAGATGGCGACGCTCGGCTGCCTGCATCAGCGTGGTCTCGTCAGGTTCGGCGTGGTCATGACCGAGCACGTGCAAGATGCCATGCACCACCAATAGGTCGATCTCGTCGAGCAAGGTTCCCTGATGACCCGGATATGAGCCTGCGTTCGCCGCAGCCTGCCCGAGGGCAACCGTTGGACACACCACCACATCGCCGAGCAGCCGCGGGCCCGCTGAGTGAAGGGGATCGCGTTGGGCGGGGCGTCGCGACCCAGCGTCAGGAGCCCGGCCGGTCGCTCCCATGTCGTCGTCGATCGGAAAAGCAAGAACGTCGGTGGGGCCATCGCCGTGCATATAGGTTCGGTTCAGGTCGGTCATTGCCTGTTCGCCGATAAACATCAGGGCGAACTCGATGTCGCCTCTGACCCCTTCGGTTTCGAGCACGTACCGGGCCAGGGCGGCATACCGATCGATCGGAATGTCGATGTCGGACTGCTCGTCGGCGACGAACACCTCAAGGGTTCCGGGCCTCCCAGCGCGTTGGGGGCCCGAGCGAATACTTGGTGGTTCAGGTGTCATTTCTTGGCATCAGTGCGTTCGTAGGCATCAACAATGTCTTGGACGATCCGGTGGCGAACAATGTCTCGTCGATCGAGCCGACAGAACCCGATGCCATCGATGTTGCCAAGAATACGGTCGATGCCGTGCAGCCCGCTCTTTCCGCCGGGCACGTCGGTCTGGGTGAGGTCGCCAGTGACCACGACCTTGGAACCAAAACCCACTCGGGTCAGGAACATCTTCATCTGCTCAGGCGACGTGTTTTGAGCTTCATCCAAGATGATGAAACTGTCGTTGAGGGTGCGGCCCCGCATGAAGGCCAACGGCGCGACCTCGATCGTCGAGCGGTCATAGAGCTTCTCGGCGGTTTCGGCGTCAAACATGTCGTGCAGGGCGTCATAGAGCGGACGTAGGTACGGGTCGACCTTGGCCATGAGATCGCCGGGCAAAAAGCCGAGGCGTTCGCCGGCCTCAACCGCGGGCCGCGTGAGCACGATCCGTTTGACCTGCTTGGACAACAGCGCCTCAACTGCGAGCGCCACCGCCAGCCAGGTCTTACCCGTACCGGCCGGGCCGATCCCGAAGGTAATGATGTTGTCGCGGATGGCTTGGGCATAGGCCATCTGGCCCGCGCTCTTGGGCCTGACCGTTCGGCCGCTCGGAGCTCGCAAGATGGTCGTTCCAAATACCGCCGACGGCCGTTCGTCGGCGCGCACCATGTCGATGGTTCGGGCCACGACCTCGTTATCGGGCGCGGGGCCCTGTGCGAGCATCACGACGAGCTCTTCGAAGCCTCGACCCGCGGCCTCAGCG
>CAYGMW010000280.1:2991-4148 GCA_964350975.1 uncultured Acidimicrobiales bacterium | reverse complement strand
TCCAGTCCTAAACCGTCGACGAAGAGCTCATCTGGGCCGCAGCGCTGCGCACCATCGCCGGGGTCGAACGGCCCGCCGAACTCCAAGCCGACCCGTCAACCGCGGTCAAAAAGGCCGGACCGGCGTGCCGTTGGTGCCCCATCGCCGACACCTGCGACGTCGGACAGGCCTGGCTGAACCATCAAGACGACTGGTAGGCCATCAGTTCTTCGCGTCGTTCGTTCCATTCGTCGCGCAAGATGGCGAACCGGGCGTGGTCCTCCCACACCCCGTCGATCTCCAGGAACTGAAGGGCCACACCTTCGCAGCGGATGCCGAGCTTTTCGACCACTCGAAGACTGCGCTGGTTGCGCGGAATGATCGCGATTTCGGCCCGGTGCAGATGGGCATGGTCGAACACATAGGAAAACACACCAACAACAGCTTCGGGTGTGAACCCTTTGCCCGCGCATTGTTCGTCGACCCAGTAGCCAATGTCGGCCGACTGGAACGGGCCCCGTCGGATGTTCGACACATTGACCTCGCCGACGAACTGTTGGCGATGAAACACGCCAAACGCGTATCCGGTGCCGAGCTGGCGCTCTCGTTCGCGAGCCGAACAGCGCGACGCGAACGCAATCGGATCGCGGGCTGGGTCAGGCGCACCAGCGGACCGGCGAGGCTCCCACACCCTGAGCCAGTCGGCGCAACGTAACCGCACCTCGCTCCACTGGGGAAAGTCGTTCGCCCTCAACCCGCGAAGCGTCAATCGGCTGGTGTGGAGCTCCATCGCCGAGACCTTAGGCCCCAAGCGGGCCTGATGGAGAGACGAGCGAGTCAGCCAGACCATCGAGGATGTCTCGCTCACTCACAATGACCTCATCTAGACCCAAGAAACGCATGATTCCGACCATGATCGCGGCCCCAGCCACGATGACGTCAGCGCGCTCGCGCTGCAACCCCGGATTATGGATCCGATCGTCGAACGGCTCGGTCGCGAGGGTGCGAAACACATCTTCGGCCGCAGCCCGTTCGAGCACAAAACCATCGATTTGTGCCGGGTCGTAGTCGATCAACCCGATCTCGACCGCGGCCATGGTGGTCGCAGTCCCGGCCACGGCGATCACCCGAGAGGCCGACATGACGCCGGGAAGATCGCGTTCGACGTCGTCGAGGTG
>CAYGMW010000280.1:0-2891 GCA_964350975.1 uncultured Acidimicrobiales bacterium | reverse complement strand
CCGAGGCCACGACCCAAACCGGTGATCTCAGCCCGGCGAACCACATCGCCGGCGGGCCCAGTGATGAGCAACCGCGTCGTATTGGTACCGCAATCGATCGCGCCAACAAGATCGGTAGTCATGGAGTCGTTCGGTCCTGAACTGGTCGGGTCGGGGGCGATTGGGTGCCGTCAACTTCGTGCAGATGGTCAGCAACCCACTGACCGACCGGGTCGGTTCCGCCAGCGAGCCAATAGCCATAGTGGGCATGCAAACACTTGACGCCCTGGCGGGTGCCGCCGACACCGCCGAAAGGCACGGGGCCCGAGTGCCCCTCAGGGATGGCTGCATCGCGTTCGGCGGCATAGGTCTGATGTGTTGCCTCGATCGCGTCCGGGTCGATTTCGGCTTCGGCCCGTTTCACGCCGTTGGCTGACTCGAGCCGGCTCACCAGCAGCCGCTCGTGGGCACCAACAAGCCAAAACCGGGTTGGCATCGGCGAGCCATCGTCGAGCAGTGGCGCGTTGCGCAACACCACTGGTCCACCCTCATGGTCGCGAACAACCACGTCGAACTGACCTTGGGGTTCGCGACCCAGCAGGGCTACGACCGCAGCTCGGTCATCACAAGTCATCCGAGCACGCTAGCCACCAACGTCAGGCTCTCGTCACCTGGGCCGGCCACAAGATGGTGAGAGATTTCATAAAAGTGCAGTTCGAGCGGCCGACAGGACGAGGGTGACATCTTCTCCCGTGCGAACCAAACGCCAACTCGGCGACATCTTGATCGCGAACGGGATCATCAGTGTTGACCAGCTTCAAGAAGCACTCGTCGAGCAACGGCGCACGAAACGCCGCCTCGGCGAAGTACTGGTCGAAACCGGTGTCCTGTTCGAAGATGCCCTTTTCCGCGCCCTGGCCGAGCAGCAAGACATCGAGGTTGTCGACCTTGAAGTAACACCGCCAGACCCCATCTTCGCCCGCAAGGTTCCCGAGGCACTCGCCCGGAGAATCAATGCCATTGCCTTGTCGAACACGCCCGAGGGCAAGCTCAAGATCGCGATGGCGAACCCATCCGACGTGTTCGCGATTGATGACCTGCGCGCCGCTACCGGCCAGCGCATCATGCCCGTCATGGCCACACCCGCCCAGCTTGATCGGGTGATCAACAGCATCTACGAAGACGGCAAGGCCGAAGCCGCTGTCAGCGCAGCCGCGGATCAGATGGGCGGCAATGTTGCCGGCGCTGACCTGGCCAATATGTCGGAACTCACCGACGACGGCCCGATTGTCAAGTTCATCGACTTGCTGCTCAAGCGAGCCATCCAGGAGCGGGCGTCAGACATCCACATCGAAGCCGCAGAAGACGGGCTACGCATCCGGTTCCGCGTCGATGGCGTGCTCAAAGACGTCATGCGTTCGCCCAAGTCGGTGCAGTCAGGTGTTCTGTCGCGCATCAAGATCATGGCCGAGCTCGACATTGCCGAAAAGCGTGTCCCTCAGGACGGCCGCACCTCGTTGCGAGTCGGCGATCGGGTTGTTGACCTCCGTATCGTCACGGTGCCAACTGTGTACGGCGAATCGGTCGTGCTGCGTATTCTCGACCAGGGCTCAACGAGCCTCAATCTGTCAGACCTGGGCATGCACCCGCGCTCGATGAAGCGCTTCGAATGGGCGTTCAACAAGCCTGCTGGTGGCGTGCTCGTGACCGGACCAACTGGTTCCGGTAAGACCACCACGCTGTATTCGACCCTGAACGCGTTGAACGATCCCACCACGGCGATCGTCACCGTCGAAGACCCCGTCGAATACCGGATCAACGGCATCAAGCAGATGCAGATGAACGCCAAAGCGGGCCTGACGTTCGCGTCGTCGCTCAAGGCAATCTTGCGTGCCGACCCTGACGTCGTCCTGGTCGGCGAGATCCGTGACCGTGAGACCGGCCAGATTGCGGCAGAAGCCGCCCTCACTGGTCACTTGGTGTTGTCGACCTTGCACACCAACGACGCGGCCTCGACTCCCCTGCGTCTCATCGAGATGGGTATCGAGCCGTTCATGGTGACCGCAGCCATCACGTGCGTGGTGGCTCAGCGTCTTGCCCGCCGCCTGTGCAAGGAATGTGCGGTTCCGGACGTTCCAGATCCAGCGGCGCTGAAAGCTGCTGGTTGGCGCGACGACCTCATCCGGTCATCAGACATCACCGAAGCCAACTGGATGAAACCCGTTGGCTGCTCAAAGTGCAGCAACAACGGCTTCAAGGGCCGCTTCGGTGTGCATGAGGTGATGCTCATCTCTCCAGAGATCCAGCAAATGATCCTGCGTCACGAATCAGCCGCCGAGATCAAGAAGCAGGCCGTCAAAGAGGGAATGATCACCCTGCGCCAGGACGGCCTCATCAAGGCCGCCCACGGCATGACCACCATCAAGGAACTCGCTCGCTCCGTCGCCTAGCCCAACCCGCTCCTGCCAACGAAACTCGGGGTGGTAGCGCCGGTTTTCGGTGGCAGAAATTCGGGGGTTAGCCCCGGAGGCGACGCAGCAGTATCAGCACCAGCACAATTGCGAGCACTGGCGCGAGCCGCTTGAACACCGGCGCGCCGGCCGTATCGAGCAGGTCGACTGGCTTGGCTTCGGGCATATTGATCTTGCGCGGCCCAGCGGGTGCCGCTGGTGCTTCGGTAACCGGGGCAGCAACGGCTTCCGGTTCGTCTGACTCAGCAACAACGGCTGCGGCTTCGGCGGCTGGCTCGGCTGCGGGTGCGGCCTTGGCCTCGATGAGCTTGCCTTCCAGGCAGTCGACGAACTGCAGCAGCAGCTTTTCGCTGACGTCAGCCATCACGCCACGACCAAACTGAGCCACCTTGCCGGTGACCTTGAGATCGGTGCTGATTTCGGCCTTGGTCCCGTCGCCAT
>CAYGMW010000279.1:0-4188 GCA_964350975.1 uncultured Acidimicrobiales bacterium | reverse complement strand
ACCACCCGGCGGGTCACAAAACTGCGGCCGTCGCGGATGCGGTCGACCCTGAACAGGATCGGTTGGCGCCAGTCGCCGCCTCGCAGGAAGTACGCGTGGAGGCTGTGGAGCTGCAGACCATCATCGTCGACGGTTTCCTGGGCGGCCCGAATGGCCTGAGCGGCGACCTGACCGCCGAACACCCTGGTGAGCCGCTTGGCCGGGCTCCAGCCCCTGAAGATGTCATGCTCGAGCCGTTCGAGGGTCAACACGTCGATCAGGCTCGGCTTGTCGAGGGCGTCAACAGGAAGATCGGGGTGAGGGATACGAGCCGCAGTCATCAGGTCTCAACCACTCCAACCTGGCGGCTGGGCGTCGTCAGTTCGGTACGCCACATGGCGGTCAAGCTATCGTCTGTCTATGCCTGTCGCTGAAGTCAACGGTCAGTCCCTCTTCTACCAAGACTCGGGAGGCAACGGCCCTGCGCTGTTGTTCAGCCACGGGTTCTTGATGGACCACACGATGTTCGATCAACAGGTCGCCAGCTTCGCCGGTGAGTTCCGTTGTATTGCCTGGGACGAACGAGGTTTTGGCCAGACACCAGCCACCGAACCCTTCACCTACTGGGACTCAGCTGATGATGCGGTGGCCCTGCTCGACCACCTCGGCATCGACGACGCCGTGTTCATCGGGATGAGCCAGGGCGGATTCTTGTCGCTGCGCGCGGCCCTTGCCCACCCATCGAGGGTCAAGGCACTGGTACTGATCGACTCCGAACCCGGTGTCGACCCGCCTGAGGTCAATGCTGGCCGCCAGATGATGATCGACCACTGGGTCAGTGGTGCCCCGTTGGGCGACATTGGCGAATACGTCGCCAACCTGATCCTCGGCGAACCCGAACTCAACAAGATCTGGATCGACATCTGGGAAGCACGCGATCGTCAATCGATCCTGTTCCCGGCCCAAACCTTGTTTGACCGCGACGACATCACCGACCGCATGGGCGAGATTGCTTGCCCGGTGTTGTCAATCCATGGCGAGAACGACGAATCGATCGACATCACCCACGCCGAGGCGCTGCAGGCTGCAGTGCCCCACCCGCGTGGTCTGGTTCGGGTGCCGGGTGCGGCCCACGCACCGAACATGACACACCCCGAAATGGTGAATACCGCCATTGGCGCCTTCTTGATGCAGATCCATGGGTAGCCATCCGGAGCCACCTCCGGAGCCTTCGGGCGGCCAAGTGCCACCAAACCAGGACCAATACGTCCAAAACCCGAACGCCTTTACTCAGGGCCCGTATGCACAGGGTCCATATGTGCAGAACCCCTACAGCCAGACCCCGTTTGTGGCACCCCAGTACATCCCGTCTTCGGGCACGTCACCTGCCACGGCGCTGGTCTTGTCGATTCTGGGGCTCGTCATGTGTGGGGTGCTCGCACCGTTCGGCATGATTGCCGGCAAGAATCGGCGCGACGAGATCGACCGCGGCGTCGGCAACCCCAACGACCGTGGCACGGCACAAGCCGCGTTCGTCGTTGGCCTGATCGGCACCATCATTCTCGTTCTTGCTGTTGTGGCCATCGTCGGCCTCGTCGCCCTCGTCAGCATTGGCTCGACGGTGACCGTCACGTCATGACCGCTGTCCATCGGCCCCCATCGAAGCTGGCGGCCCGGTTCGGCGAAGCGACCGGCGATCGCTTACTCGCTGGTGGGGTGATCGTCGGCGGTGCTGTGGTCGCACTGGCCGGAGGCACCGATGATGGCCTGGTGTTGTGCCCGTTTCGACACCTCACCGGCGGCTACTGCCCTGCGTGCGGAGGCACTCGGGCCGTGGCCATGGCGGTGCGGGGCGATCTCGGGGCCGCGTGGGTCCAGCACCCCATTGCGACCTTGATCGCAGTTCAGGTTGCGGTGTTGGTGCTCGCGGTAGTGATCGCACCGGTGGCAGTCGGCCGCTGGAGCCGTCGCCATGGCGAACGAATCGCTCTCGCCAACGTCGCGGTGCTGTTCGCCGTCTGGCCCCTCCGAATGGCCCTCGGCGACATCGCCGTCCCCTTTGGCTAGAACTCGAGCAGGGCGTTTTCGACCACCTCGTTGAGGGCCGGGTGGATGTACATGAACCCGGCGGCCATCTCGTCGACGGTCTGATCGAAGGCCATGCCCTGGATCAGCTGGTGGATGAGCGTCGCCGCCTGAGGGCCAATGATGTGAGCCCCGACCAGCTTGCGAGTTGAGGCGTCGGCCACGAGCTTCACGAAGCTGGTGTGGTCCTCCATGGCCCAGCCATAGGCCGTGGCGCCATAGTCCTTGGTGGCCACCATGACGTCGATGCCGGCGTCGCGGGCGTCGCGTTCGGTCAGACCAACCGACGCGATCTGGGGATTGCTGAACACCGCGTGCGGAGTCAGGTCATAACGAGTCGTGCGCACGTCGTCGGGGTGCAAGATGTTGTGCTTGACGTTGCGCATCTCAAGATTGGCCAAGTGCTTGAGCTGCAGCTTGTTGCTCAGGTCGCCAAAACCCCAGATGCCCGGAACATTGGTGCGGCCAGCGTCGTCGACCGTGAGGCGATGGCTCAGGTGCTCGAGCCCGGCTCCGTCAAGATTCAGCAGATCCCCGTTGGGCACCCGACCCGTTGCCACCAACAGCACATCGCCAACCACAACAAAGGTCTCGTCGGTGTCGATATCGCGATAGGTCATCTCGATGCGGCCATCGTCGAGTTGGCGCACCGCGTGGTGACGGGTGCCGAGACGCACGTCCATCCGGGTCGCCATGACCTCGGTAAAACGCTTCGAGATGTCGTCGTCTTCGTTGCGCAGCAGCGCCCGGCTGCGGTTGACCATGGTGACGTCGACGCCGAAGGCCGAAAACACATGGCCCAGCTCGTTGGCGATGTAGCCGCCGCCGAGCACGATCATCGACCCAGGCAGCTCGTCGAGCCGCATCACTGAATCCGACGTCTCATAGGGAACAACCGGAGCGTCGCGGCTCGGGTCAATGCCGTCGATCGGTGGAACGTGGACCCGAGCTCCAGCCCCCAGCACAATCGTCGGTGCCGTCAGCTTGGTGCCATTGACCTCAACGACCCGCTGGTCGCCGTGCACCCGTTCGTCGGTGAAGGCGCCATGGCCCTTGTACACCGTGATGTTCGGGCATTCGTCGCCGGTTCGGTACCGCTCGCCACCTTCAGCGATCGGGTCGATTCGGCCGAACACTCGGTCGCGAATGTCGCGCCAGTGGACTGCATTCAGGCTCGTGTCGAGCCCATACTTCGACGCGTCGCGGGCCTGCAACGCCAGGTCGGCGGCATAGATGAACATCTTCGATGGGATGCACCCCACGTTCAGACAGGTGCCGCCGAAGACACCCTTTTCGACAATGGCGATGTTCCAGTCGTCGAACTCGGGGCCCGGGATCGAGTTTCCCGAACCGGTCCCGACGATGATCATGTCGTAGTTGTGCATTACTCAATCAACCAGTGCTGTAGGCGGTGTTGCAGTATTGAACACTACGAATGGACGGCAAAGTCCCGCCTCAGTCAAGGGCCCCGTAGATGAGCTGTTTGAGCTCGGGCCGGATTGGGTGGTGGCTCGACGGGGTGAGCTGGGTCAAGAAGATGACATGGAGGTCTTCGGCCGGGTCGCACCAGAACGCGGTCGACGCCGCGCCGCCCCATGCGAACTCGCCGGGGCTCGACACGACCTGGGACGCCGCCGGGCTCATCTGTACCGAGAACCCGAGGCCAAAGCCCACGCCGTCATAGGGCGTCTCGCTGAACAGCGGCGTGCCACACGACACCAGATCACCGCCGTTGGGCAGATGGTTGAGGGTCATGAACTCGAGGGTCTTGCGACCAATGATGCGCTGGCCGCCCAACGTGCCCTTGTTCATCAGCATGAGACAGAACTGGTGGTAGTCGGCCATCGTCGACACCAACCCTCCCCCGCCACCTTCGAAGATGGCGGGCTTGCGCATCGGGCTGGTGGTCGATGCGTCCATCAAGGTCGCGAGCCCCGTGGCCGGATTCGGGAAATAGTTCGACGAGAATCGGTGATGGTTCTCCTCTCGCACATGAAACCCGGTGTCGACCATGCGATGGGGAGCTAAGATGTTCTGCTGGAGGTAGGCTCGTAGGAGCTGACCCGACACGACCTCGATCACCCGGCCCACTACATCGGTCGACATCGAGTAGTTCCACTGGGC
>CAYGMW010000278.1:0-4193 GCA_964350975.1 uncultured Acidimicrobiales bacterium | reverse complement strand
CGTCTCGGACCCGTCGACGCCATAGACCAGCAGGTGGCCCGCGTTGGGGTCGAACCAGACCGGACACCGGCGCTGATGGTCAGGATCGTCAGCCACCGCCAACAGGCCAGCCGTGGGAGGGCCTGCAGCCTCGTCGACGAAACGTTGCGCCATCGCCAGATCGCAGTGAGCCGGCAGTTCGGGCAACCATGGCGGCTCGGCCGTCGGCGAGGCCGTGAGCGCGGCCGCTTCTCTCAGGGCATCAAGGGCCGCGTGCAACTGGGTGGCGGTCGGGTCGCTCACTGGCTGATTCGGCGGGAGCAACCCCCGGGCCGAACCGCGCTGCGAGCGGGTCGCGACGACCTCGACTGAGGGTCGAGCCGGGCGATACGGCCCCGTTGCCATCGCGGCCTGCCACGCGACAGGCTCGTCGTGGCCACAGCACATCACCGCTGACCCCGGTCGGTGCCGACTGAGCCGGGCGGCGTCGGGCCGACCGATGACATCGATGCTGTCACTGTCGTCGTGCACCCGCAGTGCGATTCGCAGATTGGTGTTGGCCCGAATCTTGGCGTCGAGCACTCCCGCTGGTCGCTGGGTGGCCAGCACGAGATGGATGCCGAGGCTGCGACCCCGCTGGGCGACATCGACCAAGGCGTCGAGCACCTCGGGCAGCTCAGCGGCCAGGGTCGCGAACTCGTCGACGACGATGACGAGCCGGGCCAGATCGCGGCGGCGGGCCCGATAGTCGTCCATGTCGGACACCCCAGCGGCCCGAAACCTGACCTCGCGCCGCTTCACCTCGGCCTGGAGGCTTCGCAGTGCCCGGTGACCAAGATGGGCATCGAGGTCGGTGATGACGGCCGCGGTGTGGGGCAGGCCCGCGCACTCGTCGAAGGCTCCCCCGCCCTTGTAGTCGACCAGCACGAACTGGACCGCCGACGGGCTGTGGTGCAACGCCAACGACACCACCCACGACCTCAGCAATTCGCTCTTGCCCGACCCGGTCGTGCCGGCCACGAGCCCGTGGGGCCCATCGGCGCACAGGTCGATGGTGACAGGCGTGCGGGCCTGGCCCATCGACCAACCAACCGGCACCGCGAGCGAGGACCCGAACTCGTTGTGCTGCCACCGCTCAACAATCGAAGCGGCCTGATCGAACGAGGGCACCAGTGATGCCAGATCGGCTTCACCCACCAGGTCGTTCCCCACGCGGCGGGCGTCGGCGTCGACGAGGGGCGCCATCGACCGGGCCAGCGCCGTGGCTCGCGATGACGTGAGGCTCGTCGCCAGACCGCGAACGCCCCCAGGGTCGCCGTTGAGGTCCCAGCACACCATCGCCGCGGCCCAATCGACCTCGACGATGTAGCGGCACGCCGCGGGTAACTCATCGGCGCCCGACGCCACCACGATCAGGGCGCACCGGTCAAATGAGCGGCGCGTGGTGGCCGAGAGTGCCCGCCACAGGCCGACATCGGCAACGACGACCACGGGTCGAACCTCGGCGGCACCGCCGCTGAGGTGGTCGAGCTGTTCGGCGACGCGCTCGCACGACGCCACATCGCACCCGATGAGCTCGGCGCTCACGTGGGGCAACCAGCTCAGCGCCTCCAAACCCGAACCAGCATCGCCCCCGAGGCCCGAATCGAGCAGAGCGATGGGTCGACTGGTTGGGGCAACGAGGGCGGCGGCGGTGACCACCATGGCCCGCGCCACACCAGCGGCCACCTCATGAGGCCCCACCACCCCGACCGATGTCGACGCCAGATCGGCAACCACGGGCACCCGTTCGATCCGAACCCCCACCGACGGATCCACCACAGTGCCAACACCAATCGGAACCTTGCCAACGTCGGCGTCGGTGATCGTGCGCTCCCACAGTCGGGGGTCGACGCGGGCGATGCGATTGGCCACCGACGCAATAGTCGGGTGCTCGGCTCGGCGGCGTTCGGCTTCGAGCCGGACCCGACGCTCAACCTCGCGAGCGTGGGCCACCGCCGCGGCGTCGATGTTGGCCTGCCAGGCAGAGCGCAGGCGCCGGTAGCGGCGCGACGTATCCCACCAGCGGGCGCCGGCAAGCACGGGCCCGCTGAGCGCAAACAACAACATGGTGGGGCTCAACACGAGGGCCAAAATCACCGCCACCGGCATCGGCGCAGCCAGGGTGATGAGCGAGGGGCGGTCCGCACGGCTGGGCTCTGGATCAGGCGTTGGCTGGGCAACTTCGAGGTCGATGGGAGGGCCCATCGCGAGCCGAGGGACTCGATGCACCACCCGACCAGCGGCCGGGGCCACATCTGGGAGCACTTCGAGCCCACCTGTGGGCAGCCCAATTGCCCGAGTGCCAGCCGCCGGAACCGTCACGCGCCGTCCGGCACTGGGGCCAAGCGTCACCATGGCCTCACGCCCGCTCGACGCGTCCTGCGCCGCACCGTAGGGAACTGCACCAATGGTGAACGTCGAGCCGTCCGCGAGGCCAGTACTGGTGTGATCAGCACTGGCGATGGCGCTCGAGCCACAGACGGGCGAACCGTCGATCCAGTAGCCGCCGTCGGAGGTGGCCGCGTCGCTGCCGCATGCCGCAGCCAGCTCAGCAATGGTGGCGCCCGGCCGTGCAATCGCCGTGAGATCGGCCGTCAGCCACGGCCCGTTTGGTTGGTTGGGCTCGGTCGCCACAACGAATCGGATGATGTTCATCGACACATACTGACAGATGTACTTCCTTTTCAGTACTTTTTATGTTGTTTCAATGTTTATGGGCTATGTTCCTGTCTTCGAATCCGTGACCAACAGAACAGGATCCACACCATGACCATGCTCGGCGCCCAACTCGACGACCTCGAAGCCCTCGCCAGCCAGCTGCGCACCACGGCGGCCACCATTGGCGATACCAACACCGACGCCCGAAGCCAAACCACGGCCGTGGTCACCGCCTGCCGCGATGCCGCAGCACAGTCGTTTCGGGCCATCACCGGGGCACTCGACCTGCTGAACTCGAGTGTTCTGCGGTCGAGCGAACACGCCCGCACCGCCACCTGGACGGGCGCCAACCAGCAGCGATTCCTCGACGCCAGCCACGAGTTCGGCGCGGCGCTCGGCGAGGTCGACAGCGCAACCAGGGCCACCTTCGAACAGTTCCAGAGCAATATCAACGCCATGGCCGACGCCCTCGAGTCGTTCCAGGCCACCTTGCACACCTCATTGCTGCGAGCCCACGACTCGACCGAAGCCATGGCGAGCGCCGTCGACGCCCAACGAACCACCCTCGACATGGCCATGAACCAGGGACTCTCCTAACCGGCCGAGGTCACCTCCAATGCCTCACGCCACCGACTATGACGCTGCGGCCGACCTGTTCGACACCACCGCCGCCGAGGTCGAACAGGTCACCCAGCACCTCTCTCATTGGCCAACCCACGATGCAGTCCAGGGCGGTCGCTTGGGTGCCCATATCGAGTCGGTGATGTCGCACACCCTTCGTCGCTGCCATCACATCTCGGCCCAATGGCGCGACCTTGCTGCCACCTGCCGATGGCGAGCCGAGGTCTGCCGGACGGCGGAGGCAACCTGGACTGCGTACCGGGTCGCCGAGCGGCAGTACTCGGCCGACCTGTCCTCGTGGAATGTCGCGAATCATCGTCATCACACCGAGCCCGACGTCTGGACCGAACCAGGGCGGCCACCGCGTCCGCCGGCGCGGCCGTCGCCCGCTCCGAAATGGGCTGAGTGGTGACCATGACCAAGCACCACTACATCGGTCTCGATCCGCAACAGGCGTTGGCGTTCGCGACCCAGCTGCGACGCGCCGGGGTAACCGCTGAGTCGCTGTCGGCCAGCGCGGCCCGAAGCGCTTCGGCCGTCGCGCTCGGGACATCGCCCGCCGACGAACTCGACACGGTCGCGGCACTGTGGCGAGCCCTTGCCACCGACCTGGAGCGCCGCAGCCGAGTCGCTTCCGACCTGGTGCTGACGTTGCCTGGATGGACCGCGTTCACACCAGGGCTCGTACCGAACAGCGGTATCGGCCTCGTCTTGGCATGCGGTCTCGCTGACTCACCCGCCCCGGGTTCGGTACCACAAGGGCGGCATCTTCTGGTCGAGCTGAGGGCCGCGTTGGCCCTGATTGCGGCGGCTGTCGGCACCACGAGCGGCGCCGGCCTCACGATGGACGACCTGGTGGCGGCCGCAGCGTCACCCCACCTTCCTGGCGCCGT